>NZ_CP125781.1:0-310047 GCF_030053895.1 Trabulsiella odontotermitis
GTGTCACTTTCGCTTTGGCAGCAGTGTCTTGCCCGATTGCAGGATGAGTTACCAGCCACAGAATTCAGCATGTGGATCCGCCCGTTGCAGGCGGAACTGAGCGATAACACGCTGGCTTTGTACGCGCCAAATCGTTTCGTGCTTGACTGGGTAAGGGACAAATACCTGAATAATATCAATGGACTGCTGAACGATTTCTGCGGTACCGATGCCCCTCAGTTACGCTTTGAAGTTGGCACAAAACCCGTCGCGCAAACGGTAAAAGAGCCGGTTCATGCGGCGGCGCCTGCCCAGGTGGCGCAGATCCAAATGCCGCGCACCGCGCCTGCTCCACGTCCGGGTTGGGATAACGTCCCGGCGCCGGCAGAACCGACCTACCGTTCTAACGTCAATGTTAAACACACTTTTGATAACTTCGTCGAAGGTAAATCAAACCAGCTGGCGCGCGCGGCGGCCCGTCAGGTGGCCGATAACCCTGGCGGCGCCTATAACCCGCTGTTCCTGTATGGCGGCACTGGCCTCGGTAAAACGCACTTGTTGCATGCGGTGGGTAATGGCATCGTGGCCCGTAAGCCGAACGCCAAAGTGGTGTACATGCACTCTGAGCGCTTTGTTCAGGACATGGTCAAAGCGCTGCAAAACAACGCCATCGAAGAGTTCAAGCGCTACTACCGTTCCGTTGACGCGCTGCTTATTGATGACATCCAGTTTTTTGCCAATAAAGAACGATCCCAGGAAGAGTTTTTCCACACCTTTAACGCCCTGCTCGAAGGCAATCAACAGATCATCCTGACGTCGGATCGCTATCCGAAAGAGATCAACGGCGTTGAGGATCGTCTGAAATCCCGCTTCGGCTGGGGGCTGACGGTGGCGATCGAGCCGCCGGAGCTGGAAACCCGCGTCGCGATCCTGATGAAAAAAGCCGACGAAAACGACATTCGTCTGCCGGGTGAAGTTGCGTTCTTTATTGCCAAACGTCTGCGTTCCAACGTTCGTGAGCTGGAAGGGGCGCTGAACCGCGTCATCGCCAACGCCAATTTTACCGGCCGGGCGATCACTATCGATTTCGTGCGTGAAGCGCTACGTGATTTGCTGGCGCTGCAGGAAAAACTGGTCACCATCGACAATATCCAGAAGACGGTGGCAGAGTATTACAAGATCAAGGTGGCGGATCTGCTTTCCAAGCGCCGCTCCCGCTCGGTCGCACGTCCTCGCCAGATGGCGATGGCGCTGGCAAAGGAGTTAACCAACCACAGTCTGCCGGAAATTGGCGATGCGTTTGGTGGCCGCGACCATACCACCGTGCTGCACGCTTGTCGTAAAATCGAACAGTTGCGTGAAGAAAGCCACGACATCAAAGAAGATTTCTCAAACTTAATCAGAACATTATCTTCGTGACGCTATGAAATTTACCGTAGAACGTGAACATTTATTAAAACCGTTGCAACAGGTGAGTGGTCCGTTAGGTGGCCGCCCAACGCTGCCGATTCTCGGTAACCTGCTGCTTCAGGTCGCAGACGGCGCGCTGTCGCTGACCGGTACTGACCTCGAAATGGAGATGGTGGCTCGCGTCGCGCTGATTCAGCCGCACGAACCCGGGGCAACGACCGTTCCGGCACGTAAATTCTTTGATATCTGCCGTGGCTTGCCGGAAGGGGCGGAAATCGCGGTGCAGCTCGAAGGCGATCGAATGCTGGTGCGCTCTGGCCGCAGCCGCTTCTCGCTCTCCACGCTGCCTGCCACCGATTTCCCGAATCTCGACGACTGGCAAAGCGAGGTGGAATTCACCCTGCCGCAGGCGACGATGAAACGTCTGATTGAAGCGACCCAGTTCTCAATGGCGCATCAGGACGTTCGTTATTACCTGAACGGGATGCTGTTCGAGACCGAAGGCGAAGAGTTGCGTACCGTGGCGACCGACGGTCACCGCCTTGCGGTGTGCTCGATGCCCATTGGCGAGCCGCTGCCGAACCATTCGGTGATCGTGCCGCGTAAAGGGGTGATTGAACTGATGCGTATGCTCGACGGCGGCGACAACCCGCTGCGCGTGCAGATCGGCAGCAACAACATCCGCGCCCACGTTGGTGATTTTATCTTCACTTCCAAGCTGGTTGATGGCCGTTTCCCGGATTATCGCCGCGTATTGCCGAAAAACCCGGACAAACACCTGGAAGCTGGTTGTGATATCCTCAAACAGGCCTTTGCCCGTGCGGCAATCCTCTCGAATGAGAAATTCCGCGGCGTGCGGCTGTATGTCAGTGAAAACCAGCTGAAAATCACCGCTAACAACCCGGAACAGGAAGAAGCGGAAGAGATGCTGGACGTCACCTACGGCGGCACCGAAATGGAAATCGGCTTTAACGTCAGCTATGTGCTGGACGTCCTCAACGCGCTGAAATGCGAAAACGTGCGCATTTTGCTGACCGACTCCGTCTCGAGCGTACAGATTGAAGATGCCGCATCACAGTCGGCTGCTTATGTTGTCATGCCAATGAGACTGTAATGTCGCTCTCCCGCTTGTTGATCCGCGACTTTCGCAACATCGAAAGCGCGGATCTCGCCTTATCCCCCGGCTTTAATTTTCTGGTTGGCGCCAACGGCAGCGGAAAAACCAGCGTTCTGGAAGCCATTTATACGCTCGGCCACGGTCGGGCGTTTCGCAGTTTGCAAATTGGCCGCGTGATCCGTCATGAGCAGGAATCCTTTGTGCTGCATGGTCGTTTGCAGGGGCAGGAGCGCGAAATCGCCATCGGCCTGATGAAAGACAAGCTCGGCGACAGCAAAGTGCGCATCGACGGCACTGATGGTCACAAGGTGGCGGAGCTGGCGCTGCTGATGCCGATGCAACTGATTACGCCGGAGGGGTTTACTTTACTCAATGGCGGCCCCAAATACAGAAGAGCGTTCCTTGACTGGGGATGCTTTCATAACGAAGCAGGATTCTTCACGGCATGGAGCAATCTGAAGCGCCTGCTCAGACAGCGTAATGCTGCGCTGCGTCAGGTGACCCGTTATGCGCAGCTGCGTCCGTGGGATACCGAGCTTATCCCGCTGGCAGAGCAGATAAGCCGCTGGCGCGCCGAATACAGCGCGGCCATTGCGGAAGATATGACGGACACCTGTAAGCAGTTTTTACCCGAGTTTTCTCTGACCTTCTCTTTCCAGCGTGGCTGGGAGAAAGAGACGGACTATGCCGAAACGCTGGAGAAAAACTTCGAACGCGACCGCCTGTTAACGTACACCGCGCACGGCCCGCATAAAGCGGATTTTCGTATTCGCGCCGACGGTGCGCCAGTGGAAGACACGTTGTCGCGCGGGCAGCTCAAACTCCTGATGTGCGCACTGCGTCTGGCGCAAGGGGAGTTTCTCACCCGCGAAAGCGGGCGACATTGCCTGTACCTTATAGATGATTTTGCCTCTGAACTGGATGATGCGCGCCGCGGGCTGCTGGCCAGCCGTTTAAAAGCGACGCAATCACAGGTTTTTGTCAGCGCGATCAGCGCTGAACACGTTATGGACATGTCGGACAAAAATTCGAAGATGTTCACCGTGGAAAAGGGTAAAATAACGGATTAACCCAAGATAAAATGAGCGAGAAACGTTGATGTCGAATTCTTATGACTCCTCCAGTATCAAAGTCCTGAAAGGGCTGGATGCGGTGCGTAAGCGCCCGGGTATGTATATCGGCGACACGGATGACGGCACCGGTCTGCACCACATGGTATTCGAGGTGGTAGATAACGCTATCGACGAAGCGCTCGCGGGTCACTGTAAAGACATCGTGGTAACGATCCACGCGGATAACTCCGTCTCCGTTACTGATGATGGCCGTGGCATCCCGACCGGTATTCACCCGGAAGAGGGCGTATCCGCCGCGGAAGTGATCATGACCGTCCTGCACGCGGGCGGTAAATTCGATGACAACTCCTATAAAGTGTCTGGCGGTCTGCATGGCGTCGGCGTCTCCGTGGTTAACGCCCTGTCGCAGAAGCTGGAACTGATTATCCACCGCGAAGGCAAAATTCACCGTCAGATTTACGAACACGGCGTGCCGCAGGCACCGCTGGCGGTCACCGGTGATACTGAAAAAACCGGGACTATGGTGCGTTTCTGGCCGAGTCTGGAAACGTTCTCCAACCATACCGAATTTGAATATGAAATCCTGGCGAAACGCCTGCGCGAACTGTCGTTCCTGAACTCCGGCGTCTCTATCCGCCTGAAAGACAAGCGTGACGGCAAAGAAGACCATTTCCATTACGAAGGCGGCATCCGGGCGTTTGTTGAATATCTCAACAAAAACAAAACCCCGATCCACCCGACGATCTTCTATTTCTCAACTGAAAAAGACGGTATCGGCGTGGAAGTGGCGTTGCAGTGGAACGATGGTTTCCAGGAAAACATCTACTGCTTTACCAACAACATTCCGCAGCGCGACGGCGGTACTCACCTTGCGGGCTTCCGCGCGGCGATGACCCGTACCCTGAACGCCTACATGGACAAAGAAGGTTACAGCAAGAAAGCGAAAGTCAGCGCCACCGGTGACGACGCCCGTGAAGGTCTGATTGCGGTTGTTTCTGTAAAAGTGCCGGATCCGAAGTTCTCCTCACAGACCAAAGATAAACTGGTCTCTTCTGAGGTGAAATCGGCGGTAGAACAGCAGATGAACGAACTGCTGAGCGAATACCTGCTGGAAAACCCGTCTGACGCGAAAATCGTGGTCGGTAAAATCATCGACGCGGCGCGTGCCCGTGAAGCGGCGCGTAAAGCGCGTGAAATGACCCGTCGTAAAGGCGCGCTGGACCTCGCCGGTCTGCCGGGCAAACTGGCGGACTGTCAGGAGCGCGACCCGGCATTGTCCGAACTGTACCTCGTGGAAGGGGACTCCGCGGGCGGTTCTGCGAAGCAGGGCCGTAACCGTAAGAACCAGGCGATTCTGCCGCTGAAGGGTAAAATCCTCAACGTCGAGAAAGCGCGCTTCGACAAAATGCTCTCTTCTCAGGAAGTGGCGACGCTTATCACCGCGCTCGGTTGTGGTATCGGTCGTGACGAGTACAACCCGGACAAGCTGCGCTATCACAGCATCATCATCATGACCGATGCGGACGTCGATGGTTCGCACATCCGTACGCTGCTGTTGACCTTCTTCTATCGTCAGATGCCGGAAATTGTCGAACGTGGTCACGTTTATATTGCGCAACCGCCGCTGTACAAAGTGAAAAAAGGCAAACAGGAACAGTACATCAAAGACGACGAAGCGATGGATCAGTATCAGATCGCCATCGCCCTTGATGGCGCGACCCTGCACGCTAACTCAAGCGCCCCGGCGCTGGCTGGCGAGCCGCTGGAGCGTCTGGTGTCTGAGTTCAACGCCACGCAGAAAATGATTGGCCGTATGGAGCGTCGCTACCCGCGTTCGCTGCTGAAAGCGCTGATCTATCAGCCGACATTGACCGAAGCCGATCTCTCTGACGAGCAGACAGTCACGCGCTGGGTCAATGCGCTGGTGACTGAGCTGAACGAAAAAGAGCAGCACGGTAGCCAGTGGAAATACGACATCCGTGAGAACAAAGAACAGCAGCTGTTTGAGCCGATCATCCGTGTGCGTACGCACGGCGTGGATACCGACTATCCGCTCGATCACGAATTTGTGACCGGCCCGGAATACCGTCGTATCTGCACGCTCGGTGAGAAACTGCGCGGGTTTATCGAAGAAGACGCGTTCATCGAACGTGGTGAGCGCCGCCAGCCGGTGTCCAGCTTCGAAGCCGCCCTCGACTGGCTGGTGAAAGAGTCCCGCCGTGGCCTCTCCATCCAGCGTTATAAAGGTCTGGGCGAGATGAACCCGGAACAGTTGTGGGAAACCACCATGGATCCGGAAAGCCGTCGTATGCTGCGCGTGACCGTTAAGGACGCCATTGCTGCCGACCAGCTGTTCACCACGCTGATGGGTGACGCGGTTGAACCACGTCGCGCCTTTATCGAAGAAAACGCCCTGAAAGCGGCGAATATCGATATCTAAGCCGTTTGTTTCCCCGGTGGTGCTATGCTGCCGGGGTTGCAAAAAGAGGATTCATTCCTCGCCATCTTATCCCCCTTTTCCCGCCTCTCTTTTGCTGTTTTTTGAGCTAAATCGCGTTAGCATGAGCGCAGACTCATTTAATCCGGGGAAAACATGGCAATTAAACTCATCGCGATCGATATGGACGGCACCTTATTGTTACCGGACCATACCATCTCTCCTGCTGTTAAAAATGCCATCGCTGCGGCGCGTATGCGTGGCGTCAACGTTGTACTGACGACAGGGCGTCCGTATGCCGGGGTGCATCACTACCTCAAAGAGTTGCATATGGAACAGCCGGGGGATTATTGCATCACCTACAACGGGGCGCTGGTGCAGAAAGCCAGTGACGGCAGTACCGTTGCGCAAACCGCGCTGAGCTATAACGATTATCTGTACCTGGAAAAACTGTCCCGCGAAGTCGGCTCGCACTTCCACGCGCTGGATCGCAACACGCTTTACACCGCTAACCGCGATATCAGCTATTACACTGTGCATGAATCTTACGTCGCTACCATTCCGCTGGTGTTCTGCGAAGCGGAGAAAATGGATCCGGCCACCGAGTTCCTGAAAGTGATGATGATTGACGAACCGGTGGTGCTCGACAAGGCCATCGCCCGTCTTCCGGCTGAAGTGAAAGAAAAGTACACCGTACTGAAGAGTGCGCCGTACTTCCTCGAAATCCTCGACAAGCGCGTCAACAAAGGCACTGGTGTGAAATCGCTGGCGGAAGCGCTGGGTATTCAGCCTGATGAGATCATGGCGATTGGCGATCAGGAAAACGACATCGCGATGATTGAATATGCGGGCGTCGGCGTGGCAATGGATAACGCAATCCCAACCGTCAAGGAAGTGGCGAATTTCATCACCAAATCAAACCTGGAAGACGGCGTCGCGTACGCTATCGAGAAGTACGTTCTCGCGTCATAACACCCCTTCTGAACACTACAGCGCAGCGAGCTTCGGTTAGCTGCGCTTTTTTTTATCCCTGAATTGTTCTTTTTGTGATCTAAATTGTAGTACAACACATTTGTATTGTACTACATTGAAGGCGCGCAAACGGATGAACCCCACAAATTTGTACTGCAAAAGTGAGGTGAAATTCAGCGGTCGGGGTAAAGTACACATGGACGCACAGAGCATAAGGACTCTCCATGAATCTCAACAAAACCGACCGCATTGTTATCACGCTGGGCCGTCAGATCGTTGACGGGAAATATGTGCCCGGTTCGGCGCTGCCTGCAGAAGCCGATTTGTGTGAAGAATTTGAAACCTCGCGCAACATCATTCGCGAGGTGTTTCGTTCGCTGATGGCCAAACGGCTGATCGAAATGAAACGTTATCGCGGCGCGTTTGTCGCGCCACGCAACCAATGGAATTACCTCGACACGGACGTGCTGCAGTGGGTACTGGAAAACGATTATGACCCGCGGCTCATCACTGCGATGAGCGAAGTGCGAAATCTGGTGGAGCCGGCTATCGCCCGTTGGGCAGCGGAACGCGCCACCTCCAGCGATCTGGCGCAAATTGAATCGGCGCTCAACGACATGATCGCCAACAACCAGAATCGCGATGCATTTAACGAAGCGGATATTCGCTACCACGAGGCGGTGCTGGCATCGGTGCATAACCCGGTGTTGCAACAGCTGAGCGTGGCGATCAGTTCGCTCCAGCGGGCGGTATTTGAACGTACCTGGATGGGCGATGAGGCCAACATGCCGAAAACGCTCCAGGAACATAAGGCGCTGTTCGATGCGATACGGCATCAGGACGGCGAAGCAGCAGAGCAGGCAGCGCTCACCATGATTGCCAGCTCGACACGACGGTTGAAGGAATTCACATGACATCACGCTACATCGCCATTGACTGGGGTTCGACCAATCTGCGCGCCTGGCTATATCAGGGCGATGAATGCCTGGAGCACCGGCATTCAGAAGCAGGCGTCACCCGTCTTAACGGAAAATCCCCTCAGGCGGTGTTAGCGGAAGTGACGCAGGGCTGGCGCGACAGTGCTACGCCAGTGGTGATGGCGGGCATGGTCGGCAGCAATGTTGGCTGGAAAATTGCCCCGTATTTACCTGTTCCTGCCCATTTCTCTGCCATTGGCGAGCAGTTAACGTCAGTTGGCGACAATATCTGGATCATTCCCGGTCTGAGCGTCGCGCGTGACGATAACCACAACGTGATGCGTGGCGAGGAAACACAGCTGCTTGGCGCGCGTGAAATCGCATCCTCATCGCTGTACGTCATGCCCGGCACCCACTGCAAATGGGTGCAGACCGACCACCAGCAAATTCTTGATTTCCATACTGTGATGACCGGTGAGTTGCATCACCTGTTGCTGCGCCATTCGCTGATTGGTGCGGGTCTGCCGGAGCAGATGGTTTCCGCAACGGCCTTCACCACCGGTCTCGAGCGTGGCCTCGCCTCTCCTTCCCTTTTACCGCAGCTGTTTGAAGTGCGCGCCGCCCACGTTCTGGGGGCGCTGCCGCGCGAACAAGTGAGCGAGTTTTTATCCGGTCTGTTGATCGGCGCGGAAGTGGCCTGCATGGGCAACCGCTTTGCCGACGGACAGATCGCTATTGTCGCCGGACATTCACTATCGGTGCGTTATCAGCAGGCGCTACAGGCTGCCGGACGCAACACCGTGCTGGTGGACGGCGATACCGCATTTCAGGCTGGTATAAGGAGCATCGCCCATGCAGTGGCAAACTAACCTCCCGCTGATCGCGATTTTGCGGGGCATCACGCCGGACGAAGCGCTGGCGCATGTTGGTGCGGTTATCGACGCGGGTTTCGACGCCGTCGAGATCCCGCTGAACTCACCGCAATGGGAGAAAAGCATTCCGGCCGTCGTCGCTGCGTTTGGTGATAAGGCACTGATTGGCGCCGGTACGGTGCTGAAACCGGAGCAGGTGGACGCGCTGGCGGAAATGGGGTGCAAACTGATTGTGACGCCAAATATCCAGCCGGCGGTGATCCGCCGCGCTGTGGCGCACGGTATGACGGTCTGCCCCGGCTGCGCAACCGCGACGGAAGCCTTTGAGGCGCTGGATGCTGGCGCACAATCGCTGAAAATTTTCCCCTCTTCGGCGTTTGGCCCGGCCTATATCAAAGCATTGAAAGCCGTATTACCGCAGGACGTGCCCGTGTTTGCGGTGGGCGGCGTCACACCGGAAAACCTCGGGGAATGGATTCAGGCAGGGTGCGCAGGTGCCGGACTCGGGAGCGATCTCTATCGTGCCGGGCAGTCCGTTGAGCGAACCGCGCAGCAGGCCGCCGCATTTGTTCAAGCGTATCGAGAGGCAGTGCAATGAAAATAACCAAACTCACGACATACCGTTTACCGCCACGCTGGCTGTTTCTGAAAATCGAAACCGACGAAGGCGTGGTTGGCTGGGGCGAGCCGGTGATTGAAGGCCGTGCGCGCACCGTGGAAGCCGCTGTGCATGAAATGGGCGATTACCTGATTGGTCAGGACCCGGCGCGGATTAACGATCTCTGGCAGGTGATGTACCGCGCCGGATTCTATCGCGGCGGCCCGATCCTGATGAGTGCAATCGCCGGTATCGATCAGGCGCTGTGGGATATCAAAGGCAAAGTGCTGAACGCTCCGGTGTGGCAACTGATGGGCGGCCTGGTGCGCGATAAAATCAAAGCCTACAGTTGGGTCGGCGGTGACCGTCCGGCAGAGGTGATTGATGGCATCAAAACCCTGCGCAACATCGGTTTTGACACGTTCAAACTGAACGGTTGTGAAGAACTGGGCGTGATTGATGATTCGCGCAAAGTGGATGCGGTGGTGAACACCGTGGCGCAAATCCGCGAAGCGTTCGGCAATGGCATTGAATTTGGTCTGGATTTCCATGGTCGCGTCAGCGCGCCAATGGCGAAGGTGCTGATTAAAGAGCTGGAACCGTATCGCCCGCTGTTCATTGAAGAGCCGGTGCTGGCGGAGCAGGCTGAATATTATCCGAAGCTGGCGGCGCAAACGCATATTCCGATTGCCGCAGGCGAGCGCATGTTCTCGCGCTTCGAATTTAAACGGGTGCTGGAAGCGGGCGGTATTGCCATTCTGCAACCTGATTTGTCGCATGCCGGCGGGATCACGGAATGCTACAAAATCGCCGGGATGGCGGAAGCGTATGATGTGGCGCTGGCGCCGCACTGTCCGCTTGGACCAATTGCGCTGGCCGCGTGTCTGCATATCGACTTCGTGTCGCGCAATGCCGTATTCCAGGAACAGAGTATGGGGATTCATTACAATAAGGGCGCGGAATTGCTCGACTTTGTAAAAAATAAAGATGATTTCAGCATGGACGGTGGATTCTTTAAACCGTTAACGAAACCAGGGCTCGGCGTGGAGGTTGATGAAGAAAAAGTCATCGAAATGAGCCGGAATGTGGCCGACTGGCGCAACCCGCTGTGGCGTCACGAGGATGGTTCCGTCGCCGAGTGGTAATCGGCAGAAGCAAATAATTAAAAATATTTTTTCTTACACCCTCTGTAAATTACAGGGCATGGTGAGCGGCTTCGCTATGCCCAGAATCTGGAGACAGATTGCGATGGAAATATCAGTGACTGCTGCAAAAGTCGGGCGTCGGCGTTATCTGACCCTGATTATGATCTTTATTACGGTTGTGATTTGTTATGTCGATCGGGCAAACCTCGCCGTGGCATCGGCGCATATTCAGGAAGAGTTCGGTATTACCAAAGCTGAAATGGGATATGTCTTTTCGGCGTTTGCCTGGCTGTATACCCTGTGCCAGATCCCGGGCGGCTGGTTCCTTGACCGCGTGGGCTCGCGCTTAACGTACTTCATTGCGATTCTGGGCTGGTCGGTGGCAACGCTGTTCCAGGGGTTCGCGACGGGACTGATGTCGTTGATTGGCCTGCGTGCGATCACCGGTATCTTTGAAGCGCCGGCGTTTCCCACCAATAACCGCATGGTGACCAGCTGGTTCCCGGAACACGAACGTGCTTCTGCGGTTGGGTTCTACACCTCCGGGCAGTTCGTCGGCCTGGCGTTCCTGACGCCGCTACTGATCTGGATCCAGGAGCTGCTGAGCTGGCACTGGGTGTTCATCGTCACCGGCGGGATTGGCATTATCTGGTCGTTTATCTGGATCAAGGTCTATCAGCCGCCGCGTCTGACCAAAAGCATTTCCACGGCTGAACTGGACTACATCCGTGAAGGCGGTGGTCTGGTGGATGGCGATGCGCCAGTCAAGAAAGAGGCGCGTCAACCGCTTACGATGGCAGACTGGAAGCTGATTTTTCATCGTAAATTGCTCGGCGTGTATCTGGGGCAGTTTGCGGTGACCTCAACGCTATGGTTCTTCCTGACCTGGTTCCCGAACTATCTCACTCAGGAAAAAGGCATTACCGCGCTGAAAGCCGGGTTTATGACTACCGTACCGTTCCTGGCGGCCTTCTTCGGCGTCCTGCTCTCCGGCTGGCTGGCAGATAAAATGGTGCGCAAAGGCTTCTCGCTGGGTGCGGCGCGTAAAACGCCGATCATCTGCGGACTGTTGATTTCCACCTGCATCATGGGTGCCAACTACACCAACGATCCGGTGTGGATTATGACGCTGATGGCCATCGCTTTCTTTGGCAATGGTTTCGCGTCAATCACCTGGTCACTGGTCTCTTCGCTGGCGCCGATGCGTCTGATCGGCCTGACCGGCGGCGTGTTCAACTTCGTTGGCGGCCTCGGTGGTATTACCGTGCCGTTGGTGGTGGGTTATCTGGCGCAGGATTACGGTTTTGCTCCGGCGCTGACCTATATCGCCGTGGTGGCGCTGCTTGGTGCGCTCTCCTACATCCTGCTGGTCGGTGATGTGAAACGGGTAGGCTAAACGCAGCACCTGAGATACCCTGATGCGATGGTCATGCATCAGGGTATCCTAATGAAACAAGTCACGTTCTCCCCCCGCCATCATCAGCTCACCAATACGCAAACCTGGACGCCGGACAGTCAGTGGCTGGTGTTTGATGTGCGTCCGTCTGGTGCCTCGTTTACCGGTGAAACTATTGAGCGCGTTAATATCCATAGCGGTGAGCTCGAAGTGATTTACCGGGCGACCGATGGCGCGCATGTCGGTGTAGTGACGGTTCACCCGCAGGAAGAACGGTATGTTTTTATCCACGGGCCGGAACATCCTGATGCGCACTGGCAGTACGATTTCCATCACCGTCGCGGTGTGGTAACGCACAACGGCGAAACCCATAACCTCGATGCCATGGATATTACGCCGCCCTACACCCCCGGCGCGTTGCGTGGTGGCAGCCATGTTCATGTTTATCGCCCGGACGGCAAGGCCGTCAGCTTTACCTATAACGATCACGTCCTGCATGAGCGCGATGCGGCGCTGGATTTGCGTAACGTTGGCGTCGCGGTGCCGTACGGGCCCGTAATGCCGCGTGGTCAGCATCCACGGGAATACGCCGGGAGCCACTGGTGCGTGCTGGTCAGCCATACCACGCCAACGCCAGCACCGGGCAGTGATGAGATCAACCGTGCCTATGAAGAGGGCTGGGTGGGCAATCACGCGCTGGCGTTTATCGGCGATACGCGTTCGTTACAGGGCGAGAAAGTGCCGGAGCTGTTTATTCTGACGCTGCCGGAAAACGAAGCCGGCTGGAAACAGGCGGGGCGAGAACCGCTGGAAGGGACGAGCAGCACCCTGCCAGCACCGCCCGCCAGCGTTCGGCAAAAACGTCTCACCTTCACGCATCAGCGCGCGTATCCCGGTCTGGTTAACGTTCCGCGCCATTGGGTGCGGGCAAATCCGCAGGGGAGCGATATCGCCTTTCTGATGCGTGACGACAACGGCGTGGTGCAGTTGTGGCTGATATCTCCGCAGGGCGGAGAGCCGCGTCAGCTCACACAGACAGTGAATGGTATTCAGTCGGCGTTTAACTGGCATCCGTCAGGAAACGTGCTGGGATGCGTGGTAGATAACCGGATTGCCCTGTGCGATGCAACAACCGGCACCGTGATGTTTTTAACCGACGGGCATGGCAACTTGCCCTCAGCCGATGCGGTGGTGTTTTCGCCTGATGGTCAGTACATCGCCTGGATGGAAGAGGTGAACGGTTTTCGTCAGCTGTGGGTGACGGAAACCGGCTGTTAAGCTATTTCACTGGCATGGGCGCGGGCGGGATCACGGCGTTGGTGGCCTGCGTTTTTTGCTCGCTTTTCTCCACGCGCGATTTCACCGAATTGTCGGTACGGAACAGATCCCACGGCAGCAGGAGGGTGTCCATGACGGCGGTAAAAGGCATATCCAGCGCGACCAGCGATTTGGTTCCCCAGTTAGTGTCGTCATCGCCAAGCATGGCGGCGCTGGCGCGCGTGCCGGGATAAGTGCCTTCCTTACCACCGGTATGTGACATCACGCTCGAACAGCCGCCGAGAATCATCATTCCACTGAACAGAGTCAGCTTTAGCAGAGTCAGTTTTATCATAATAATAGTTTTGTTGTGATGCCTGTGTCGTTGGGTTATATCGACCCGCAGATCAAATAGAAAGCCCGGGAGCGCTGCACTGTGGCGGCTGTCTCACTTTAACCTTTAGTGCTGTAGTTCAGTCTAAACACTCAGCCTGAAAGTGCAAAAAAACTCAGACAACGCCCCTTGAAATGCGTTCCGTTGCACCCATTTTATGAGTACGGCCCGATGTGGAATACGCCTGAGGGGTATTCCGGGTAAAACGACCTGTCCATGATGGAAGGTGATTAAACTCTCGCTGATTTCAGGAGCTTTTTATTATGCGTAACTTTGATCTTTCTCCGCTGTACCGTTCTGCTATTGGTTTTGACCGCCTGTTCAATCTGTTAGAAAACAACCAGAGCCAGAGTAACGGCGGCTACCCTCCGTACAACGTTGAACTCGTTGACGAAAACAACTATCGCATCGCCATCGCTGTGGCTGGTTTCGCTGAGAGCGAGCTGGAAATCACCGCGCAGGACAATCTGCTGATTGTCAAAGGGTCGCATGCTGCAGAGCAAAAAGAGCGGACCTACCTCTATCAGGGCATCGCTGAGCGCAATTTTGAGCGCAAATTCCAGCTGGCGGAAAACATCCACGTGCGTGGTGCCAACCTGGTGAACGGCCTGCTGTATATCGATCTCGAGCGCGTGATCCCGGAAGCGAACAAACCGCGCCGCATCGAAATCAACTAATTCCGTTGGGCCGCATGGCGGCCCTCTCTCTACCTGCTCGCCGTCAGGGGGCAGACTGCGAATCGCATGATTGGCAGGAATTTACTCGCTTCTCAGAAGGAGAAAATACTATGCGTAACTACGACTTATCCCCACTGCTGCGTCAATGGATCGGTTTTGACAAACTGGCCAACGCCCTACAAACCGCCGGTGAAAGCCAGAGCTTCCCGCCGTATAACATCGAAAAAAGCGACGATAACCACTACCGCATTACCCTTGCGCTGGCCGGTTTCCGTCAGGAAGATCTGGACATTCAACTGGAAGGTACGCGGCTGACCATCAAAGGCGCGCCGCAGCAGCCGGAAACCGAAACAAAATGGCTGCATCAGGGGCTGGTGACACAGGCCTTTAGCCTGAGCTTCACCCTGGCGGAAAATATGGAAGTGTCTGGCGCGACCTTTACCAACGGTCTGCTGAACATTGATTTAACCCGCAATGTCCCGGAAGCCCTCGCTCCACAGCGCATCGCCATCAGTGATCGCCCGGCGCTGAACAGCTAATAAATTGATCGTGTCTGAGCCCCGCCCCGGCGGGGCTTTTTTGTGCATAAACGGAGAAGAGCACGTCTTATCGCTTTTTTCCAGGTAAAAGCATTCAGCAATTGCCAAATTCCGCGCGGGAAAAAGCGAAAAAATCTGCAAACCAGAGGTATTGCGTACTGGAAGGGTAAATGTGCGCTATCGCGCATACATCCTGTGATCTCTCTGCCAGAATCCATCTTATCTATAATGTTATTCACATAATCTATCATGCTGTCACGAGGCAGCCTGAAAGATGGCGTGTATCTTCACAGGGAATCTGTCATGAGTGACATAGCATTGACCGTCAGTATTCTGGCACTGGTCGCCGTGGTTGGCCTATGGATAGGCAATGTAAAAATACGCGGCGTGGGATTTGGCATTGGCGGTGTGTTATTTGGCGGCATTATTGTTGGCCATTTTGTCGATCAGGCCGGGCTTACCCTCAGCAGCCCGATGCTGCACTTCGTGCAGGAGTTTGGCCTGATCCTGTTCGTCTACACCATCGGTATTCAGGTGGGGCCGGGCTTTTTCGCCTCGCTTCGCGTGTCGGGGTTGCGGCTCAATCTCTTCGCTATCCTGATCGTCATTCTGGGCGGTCTGGTGACGGCGCTACTGCATAAAATTTTCGATATTCCACTGCCGGTGGTGCTGGGGATTTTCTCCGGCGCGGTCACCAATACCCCCGCGCTGGGGGCGGGGCAGCAAATCCTCCACGATTTAGGCGTGCCAACAGCTATCATCGACCAGATGGGGATGAGCTACGCAATGGCCTATCCGTTCGGGATTTGCGGCATTCTGATGACCATGTGGTTGGTGCGTCTGTTCTTTCGCGTTAACGTCGAGAAAGAAGCGCAGCAGTTTGATGACAGCGTCGGCAACGGCAATACGCATCTGAATACCATCAACATCCGCGTTGAAAACCCCAACCTCAACAGTCTGGCGATTCAGGACGTACCGGTCCTGAACAGCGACAAAATCATCTGTTCGCGCCTCAAACGTGGCGACATGCTGATGGTGCCCTCGCCAACCACAATTATCCAGGCTGGCGATTTACTCCATCTGGTCGGGCGAAATGAAGATTTGCACAGCGCACAGTTGGTGATCGGTAAAGAGGTGGAAACCTCGCTCTCGACCCGAGGAACCGAACTGCGCGTTGAGCGTGTGGTCGTTACTAACGAAAAAGTGCTTGGGAAAAAAATCCGCGATCTGCACTTCAAACAGCGCTACGACGTCGTCATTTCGCGCCTCAACCGTGCCGGTGTCGAACTGGTGGCCAGCAGCAGCGCCAGCCTGCAGTTTGGCGATATCCTCAATCTGGTGGGTCGCCCGTCAGCGATTGATGCGGTGGCGGCTGAGCTTGGCAACGCGCAGCAAAAACTGCAACAGGTACAGATGCTGCCGGTGTTTATTGGTATCGGGCTTGGCGTACTGCTTGGCTCAGTGCCGCTGTTTGTACCGGGCTTCCCGGTGGCGCTGAAACTGGGGCTGGCTGGCGGTCCGCTGATTATGGCGCTGATCCTCGGACGTATCGGTAGTATCGGTAAGCTTTACTGGTTTATGCCGCCGAGCGCCAACCTGGCGTTGCGTGAACTGGGGATCGTACTGTTCCTGGCGGTGGTTGGGCTGAAATCAGGTGGTGATTTCATCGAAACGCTGACCAAAGGCGACGGTCTGAGCTGGGTCGGTTACGGCATCTTTATCACCGCTATCCCGCTGCTGACAGTGGGGATCCTGGCGAGAATATTCGCGAAGATGAACTACCTGACGATTTGCGGCATGCTGGCAGGCTCGATGACCGATCCCCCGGCGCTGGCTTTCGCCAACAACCTGCACGCCACCAGCGGTGCAGCAGCGCTCTCTTACGCGACGGTTTACCCGCTGGTGATGTTCCTGCGCATCATCACACCGCAGTTGCTGGCAGTGCTGTTCTGGGGGCTCAGCTAGCCCCCTCTTTCGGGCTTTTATGCGCTTTCAGGACGGCTGAAGGCGCATAGCCAAACTTGTGTTTAAATGCCTTGCTGAAATGGAACGAGTCGAAAAAATTCAGCATGTTCGCCACGTCACTGACCGAATTCCCTTCCTGTTTAAGTAACGACTGTGCCAGCTCCAGTTGCGCGTCGAGATAATACTCTTTTGGCGTTTTTCCGGTATATCGCAGAAACAGACGGCGCAGCCAGGGTTCGCTGCATTGCATCCATTGCGCCATATCTGTCACGCTCCAGCGTTTTTGTGGATCACTGTGTAACGCGGTGATCAGTTTCTCCAGTTTTATTAGCTGGCGGTCTTTTTGCTCGTTTTCCGCAATAAGACAAATCCACTGATAGATAATTTTGGTAAGGAAGGCTACCGCAAGGTTATTTTTAAGCGACTCCCCGCTATTGATCAGCTCTGCAACCTCATTGAGCTCTTTATTAAAGTTCTCTCCGTTATATATTATCCCCGTTTGTAATATCGGTATTTCCATTATACTGGTAGGGATAAACTCCATCCAGTATTGTTCCCAGACCAGCCCGTCGCAATGATAAGATTTAATCTCCATAGGCTTCAGAAATATAACGCAATTTCCATTAAGCGTAATTTCGGAATTATCTTTAAAGTATATACGTCCGCAGCCTTGCAGGGTATAAACCGCCACCCATGAATTAGCTATCAGCGGCTTTTTCTTATCACGAGGCCAGGTCACGCGGTACGTCTCGTCGGCCAGGGTGTGCCACAACGAGATGAGGGAAATTCCGCTTGAGATCACATTTTCATCAAGAACTAATGGAATATTGTACGTGGTTTCGTTTTTTACATGCGAAATTTGAGTTTTTCCATTCATTTTAATTTCCCGTCGGCGAATTATGCCTGCAACCTGAAATTAAAACCTAGCATACTTTTTTCTTTTCAGGGATGTGTTGCTTGTCGTTTAAGAAAACAAACCGCCTGGTTCCGGCTCGTCCTTTATTCCTCTGTCCTTTGACGGCCGGACATAATCATAAATAAGGGCATATGATGAGTATTCAGCAAATTGTGAGCTTTATCGCTTTTACGCTGCTGGTGGCTTTGATCACCTGGTGGAAGCTGCGTAAAGCGGATACCGGTTCGCAGCAGGGCTATTTTCTTGCCGGTCGGTCGCTGAAAGCGCCGGTGATCGCGGCTTCCCTGATGCTAACCAACCTGTCGACAGAACAACTGGTCGGTCTGACCGGTCAGGCCTACCGCAGCGGAATGTCGGTGATGGCCTGGGAAGTGATTTCCGCTATTCCGCTGATCTTCCTGGCACTGATTTTTCTGCCGCGCTATCTGCAACGTGGCATTGCTACCATTCCCGATTTCATTGAAGAGCGCTATGACAAAACCACGCGCATCATCATCGACTGCTGTTTTCTCATCGCGACCGGGATCTGCTTTCTGCCGATCATTCTCTACTCCGGTGCGCTGGCCTTCAACAGCATGTTTCATGTCACTGAAGCGTTTGGGATTTCGCAAAACGCGGCCATCTGGGCGATGGTCACCGTGCTTGGGATTTGCGGCATTTTGTATGCCGTGGTCGGCGGGATGCGTGCGATTGCGATTGCCGATGTGATCAACGGGATTGGCCTGGTGATTGGTGGGCTGATGGTCCCGTTTTTTGGCCTGCTGGCGATGGGTAACGGCAGCCTGTCGCAGGGTATTGATCGGCTGACGCAGGATCACAGCCAGATGCTCAACTCCATCGGCGGCAGTCATGATCCGGTGCCGATTGGCGCGGCGCTGACCGGGCTGATTCTGGTGAATACGTTTTACTGGTGTACCAACCAGGGCATTGTCCAGCGCACGCTGGCGTCTAAAAGCCTGTCTGAAGGGCAAAAAGGCGCGCTGCTGACGGCGGTGCTGAAAATGCTCGACCCGCTGATTCTGGTGCTGCCGGGTGTTATTGCTTTTCATCTGTTTCAGGACTTGCCGAAAGCGGACATGGCCTATCCGGCGCTGGTCAACAAAGTCATGCCGTTGCCGCTGGTGGGCTTTTTCAGCGCAGTGCTTTTCGGCGCCATTATCAGCGCATTCTGCGGCTTTTTAAACAGCGCCTCGACGCTGTTCAGCATGGGGATTTACCGCCGCATTATTAATGAGCAGGCGACGCCGGATCAGCTGGTGTCCGTCGGTCGTCGTTTCGGTTTTATTGTGGCGATTGTCTCGGTGCTGGTCGCGCCGTGGATAGCGAACGCGCCACAAGGGCTTTACACCTGGATGAAACAGCTCAACGGCATTTACAACGTGCCGCTGGTGACCATTGTCATCATGGGCTTTTTCTTCCCCAGAATCCCGGCGATCGCCGCCAAAGCCGCCATGTTCTTCGGTATTTGCAGCTACATCGTCGTGAATTACCTGGTGAAGTTCGACTTCCATTTTCTCTATGTACTGGCCTGCACGTTCTGCATCAACGTGGTGCTGATGCTGGTTATCGGCGCGATCAAGCCGCGTGCCACGCCGTTTAAATTCCACGACGCGTTTGCGGTCGATATGGCGCCGTGGCGACATGCGAAAATCGCCTCCGTTGGCGTCCTGTTCGCGATGATTGGCGTCTATTCCGGCCTGGCGCAATTCGGCGGCTACGCGTCTCAGTGGCTGACCGTTATCTGCTATCTCATTGTTGCCGCCGTCGTGGTTTATCTGATTTACAGCCACTGGCATGAGCGCCGCACCGTCTCTGCTGAACTGGTTTCTGACGTTAAGGACAAATCATGACTCGCCCTAATTTTCTGTTCATCATGACCGACACTCAGGCGACCAATATGGTGGGTTGTTACAGCGGCAAGCCGCTGAATACCCAGCATATTGATAAGCTTGCTGACGAAGGGATCCGTTTTAATTCCGCCTACACCTGTTCCCCGGTATGCACGCCAGCGCGTGCCGGGTTGTTTACCGGTATTTACGCCAACCAGTCCGGGCCGTGGACCAATAACGTCGCGCCGGGGAAAAACATTTCAACGATGGGGCGCTATTTCCAGGATGCGGGTTATCACACCTGCTACATCGGCAAATGGCACCTCGACGGCCATGACTATTTCGGTACCGGAATTTGCCCGCCGGAATGGGATGCGGACTACTGGTATGACGGTGCTAACTACCTCTCTGAACTGACCGACGAGCAAATCGGCCTCTGGCGCAACGGCCTCAACAGCGTCGAAGATTTACAGGCGCACCACATCGATGAAACCTTTACCTGGGCGCACCGCATCAGTAATCGGGCGATCGATTTTCTGGCGCAACCCGCGCGCACCGATGAACCGTTTTTGATGGTGGTCTCCTACGACGAACCGCACCACCCGTTTACCTGCCCGGTGGAGTATCTCGAGAAGTATCAGGATTTCTATTACGACCTCGGCGAAAAAGGGCGTGACGATCTCGCCGGCAAGCCCGTACATCACCGCTTGTGGGCGCAGGCAATGCCGTCTCCCGTGGGAGACGACGCGTTGTATCATCACCCAATGTATTTTGCCTGCAATGATTTTGTCGATGACCAGATTGGCCGGGTGATCAATGCGTTAACACCGGAACAGCAGCAAAACACCTGGGTGATTTATACCTCCGATCACGGCGAAATGATGGGCGCTCATCGCCTGATTAGCAAAGGCGCGGCGATGTATGATGACATTACCCGTATTCCGCTGATCATGCGATCGCCGTCCGGCATCAAAAAACAGGTCGATACCCCGGTCAGCCACATCGATTTGCTGCCGACTTTAATGGCGCTGGCAGGTATACATCAGCCGGATATTTTGCCGGGAGAGAATATCTTCGAAGCGCAGCCTGAACGCGGAGTGATGGTGGAATTTAACCGTTATGAGATTGAGCATGACAGCTTCGGCGGTTTTATTCCGGTGCGTTGTTGGGTGACCGATCGCTATAAACTGGTGCTTAATCTGTTTACCAGCGATGAATTGTACGACAGGCAAAACGACCCCAACGAGATGCGAAATCTCATCGATGAGGCTGATTTTTCACAGATTCGCGATCGCCTGCACGATGAGCTGCTGGACTATATGGATAAAATCCGCGATCCGTTTCGCACCTATCAGTGGAGCATGCGACCGTGGCGGGTTCAGGCACAGCCGCGCTGGATGGGGGCATTTCGCCCGCGCCCGGAAGATGGCTACTCGCCGGTGGTGCGTGATTACGATACCGGCATGCCAACGCAGGGTGTTAAGGTGGAAGAGAAGAAACAGAAATTTTGAACAGGAGATCCAATGAAAATTTCGCGCCTTGGCGAAGCGCCGGATTACCGTTTTTCGCTAGCTAACGAACGAACTTATCTCGCCTGGATCCGCACCGCGCTGGGGTTTCTGGCGGCGGGTGTCGGGTTAGATCAGCTGGCGCCCGATTTCGCCACGCCGCTCATTCGTGAAGTGCTGGCGCTGTTGCTGTGCTTGTTTGCCGGCATGCTGGCGATCTACGGCTATCTGCGCTGGCTGAAAAATGAAAAAGCGATGCGGATGAAAGAAGATTTACCCTATACGCACAGCCTGCTGATTATCAGCATCATTTTGATGGTGGTGGCGGTAACCGTGATGGGGTTGGTGCTGTATGCCGGATAGCCGCAAAACGCGTCGCCAGCAGGATCCTGGTCTGCAGCCTGAGCGTACGTCGCTGGCCTGGTTTCGTACGTTGCTGGGTTATGGCGCGCTGATGGCGCTGGCGGTAAAACATAACTGGCATCAATCAGGCTTGCCGTTCTGGATCTCCCTCTGCCTGCTGGCAGTGGTCAGCATTATTTTATGGCGATACACCCGAAATCGTAACGTGATGGACGTCAATAAGAGCGATTTCGCCCAACCGCGAGCAGTGCGTGACAAATTTTTGATCTCCCTCGCGGTCCTTTCCCTCGCATTATTGTTTGCTGTAACGCACTTAAGACAAATCGCCATATTTTTAAAGGATGCTGTATGACAGGATGTCACGTGATGGCTAAGCCAGCCAGCTCGCGGTGTAACCTCAAATGCCGTTATTGCTACTACCTTGATAAGCCCAAAAATGAAGTCATGGATGATGCCACTCTTGAGTCATTTATCCGCCAACAGATTGACGCTCAGCCGGGAAAGGACGTGCAGTTTGCCTGGCAGGGGGGTGAGCCGACGTTGTGCGGCCTCGATTTCTTCCGTCGCGTCGTTGCCCTGCAAATGCAGTACGCGGACGGGAAACGCATCCATAACGCCTTTCAAACCAATGGGATACTGATCACCGACGCGTGGTGTCGTTTTTTCCATGACAACGACTGGCTGGTGGGAATTTCGCTTGATGGCCCGGCCGATCTCCATGACACCTGGCGGGTCAACCGCAGCGGTAAACCGACGCATTTTAAAGTCATGGAGGCGATTGCCCGGCTGGTCGCCCATCGCGTTGATTTCAATCTGCTGACGGTGGTGAACCGGCAAAACAGCCAGCATGCCGAACGGGTGTACCGTTATTTGCGTCGTCAGGGCACACCGTTTATCCAGTTCATTCCTCTGATGGAGCTGGATAAAAATGGCGAACCGAGCGCGGAATCGGTTACGGCGGAAGCCTGGGGCGACTTCCTCACCACGGTGTTTGACGTCTGGGTACGGGAAGATGTGGGCCGCACTTACGTGCAGCTTTTTGATTCAACGCTCGGTGCCTGGAGCGGTTACCCCTCGCAGATGTGCGCGCAGAGTGAAACCTGCGGTCACGCGTTTGCGCTGGAGGCCAATGGCGATGTCTACCAGTGCGATCACTTTGTCTATCCGCAGCACCGACTGGGCAACATTCATCACACCACACTTGCAGAGATGAACCGCAGCCCGGCGGCGATCGCCTTTGGCGAGAACAAAAAATCCTTGCTGCCGCAGGCATGCCAGGAGTGTCACATGCGCCAGTTGTGCAATGGCGATTGTCCGAAACATCGCACCGCTGACGGCGTGAGCGCCTTATGCGAAGGCTATCAGCGCTTTTTCACTTATACCGCACCCTATATGAAAGTGATGCGGGATCTGATTAAGCAGCACCGTTCACCCGTCGAACTGATGGTAATGCTGCAACCGTAACTAGATGGTCTGTTGATGCTGGTTGAAGCGTGACGCCAGCGGCAGCCAGCACAACAGGATCAGCAGACCCATCAGCATCATCAACAGGCCGAGGCTGCCCTGACCTGTCTGCGGCATCATTGCCGACAGCCATGCCAGCACGCCGGAGCCGATGTTCTGCAGGCCGCCCACCAGTGCGCCTGCGGTCCCGGCGAGAAACGGGAACGGCTCCATCGCGCCGCTGGTCGCCAGTGGGAACAACATGCCGGCGCCGAAGAAAAACAGCGCTGCGGGGATCAGCAACGTCCAGACGGTCATGACACCGAGCAGACCGGGGATCCACATCATCAGACCCGCCAGCAGGCAGCTAATCACCGATTGCCACATCAACGACGAAAAACGTTTGTTCTGACGACCAGCAAACCAGGCACCAAAGAAGGCGGCGGGGATCGGCAAAATAAACAGAATACTGACCACCATACTGTTGAGGCCGAGGACGCCACCGAGCAGCACACCGGAGCAGGCTTCAAAGACCGCAATACCCGCCAGCCCGCCGATTAACATCAGCAGATAACAGTTGAATGCGGTGCTGCCGAACAGGGTTTTATAGCTGGTGATGAGGCGGGTGCGCGGCGCTTCTTTCGGGCGCGTTTCTGGCATCCAGCGCGCCATGCTGAAGGTCACGATGACGCACAGCGCCAACAGGAAACCATAGCAGGCGCGCCAGCCCCAGGCGGTATCCAGCAGACCGCCAATCAGCGGCGCCAGCAGCGGGCTGACCAGAATCCCCATATTTAACAAACTGTTGGCATGACGAAGCTGCGTACCTTCGTACAGATCGCGCGGCAGTGTCCGCGCCATCACGCCACCCACGCCAGTGCCCATCCCTTGCAGCGCGCTGGCTGCAATCAAGACCAGCAGGCTGTGTGTGGTAATGGCGACCAGCGTCGCCAGCATAAAAATCGTCATTCCGATCAGGATCACCGGGCGTCGGCCAACGCGATCCGAGAGCGGGCCATAAAACAGCTGCGAGATGCCATAGGTCAGCAGATAGGCCGCCATCACGCTTTGTACCGCACCTTCCCGGACCTGTAATTCCAGCGCCATATCCGCAATAGCCGGGATGTAGATGGTTTGCGCCATCTGTCCGACGGCCACCAGCAGAACCAACATCAACAACAAATTGAAGTTCTTATGCCTTTTCATGTCGAATGTTACGTCTTAAAAAAAGAGAAAGTGAAGAATAAATCGCCAGGAATACCCATAAATGCGGGAGGAATCTACCACAGCATGATGACAACTTAACCATTGTGAAGGCGAATGGTGAGACGGCAGCAGGCAGGTTTTGTAAACGATTTCGGCAAGTTATGTTGCCAGTTCTGCCCTGCCTGTGGCGCGCAGGTCAGATCGAGCAGAACAGGCGATGAGTAACGCGGGATTCGCCAGTGACCGGCACAAAGCCCATTTTCTGATAAAAGCCGTGCGCCGCTTGTGGGGCGTGGGTATTGAGGAAATCAAACCAGATGCTGGCATCGGCCATGACGGTGGTCAGCAGCTGTTTGCCAATGCCCGCTCTGCGCCAGGCTTTGCTGATGTAGAGATGACGAATACGTCCGGCGCGTGGTAACTGGCTGAAGGGATCGCGGTTAAGGCCGCAGATGCCTACCAGTCTGCCGTTCAGGAACGCGCCTAACAGCTTTTCACCTGGTGCATTGAACTGATTTTCGCCGCGCAGCCAGCTCTCTTCGAGCCTGCGCAGCATGTTGAAATGGTGCGTCAGGCTTTCCGTCTTAAGCGCGATATAACCGGGCTCTGCGGGGGTAATCGGCTCAATAAGTAAACGCATCATAACACTCCCTCGTGATGAAAGAGGGGCGGTTGCCCGCCCCTCTTAGGTGCGACCTGAACCTGAATTACCGAAAGTATTTCAGGACAGCATCAAGCAGTTGCAGTACAGCAACAATGAGTTTGAGGATAAGAATGATCATATCCATCACGCCCATACGCGTCTCCTCAGGTAAAGGAGCACTGCGGGTTGGCGTACCTTTCCACCGCCTGTAACCAACCGCGTTGTTGACGTAACACAGTGTGCTCTCTCAGGGGTAAGGCACTGACGGCACCACCCGTTTCAGCCAGGACTTCGTTGCGCCCGTGTAACATGCGGCCCCCGAATCTCACAAAGTGAACAGGTTCATTATAGATAAACACTGTATGCATGAACAGTATTTTTTGGACAAATTCGCCTGGCTGTACCATACTCAACACGTCAAAATCCGTGCCGAAAATTGCGCGCTCGCCTGCGATCGCGTATACTTTGACCGTTGACGTAACACAGTGTGTTCTGCGGCTACCACCCGCAAACCCTGTCGATAAAAACCTCGCTCCGGCGGGGTTTTTTGTTTTCGGTTGCTGCAAAACGAAACGTGACCGGAGGCGCAGATTTTCTGCTGATGAAAATAATTCCGTTGTCTGCCAGCCAAACCTGTGTTTGTATAAATCCAATTGATGAATCACAGGCTGGTCCCAAATGAACGCTTCCATGCATACGACGAACCTACTAAACACCGCGCAACTCGCCGCGGTGGTCGTCGTGCGTGTGGTGGTGGTCGTCGGCAATGCGCCGTAGGGTCCGGAACACACGATTCCAAAACCCCGCCGGCGCAAACCGGGCGGGGTTTTTCGTTTAAGGAACTCGCCAGGTAAGTCGGCCCAGAAGAAAAGGACTGGAGCATGGCAAGTTCGGGCAAAACCTCACAAAGCACGCGTTACACCGGTGCGCAGTTAATCGTTCATTTACTGGAGCGACAGGGCATCACTACCGTGGCAGGTATCCCGGGAGGGACAGTGCTGCCGTTGTATGATGCGTTAAGTCAAAGCACGCAGATCCGCCATGTACTGGCGCGCCACGAGCAGGGCGCAGGGTTCATTGCACAGGGTATGGCGCGTACGCAGGGCAAACCGGCAGTTTGTATGGCCTGTAGTGGGCCGGGCGCGACCAACCTGGTCACGGCGATTGCCGATGCGCGGCTGGATTCCATTCCGCTGGTCTGCATTACCGGGCAGGTCTCTTCCTCGCTTATCGGTACGGATGCCTTTCAGGAAGTGGACACCTACGGCATTTCAATTCCCATCACCAAGCACAACTACTTAGTCCGCCACATCAGCGAGTTACCGCAGGTGATTAGCGATGCCTTCCGCATTGCGCAGTCAGGCCGTCCGGGACCGGTGTGGATCGACATTCCCAAAGACGTACAGACGGCGGAAATCGACATTGCTGATCTGCCGGTACCTGGCGGGCGGGCGCCTGCGCCAGTGTTCCGTCTGGAGGATATTCGTGAAGCGGCGGCGATGATCAACGCGGCCCGTCGTCCGGTGCTCTATCTGGGCGGTGGTGTGGTTGCCTCGGCGGAGCAGGTGCGCAAGCTGGCGGAGAAGGCCAGTCTGCCGACCACCATGACCTTAATGGCGCTGGGCATTCTGCCGAAAGCGCATCCGCTGTCGCTGGGCATGTTGGGCATGCACGGTGCGCGGAGTACCAATTTTATCCTGCAGGAGTCGGATTTGCTGGTGGTACTGGGCGCGCGTTTTGATGACCGGGCGATTGGCAAAACCGAGCAGTTCTGCCCCAACGCGAAGATTATTCACGTCGACATCGACCGCGCGGAGCTGGGTAAAATCAAACAGCCGCACGTGGCGATTCAGGCCGACGTGGGTGAAGTGCTGGAACAGCTGATGCCGCTGATCGACGCCACGCCGCGTGACGAATGGCGCCAGCTGGTTGCGGCGCTGCAGCAGGAATTCCCGTCCGCCATCCCGACCGGCGGCGATCCGCTGACCCATTACGGGCTGATTAACGCGGTCGCGGCTTGTGTCGATGACGACGCTATCATTACCACCGATGTCGGCCAGCATCAGATGTGGGTGGCGCAGGCTTATCCGCTGAACCGTCCGCGCCAGTGGCTGACCTCCGGCGGTCTGGGCACCATGGGCTTTGGTCTGCCTGCCGCCGTCGGCGCGGCGCTGGCGAATCCGCACCGCAAAGTGCTGTGCTTCTCCGGCGACGGTAGTTTGATGATGAATATTCAGGAGATGGCGACGGCTGCCGAAAATAATCTCGACGTCAAAATTATTCTGATGAATAACGAAGCGCTGGGGCTGGTGCACCAGCAGCAGAGCCTGTTCTACAAGCAGGGCGTTTTTGCAGCGACCTATCCGGGCATGATCAACTTCATGCAGATTGCGACCGGGTTTGGACTGCAAACCTGCGACTTAACCACAGCGGACGATCCGCAGGCGGCGTTGCAGGAGATTATCGCGCGTCCCGGTCCGGCGTTGATCCACGTACGCATTGATGCTGAAGAGAAAGTCTATCCGATGGTTCCGCCGGGTGCGGCAAATACTGAAATGGTGGGGGAATAAGCCATGCAACAACCGACACATGACAACGTGATTCTGGAACTCACCGTGCGCAACCACCCGGGCGTAATGACTCACGTCTGCGGGCTGTTCGCCCGCCGCGCGTTTAACGTCGAGGGCATTCTCTGTCTGCCGATCCAGAACAGCGACAAAAGCCGCATCTGGCTACTGGTCAACAATGATCAGCGGCTGGAGCAGATGATAAGCCAGATAGATAAACTTGAGGACGTAGTCCACATCGTCCGCCACCAGAGTGATCCGGGCGTCTTTAACAAACTCGGGCTGTTCTTTGAATAAGTTATTCGCCGTCTGAATCTGGCGTAATGACTTTCACAAATCCGTTCCGGCAGTGGGTGGCATACTCTGCCGGCAGCGGGCGATCGCTTATCAGTACATCAAAGGCCGAAAGCGGGCCAATGCTGGCGGGCGCCACGTCGTCAAACAGGGCGTAGCGCGCCAGCAGGATTTTCCGCAGGCCATGCTGCAGGGCTTTTCGCTTGGTAGCGAGGTCATCAAGATTAAACCAGGTCACGCCGTAATGCTCATGAACGCCGCTGGCCGAGATAAACACTTTACGCGGATTCAGCGAATCAAGAATTGAGGGGTTGCTGCTGTCATAAAAGGCATCGCTCTTTGCGCGATAGGTGCCGCCACAGAGAATGGCCGTGGCGTTGGGTTTGTCATTCAGCGCCATAAATACACGGTGCGAGTAGCAGATCCCCGTGAAGGTGATGTCGTCCGGGATCATACTGATGACCAGCGGCATTTCCGGGCCGTTGTCAAAAAAGACCAGATCGTTTTCCGCCACCATCCCGGCGGCGAGAATCGCAACCGGTAAGTCGTCCGGGTGATGGGTTTTTTCCTTGACGTTCGGCGCGGTGACCGACGTCGGTTTGTTCACCATTACAATGTAGCCGCCGAGCAGCGTCAGCGGCAGCGCATCGTCACCGTTGTTGTCCGGGCTTAAGTCGCGACGAATGGTCATCACGGAGACTTCAAGCATGCGTGCGGCATCTTTAAGGTGAATACGATCTGTTTTCTTTAACAGCTCCACCAAACGACGAATGCGTTCTTTTTGCTTGGTTTCCATTCACTCTCTCCGCTGTAAGAACCTGTCCCTGTTGGCTCTTAATGTTTTCAAAGTAACATTACCTGATGCGTACGCAACACCCTGTCTGCGCTTTACTATACTGCGCCGCCCGCTGAAAAGAAAGCCCGTAACGCTGCGCTTAACCAATATTAATGTGATATATATCAGTATGTTATCATGTTTTTATTTCGCTGATTTTGCACGATGTTATCCTCATCACAAAAACAGGTGATCAAGAAATAAACAGTTAAATGATCTTTTAATCGCGATCAGAATCACAAATGATACAAAAGTAACATGATAATGTTTCGATAATATCATTGCAGTGTGATTGTTTCAGAGAGGAAGTAAACATGGATATCGCGGTTATCGGCTCCAACATGGTTGATCTCATTACCTACACCAACCAGATGCCAAAAGAGGGGGAAACCCTCGAAGCGCCCGCATTCAAGATTGGCTGTGGCGGAAAGGGCGCGAACCAGGCGGTGGCAGCCGCTAAGCTCAATTCCAAAGTCATGATGCTGACCAAAGTCGGCGATGACATTTTTGCTGACAACACCATCCGTAATTTAGAGTCCTGGGGTATCAACACCACCTATGTTGAAAAAGTGCCCTGCACCAGCAGCGGCGTGGCGCCGATCTTCGTTAACGCCAATTCCAGCAACAGCATTCTGATTATTAAAGGTGCAAATAAATTTTTGTCGCCGGAAGATATTGACCGCGCGGCAGAAGATCTGAAGAAGTGTCAATTAATTGTTTTACAACTCGAAGTCCAGCTCGAAACGGTTTATCACGCCATTGAGTTTGGTAAAAAACATGGTATTAAGGTGTTATTGAATCCAGCCCCGGCATTACGTGAACTGGATATGTCTTATGCCTGTAAATGTGATTTCTTTATTCCTAATGAAACTGAACTGGAAATACTCACCGGTATGCCAGTCAACACCTACGATAATATTCGAATTGCTGCCCGCTCGCTGTTAGAAATGGGGCTCAATAATATTATCGTTACCATGGGTGAAAAAGGCGCGCTGTGGATGACCCGCGATCAGGAAGTCCACGTGCCTGCTTTTAAAGTCAATGCCATCGACACCAGCGGCGCAGGCGATGCCTTCATTGGCTGCTTTGCGCATTACTATGTTCAGAGTGGTGACGTGGAATTCGCGATGAAAAAAGCCGCTCTCTTTGCCGCGTTTAGCGTCACCGGGAAAGGCACTCAGTCGTCTTATCCCAGCATTGAACAATTCAATGAGTATCTGGCGTTAAACGAAAAATAAAACTCTGTACAGTTAAAGGTAGCACTATGAACGATAAAAACATCGTTCAGATGCCTGACGGGTATCTGAATAAAACCCCTCTGTTCCAGTTTATTTTGTTATCCTGTTTATTTCCATTATGGGGATGCGCCGCTGCGTTAAATGATATTCTCATTACCCAGTTTAAGAGCGTATTTTCACTGAGTAACTTTGCCTCCGCACTGGTGCAAAGTGCGTTTTATGGCGGTTATTTTTTAATTGCTATCCCGGCGTCGTTAGTGATTAAAAATAGCACCTATAAAGTCGCGATATTAATTGGCTTAACGCTTTATATTGTCGGCTGTACGTTGTTTTTCCCGGCCTCGCACATGGCAACCTACACCATGTTCCTGGCGGCGATTTTCGCTATCGCCATCGGTCTGAGCTTCCTTGAGACCGCGGCGAACACCTACAGTTCGATGATTGGTCCGAAACAGTGGGCAACATTGCGCCTGAATATCAGCCAGACCTTCTACCCGATTGGCGCAGCCTCCGGCATCCTGCTGGGTAAATATCTGGTGTTCTCCGAAGGCGAAAGCCTGGAAAAACAGATGGCGGGTATGACGGCGGAGCAGGTACATAACTTCAAAGTGCTGATGCTCGAAAACACCCTCGAACCCTATAAGTACATGATTATGGTGCTGGTGGTTGTGCTGGTGCTGTTCCTGTTTACCCGCTTCCCGAAATGTAAAGTCGAGCAGACCGCCACGCACAAGCGCCCGTCAGCGATGGACACGCTGCGTTATCTGGCGACTAACGCCCGCTTCCGCCGCGGTATTCTCGCGCAGTTCCTGTATGTCGGCATGCAGGTGGCTGTCTGGTCATTCACCATTCGACTGGCGCTGGAACTGGGAGATATCAACGAACGCGACGCCTCAAACTTCATGGTCTACAGCTTCGCCTGCTTCTTCATCGGGAAGTTTATCGCCAACATTCTGATGACGCGCTTCAACCCGGAAAAAGTGCTGATCATGTACTCCGTCGTCGGTGCGCTGTTCCTCGCCTATGTCGCGCTGGTACCGAGCTTCAGCGCGGTGTATGTCGCAGTGCTGGTGAGTGTGCTGTTTGGACCCTGCTGGGCGACGATTTACGCCGGGACACTGGACACCGTTGATAACGAACACACCGAAATGGCGGGTGCCGTTATCGTGATGGCGATTGTCGGCGCGGCGGTAGTTCCGGCCATTCAGGGTTATGTCGCTGACATGTTCCATTCGTTACAGGTTTCCTTCCTGGTGTCGATGCTGTGCTTCGTCTACGTCGGGATCTACTTCTGGCGTGAGCTGAAAGTTCGTCGCACGCTGGGTGAAGAAGCCACGGCATCTTAAGGAGAACGACCATGACAACCCGAATTCCGTTATGGCGCCAGTTGTTTACCGAACAGCCCCGCGTCCTGCTGGAAAACAGCGATTTCTCGGTCACAGCGTTTCGCTATGACAGCGGCATAGAAGGGTTACGCCTGCAAAACAGCCGCGGTCATCTGGTTATTTTGCCGTGGATGGGGCAGATGATCTGGGATGCGCAATTCGACGGTCACGACCTGACGATGCGCAACATGTTCCGCCAGCCTAAACCGGCGAACGAGGTCGTTGAAACCTACGGCTGTTTCGCGTTTCACTCCGGTCTGCTGGCTAACGGCTGCCCGTCGCCGGAAGACACGCACCCGCTGCATGGCGAAATGGCCTGTGCGACCATGGATGATGCCTGGCTGGAGCTTGATGGCGACACGCTGCGCATCGGTGGTGGTTACGAATACGTGATGGGCTTCGGTCATCACTATCACGCAAGCCCGACGGTGGCGCTGCATAAAGCGAGCGCGCTGTTTGATATCACAATGTCGGTGACCAACCTCGCGTCAGTGGCGATGCCGTTGCAGTACATGTGCCACATGAATTACGCCTATGTGCCGCAGGCGACCTTTGCGCAGAATTTCCCTGACGAGGTACTGACGCTACGGGAGTCCGTTCCGGCGCATGTGAAACCGACGCCGCAGTGGCTGGCTTTCAACCAGCGTATTTTGCAGGGCGAGGTATCGCTGAAGACGCTCAATGCGCCAGAGTTCTGCGATCCGGAAATCGTCTTTTTCGGTGATAAGCTCGACCGCTACACCCGAACGCCGGAATTTAAGATGATCGCGCCAGATGGCACCACGTTCGTTACCCGGTTCTCCAGTAACGAGCTGAATTATGTGACGCGCTGGATCCTCTACAACGGCGATCAGCAGGTGGCGGCGTTTGCGCTACCGGCCACCTGTCGCCCGGAAGGGTTCCTGGCAGCGCAACGCAACGGCAGCCTGATCGAACTGGCGCCGCAACAAACCCGCACGTTCCACGTCACCACCGGGGTGATGTGATCCCGTCTTCCTTGAGATTGTCCGTTTTCGCGCGCTTATCATTACGGTAAGCGCGTTTTTTTATCTCCCTGTCGACTTGAAAGGAATTCCCTTTATGATGTGAACGCAGAGACAACGTGAGAGGTTGCATGATCTGGTTGATGTTGGCCACGCTGGTGGTCGTCTTTATTGTGGGATTCCGGGTGCTGACCTCTGATTCCCGCCGTGCTATCCGCCGCCTGAGCGAGCGCCTGGCGATCACGCCGGAGCCGGTGGAATCGATGATCGATCAGATGGGCAAGTCCGCAGGCAACGAATTTCTCCGCTATCTGGAAAGACCGAACGAGGCGCATCTGCAAAACGCGGCGCAGGTGCTGCTGATCTGGCAGGTGTTTATCGTCGATGGCAGCGAACAGAACATGCGCTACTGGCATCGCCTGATGCAAAAAGCGCGGCTGGACGCGCCGATCACCGATGCCCAGCTTCGTCTGGCGCAGGGTTTCCTGCGCGAACTGGAGCCGGACCATTGGGAACTCAACGCCTTCCAGACCCGCTACAATGCGCTGTATCTGCCGGAAGAGGGTGTTCACTGGCTGCACTGAGCCGCCGGAAAAGTTGGCAAAACGTTAAATTCGTCACAGTGAAAATGATACACTGCGCGACCCGCCACCCTTTTCTGGACACCCGATAACCGATGAGTGAATGCGCAGAAAGTAAAAAAACCGCTGATGTGATCTCCCGCGCCAACTGGTCAGCCGTCTTTGCGGTCGCGTTTTGTGTGGCATGCCTGATTACCGTGGAATTTCTGCCAGTCAGCCTGCTGACGCCAATGGCGCAGGATCTCGGCATCACCGAAGGCGTGGCCGGGCAGTCAGTCACTACCACCGCGTTTGTGGCGATGTTCGCCAGCCTGTTTATCACCCATATCATCGGTAAAACCGATCGCCGCTACGTGGTTATCCTCTTCGCCGTGTTACTGACGCTCTCCTGCCTGCTGGTCTCGTTTTCCAACAGTTTTGCCCTGTTGTTACTGGGGCGTGCCTGTCTGGGTCTCGCGCTTGGCGGCTTCTGGGCGATGTCGGCGTCGCTGACGATGCGCCTCGTGCCGTCGCGCGTGGTGCCGAAAGCGTTGTCGGTGATTTTTGGCGCCGTGTCGATTGCGCTGGTGATCGCCGCCCCGCTGGGCAGTTTCCTCGGCGGCATTATCGGCTGGCGCAATGTGTTTAACGGCGCGGCGTTGATGGGGCTGCTGTGCATTGTCTGGGTGGTGAAGGCGCTACCGTCGCTGCCCGGCGAAACGGCGCAGCAGCAGAACATGTTTGGCCTGTTGAAGCGCCCCGGCGTGTTAGCCGGGATGATCGCGATTTTCATGGCCTTTGCCGGTCAGTTCTCGTTTTTCACCTACATTCGCCCGGTGTATATGACCCTGGCGGGCTTTGACGTCGATGGACTGACGCTGGTGCTACTGAGCTTTGGTATCGCCAGTTTCATCGGCACCTCGTTGTCGTCGGTCATTCTTAAGCGTTCAGTGAAAGCTGCACTGGCCTGTGCGCCGCTGGTACTGGCGCTAAGCGCGGTGACGTTGATGTTCTGGGGCCATGACAAAATTGTCGCGTCGGCGGTGGCGATTATCTGGGGCTTTGCGTTTGCGCTGGTGCCGGTCGGCTGGTCAACGTGGATCACTCGCTCGCTCTCCGACCAGGCGGAAAAAGCCGGTTCCATTCAGGTGGCGGTGATCCAATTAGCGAACACCTGCGGAGCCGCGGTCGGCGGTTTTGCGCTCGACCATTTCGGGCTGCTGTCGCCGCTGGCGCTGTCCGGCACGCTGATGCTGCTGACGGCGCTGCTGGTGGCGACGAAGGTGAAGATTAAGTAAGCGCTTACAGCCCCGGTTTCACTCTTCTGCGCGAATCCAGCGAAATCAGGATCACCGAGGAGAGGATCAGCAGCGTACCGAGCCAGTCGAGCAGCGTAAACGTCACGCCTAACAGCAGCAGGGACAGCAGCGCGCTGCTCAGTGGCTCCGTACAGCTCAGAATGCTGGCTTTTGGCCCGCCAATCAACTGCGCGCCTTTCAGATACAGGCTGAAGGTCAGCGCGGTGCCGATCACCACAAAGTAGAAAAAGGCCAGTATCAGATTGCCGGTGATGGCGACCTGCGAACCCTGCGCGGCGTAAAACGGCAACAGTACAATACCACCGAGCAGCATGCTCCAGCCAACAACCGGCAACGTGCCGTAACGAGCGATAAGTGTTGACGGAAATGTGGTGTAAAACGCCGCCGCAAATGCGGAAGCAATGCCCCAGAACAGCGCCGCCGCGGAGACAGAGAGCGATGTCGGGTTACCGTGGGTGACCAGCAAAAACGTGCCAATAAGCGATGTCAGAATCGCAATGATCACCAGCATGCCCGGACGAACGCGTTTCGCCAGCGCAAACCACGCGACAATGATCGTCGGCGAGAGAAACTGCAGCACGGTGGCGGTCGCGGCGTTAGATTTTTCGATGGTCAGCAGGAAGGTCAGTTGTACCGTCAACGCCCCCACCAGCGTGAAAATCAGCAGGCTCAGCGCGTCTTGCCGGTGACGGAAGACGGCGAAAATCTTATCGCCGTGGACAAAAGAGAGCGTTAACAGGATGGTGCCGGCAAACAGCAGACGCGTCATGGTCAGAAACCCTGATGACATCTGGCTCTGCTCCATAATGTACTGCGCACAAACGCCCGAACTGCCCCACAAAATGGCGGCGATCAGCACGTTCATCATCCCTTTTCTGGTGGAGCCCATGATGTCCTCTTCGCTGTTTTCTCTCACTTTTTGTTTCGGAGGACATCATAGCACAGGGATTTCGGCGTCAGCTTAAATCCACATCCTTGCTGCCAAACAGCCAGGTCAGGACAAACCCGCAGAGATAGGCCACGCATAGCCCCGCCGCGTACACCGCCATTCCGGCGAAAATGCCGTGACCGGAGGTCATTAGCGGCAGCGCCACCAGACCCGACGGGCCAAAGACCGTATTCAGCCCTACCGGCAGGCCCATCCACGCCACCATCCCGATGAAGAACCCGCCGCAGGCGCCGCCCAGACAGGCGGTGACAAACGGTTTCATGCGCGGCAGCGTCACACCGTAAATCAGCGGCTCGCCAATGCCGAGGAAGCCGGGGATGATCGCCCCTTTAATCTGTGTACGCAGCAGCGCGCCTGCCTTCGCACGGAAAAAGAGCGCCAGCGCCGCGCCGACCTGCCCCGCGCCCGCCATCGCCAGAATGGTGAACAGCGAGTTGAAGCCCTGGGCGTCCATGAGCGCAAAATAGACAGGTACAAACCCCTGATGCACGCCGAACATCACGGCCAGCAGGAACAGTCCCGCCAGGACCGCCGACCCGAACGGGTTGCCATTAAGATGCAGGAACAGCCACGACATGCCGGTAAACAGATAACCGCCGAGCGGCATGATGACGATAAAAGTGATGGCGCCCATAATCAGTAGCGTGATGGCAGAGGTGAGGATCATATCGAGGTTGGCAGGTATTACGCTGCGCACCCGTTTTTCCACCCATGCGCCCAGCATGGAGGCGATCAGCACGCCGATGATATTGCCGCGTGGATCGATGCCGTGACCGAAGAACGTTGAAATGCCTGAATAAAATCCGCTGGTGGCATCCGGGTTGTAGCCGAGGACAAACAGCGACGCGATAATCGCCCCGTTGACGCCGGAGCCGCCGAAGGCTTTCTGCGCGTTATAGCCAATCAGAATGCTCAGGAAGGTAAACATACCCTTGCTGAATACTTTCATATAACCGATGAGCGCCACCAGCGTGGCGTTGGGATGCGCATTTTCCAGCACGAACATCTGTTCGGCCAGCGTCGCAAAACCGAGCAGCAGCCCGACGGCGATAAACCCGGGAATTAACGGCGTGAAGATAGTGGCGAACTTCGCCAGAAATTTCTGTACGCTGCTGGTTTGCTTGCCCTTCAGCTCCTGCTTTTTGGCGGCCGCCATCTCCTGCAATGACGGGTTGTCGGCGGCGGGCGCGGCGTCGAGCAACTGATTCATCATCTCCGCCGCGGTGTGGGCCTTGCCGGGGCCAAGCACCACCTGGAATTGCTCATCGCTGACAATCACCCCCAACACGCCGTCTATCTGGCGGATGGCGGCTACATCGGCCTGACTGTCATTGCGCAGTGTCAGACGCAGGCGCGTCATGCAGTTCCCGGCCTGCGCCACGTTTCCGGCGCCGCCCACATGGGACAGGATCCGGGCTATCATCTCTTGTGTTATTTTCGCCATTCATGATGTCCTGTGTGGGGTTCAGGCGTGATTCAGCGCCTGACGGATATAGCCGTGATTGTCGGTCAGCAGCGTACGGGCCTCGTCGGCGCTGAGATTCGCCAGCACCATCACGATGGCGGTTTTACAGTGGCGACCGCAGGCGGCCAGTGCCTGTTGCGCCGTGTCGCGCGAGCACTCGGTGGCTTCCATCACAATGGAGACCTGGCGCTCAATCAGCTTCGCATTGGTCGCTTCCACATCCACCATCAGGTTGCTGTAGACCTTGCCGACGCGGATCATGGCGCCTGTAGAGATCATATTCAGCACCAGTTTCTGCGCGGTGCCTGCTTTCAGGCGTGTGGAGCCGGTAACCACTTCCGGGCCGACCACCGGGGTGATGGCGACGTCCGCCAGTTTCGCCATTTCGCCGTGCGGGTTGCAACTGACGATAGCCACAAAGGCGTTGCAGGTTTTCGCGTATTCCATCGCACCAATGACGTACGGCGTGCGCCCACTTGCGGCCAGCCCCACCAGCACGTCGCGTTCGCTGAACTGGATGGCCTGCAGGTCGGCAGCGCCCTGCGCTTTATTGTCTTCAACATTTTCTACTGCGCTGAGAATGGCTTTATGCCCTCCGGCAATCAGCCCCACCACCTGTTCCGGGCGCGTGCCAAACGTCGGCGGGCATTCGCTGGCATCGAGGATCCCCAGCCGCCCGGACGTGCCAGCGCCGATGTAAATCAGACGCCCGCCTGCCTGAATCGCTGCGGCAACGCGATCAACCACCTGCGCGATCTGCGGCAGATAAGGGGTAATGGCGTGCGGCACCTGCTGGTCTTCCTGGTTGATCACCGCCAGCATCGCTTCGGTGGAGAGGGTGTCGATGTCAGCGCTGTTGCTGTTGCGGCGTTCGGTCAGTAACTTACTCAGGTCAATACTCATTTTTACCTCGTTTTTATGCACCTGTGTCATGCTAAGGAATATTATATTCCAAATTGTGGTAGAGCAAATGGAATTAATTATTACAAAGAGGATGACTGAGTATGGATGACCTGTCGAGAGCGCTGAAGTCGATCCATCATTAGGCCGTGCGGGCAATCTGCTGGAGGGCGAGGCGCAGCGCGGGTGCCGCGAAATCGATGAACTTACGCAGCTTCAGCGGCGTGAGATCGCGCGAGGCGTAGAGCAGATGCACCGGCACCGGTGGCGGCTCGAAAGCGTCGAGGATCAGCGACAACTCGCCGCGCCGCAGCCCTTCGATGGCCTGGTAATGCAGCAGTCTTGCCACCCCTGCGCCCAGCCTGGCGGCATCGGCGGCGGTTTCCGGGTTGGTGACTGAGAGCGCCGGACGTTGCTCCTGCGATCGCCAGTAGCTGAACGGCATCGGCGATTCAATACGAATGTACGGCAGCGCCGCGAGAGCCTCTGGTCTGGCGGGGGGGCCGTACTTTTCCAGCAACGCCGGGCTGGCGCAGGTGACGATACGCATCTCTCCGGCGCGGGTCGCCACCATGGAGCTGTCCGGCAACTGACCGATGCGCACGGCCAGATCGATATGTTCGCCAATCAGGTCGACGTTGCGGTCGCTCAGCAGCAGGCGAAGGGTGATTTGCGGATAGCGGGCGAGAAATTCCGTCACCACCGGCAGCACATACAGGCGGCCAAACATTGTCGGGGCGCTGATCGCCAGTTCCCCTTTTGGCTCCTGATATTCCCCGGTAGCGCGCCGTTCGGCGTTTTCCACCTCTTCCAGAATGCGTTGTGCTGCCGCGACGTAATCCACACCGGCATCCGTCAGCGTAAGTTTGCGGGTGGTGCGCGTCAGCAGGCGCACGCCGAGACGGTTTTCCAGCTCGGCAATATTGCGGCTGACAGTGGTTAGCGGTGTATTCAGCGCCCGCGCCACTGCCGACATGCTGCCCAGTTCGCTGACTTTCACCAGCAGCGCCATGGCTTCAAGACGATCCATGATTCTCCCGTTTTTCGGAAAGATGTTTGCTGAACTCTCAGTATTATCATTTGTGCTGGCAGAGTCCATCATCGCGACAGAAGACAACAACGTAATGCAGAGGTGAATGATGGCCCTGGGATTTCTCGACATCGCCATGACACCGGACGTGATGGACGTTCAGCATGAAATGGGCAGCGATGCGCTGTGGCAGCACCCGCGTCCCGGGCGGACCTCTGACCGGTTTACTGCCAGCGAAGAAGCGATGATTGCCAGTCGCGACAGTTTTTACATGGCAACGGTGTCACAAAGTGGCTGGCCGTACCTTCAGCACCGCGGCGGGCCGGCAGGGTTTCTGCGAATGATTGACGACCAGACCCTGGCGATGGCCGATTTCAGTGGCAACCGGCAGTACATCACTAGCGGAAACCTGCGTGGCAGTGATCGCGCCTGTTTGTTTTTGATGGATTACCCGCGCCGTGCCAGGCTGAAAATCTATGCCACTGTGGAAGTGTTCGCGCCGGAAGCGGCACCGGAACTGCTGGCGCAGGTAACGCTGCCTGACTATCGCGCACGCATTGAGCGGGTGTATCTGTTTCACCTGATGGCGTTTGACTGGAACTGTCCGCAGCACATTACGCCGCGCTACACCACGCAGCAGGTGGCTGAATACAGCCAGACGCTGCAAACACGCATCGCGGAGCTGGAACACGAAAACCAGCAGCTAAAAGAGAAATTAATGTCGAAGGGAGAAGATCATGTCTGAACAACGACCCCCGCTGCCGCCGTTTACGCGGGAGAGCGCTATCCAGAAAGTGCGTGCTGCCGAAGATGGCTGGAACAGCCGCGATCCACAGAAAGTATCGCTGGCCTACTCGCCGGACAGCGTCTGGCGCAACCGCAGCGATTTCGTCACCGGGCGCGAGGAGATTGTCGAATTCCTCGCCCGCAAGTGGCGCCGCGAACAGGAATATCGCCTGATTAAAGAGATCTGGGCGTACAGCGATAACCGTATCGCCGTCCGTTTTGCCTATGAATGGCACGACGACAGCGGTAACTGGTTCCGCTCCTACGGCAACGAGAACTGGGAATTTGACGAGAACGGCCTGATGCGCAAGCGCTTCGCCAGCATCAACGATTTGCCGATTGCCGAAAGCGAGCGCCTGTTCCACTGGCCGCAGGGGCGTCGCCCAGACGACCATCCAGGGTTAAGCGACCTGGGGTTGTAAATCATCACGCCGCCCTGTCCCCGCAGGAAAAGGGCGGGCGGTCAGTGCCAGCAAAAGTGATGCACCACCTGGGTGATCAGCTCACGCGTGGGTTTGATAAATCGCGTGTCGAGGTATTCATCCGGCTGATGCGCCTGATTAATGGAGCCCGGGCCGAGCACCAGCGTCGGACAGCGGGTCTGAATAAACGGCGCTTCGGTACAGTAATTCACCACGTCGGTGTGCGTACCAAGCAGCTTTTCCACCACCTGCACCAGCTGATGATCCGGCGGACATTCGTAGCCGGGGATCGGCGGGTGCAGCTCCGACACCGTCAGTCTGCCCGGCCAGCGCTCGCTGACCGGTGCCAGCGCCTCGTTCAGCAGGCCGTTTAAATCTGCCAGCGTCATGCCCGGTAACGGACGAATATCCATATGCAGCTCACAGCAGGCGCAAATGCGGTTTGACGCATCACCACCGTGAATCGCACCGAGGTTGAGCGTCGGGTACGGCACCGTGAAGGCATCGTAGTGATAACGCGATTTCAGATCATCGCGCAGATGCAGAATATGGCCGATGGCGTCGTGCATCAGCTCAATGGCATTCACCCCGCGCGCCGGATCGCTGGAATGGCCTGACTGGCCGAGCACTCGCACGGCGGTGGAGATGTGGCCTTTATGGGCGCGCACTGGCTGCAGCGAGGTCGGTTCACCGATGATGGCGCAGTCCGGGCGCAAAGCGGTGGTTTCCGCAAAATAACGCGCCCCCGCCATGCTGGTTTCTTCGTCGGCAGTCGCCAGGATGTAGAGCGGTTTTTTTAACTGCGTCACGTCAACGTCACGCAGGGCATCAAGAATAAAGGCAAAGAACCCTTTCATGTCTGCGGTACCGAGACCGTAGAGCTTGTTGTCATGTTCGGTCAGCGTAAAGGGATCGCGCGTCCAGCGTCCGTCGTCAAAGGGGACGGTATCCGTGTGTCCTGCGAGCAACAGTCCGCCAGCACCACTGCCGGTACTGGCCAGTAGGTTGAATTTATTGCGCGTTCCCGGTACCGGCTGTACCTCGACGGTGAACCCGAGAGAGGTGAACCAGTCGGCCAGCAGATTGATTAAAGTCGCATTACTCTGATCGAGCGCTTCTTCCGTTGCGCTGATCGAGGGAGTGGCGATTAATGCGCGATAAATCTCGAGAAATGGCGGTAAATCGTTTTTCATTGTTGACACACCTCAGGTCATGATAGTATCAATATTCATGCAAAATTAGTGAATAAAAATACATTATCGTTGAGCTTAAAGGAACCCGATGTTGAATACGCTGATTGTAGGCGCCAGCGGTTATGCAGGTGCTGAGCTGGTGAGTTACATAAATCGTCATCCGCATATGAACATAACCGCTTTGACGGTCTCAGCGCAAAGCAATGATGCAGGAAAGTTAATATCTGATTTGCATCCGCAGCTGAAAGGCGTGGTGGATCTGCCATTGCAGCCGATGTCAGACATCAGCGAATTTAGCGGCGGCGTGGACGTGGTGTTTCTCGCCACCGCCCACGAAGTCAGCCACGATCTGGCGCCGCAGTTCCTCGCCGTCGGTTGTGTGGTGTTCGATCTCTCAGGGGCGTTTCGCGTCAACGATGCCACCTTCTATGAAAAATTCTACGGTTTCACTCATCAGCACCCGGAATGGCTGGCGCAGGCTGCCTACGGACTGGCGGAGTGGAACGGCGATGCAGTGAAAGAGGCGAATCTGATCGCGGTGCCGGGCTGTTACCCGACGGCGGCACAGCTGGCGTTGAAACCGCTGATTGATGCCGGGGTGCTCAATCTGAACCAGTGGCCGGTGATCAACGCCACCAGCGGCGTCAGCGGCGCGGGGCGTAAAGCCGCGATGTCCAACAGTTTCTGCGAAGTGAGCCTGCAGCCGTACGGCATTTTTAACCATCGCCATCACCCGGAAATCACCACCCATTTGAGGGCGGAAGTGATTTTCACGCCGCATCTGGGTAACTTTAAGCGCGGGATCCTCGAAACCATCACCTGCCGTCTGAACGCAGGCGTGACCCGTCCGCGTATTGCTGAGATCTATCAGCAGGCGTATGCCAGCAAACCGCTGGTGCGCCTGTATGACACCGGCGTCCCGACGCTGAAAGGCGTCGAGGGGCTGCCGTTCTGCGACATTGGCTTTGCAGTGGATGGCGAACATCTGATTATCGTGGCAGCAGAAGATAACCTGCTGAAAGGCGCCGCGGCTCAGGCGGTACAATGCGCAAACATTCGTTTCGGCTACCCCGAAACACAGTCTCTTCTTTAAGGTGTGATGATGAATCCTTTAATTATCAAACTCGGTGGTGTACTGCTGGATAGTGAAGAGGCGCTGGAGCGCCTGTTTACCGCGCTGGTTAATTATCGTGAATCTCATCAGCGTCCGCTGGTTATTGTTCACGGTGGTGGTTGCGTAGTGGATGAGCTGATGAAACAGCTTAACCTGCCGGTGAAAAAGAAAAACGGCCTGCGCGTCACGCCTGCCGATCAGATAGACATCATCACCGGCGCGCTGGCGGGAACGGCAAATAAAACGCTGCTGGCATGGGCGAAAAAGCACCATATTCCGTCCGTCGGCCTCTATCTTGGCGATGGCGACAGCGTAAAAGTGACCCAGCTCGATGAAGCGCTCGGCCATGTTGGACTGGCGCAGCCGGGTTCGCCTGCGCTGATTACCTCGCTGCTGGATGGCGGTTTTCTGCCGGTGGTCAGCTCCATTGGCGTCACTGACGAAGGGCAACTGATGAACGTCAACGCTGATCAGGCGGCGACGGCGCTGGCGGCGACACTGGGTGCGGATCTTATCCTGCTGTCGGACGTCAGCGGTATTCTGGACGGTAAAGGCCAGCGCATCGCCGAAATGACCGCCGCCAAAGCGGAACAACTGATTGACCAGGGTATCATCACCGACGGTATGATTGTGAAAGTGAACGCGGCGCTGGATGCGGCCCGTGCGCTTGGTCGCCCGGTGGATATCGCCTCGTGGCGGCATGCGGACCAGCTTCCGGCGCTGTTCAACGGCACGCCGATTGGCACACGTATTCTGGCGTAAGATTTATTGCATATCTGTAGGCCCGGTAAGCACAGCGCCACCGGGCAAAACTCACGATTAAAGGAAGCAAGTTATGGCACTTTGGGGCGGGCGTTTTACTCAGGCAGCGGATCAACGGTTCAAACAGTTCAACGACTCTTTGCGCTTTGACTATCGCCTGGCGGAGCAGGATATCGTTGGCTCTGTGGCCTGGTCGAAAGCGCTGGTGACAGTGGGTGTGTTGACCGCAGACGAGCAGCAGCAACTGGAAGCGGCGCTGAACGTGCTGCTGGAAGAGGTTCAGGCGAACCCGCAGCAAATTCTCGACAGTGACGCGGAAGATATTCACAGCTGGGTGGAAGGGAAACTCATCGACAAAGTCGGTCAGTTGGGTAAAAAACTGCACACCGGCCGCAGCCGTAACGACCAGGTCGCCACCGATCTCAAACTGTGGTGCAAAGATACCGTTGGCGAACTGCTGACGGCGAACCGCCAGTTACAAAGCGCGCTGGTGGACACGGCGCAGAGCAATCAGGACGCGGTGATGCCGGGTTACACGCACCTGCAACGCGCCCAGCCGGTGACCTTTGCGCACTGGTGTCTGGCTTATGTCGAAATGCTGGCGCGTGATGAAAGCCGTCTGCAGGACGCGCTGAAGCGTCTGGATGTCAGCCCGCTGGGCTGCGGTGCGCTGGCGGGAACGGCGTATGAAATTGACCGTGAGCAACTGGCTGGCTGGCTCGGTTTCGCCTCGGCGACCCGCAACAGCCTCGACAGCGTTTCCGACCGCGACCACGTGCTGGAACTGCTGTCTGACGCGTCCATCGGCATGGTGCATCTGTCGCGCTTTGCTGAAGATCTGATTTTCTTTAACTCTGGCGAAGCCGGGTTTGTTGAGCTGTCTGACCGGGTGACCTCCGGCTCGTCGCTGATGCCGCAGAAGAAAAACCCGGACGCGCTGGAGCTCATCCGCGGCAAATGCGGTCGCGTGCAGGGCGCGCTGACCGGCATGATGATGACCCTGAAAGGGCTGCCGCTGGCCTACAACAAAGACATGCAGGAAGACAAAGAGGGGCTGTTCGACGCGCTCGACACCTGGCTTGATTGCCTGCATATGGCGGCGCTGGTGCTGGACGGCATTCAGGTGAAACGCCCGCGTTGCCAGGAAGCGGCGCAGCAGGGTTACGCGAATGCCACTGAGCTGGCGGATTACCTGGTGGCGAAAGGCGTACCGTTCCGCGAAGCGCACCACATTGTGGGTGAAGCGGTGGTCGAAGCGATTCGTCAGGGTAAACCGCTGGAAGCGCTGGCGCTGGCGGATCTGCAAAAATTCAGCAGCGTGATTGGCGACGATGTCTACCCAATCCTGTCGTTGCAGTCCTGTCTTGACAAGCGTGCAGCAAAAGGCGGCGTCTCACCGGCGCAAGTAGCGCAGGCCATTGCCGCAGCAAAAGCGCGTCTGGTATAGCGTTCAGGCAAAAAAAGCGGACCACGGGGTCCGCAAAAGTTCACGTTGGCTTTAGTTATTAGAGAGAAACTCTCTGAACGGGCGGTGGCTTCAAGGGTTAACGAGATACCGCTTCGTTTCTGGGTGTATTATTGAACAGAAAGCTTGATAGGGATAATCGTTCGTTGCTATGCTACCTATCGCCATGAACTATCATGGCGATGGAGGATGAATAATGAATATTCGTGATCTTGAATACCTGGTAGCGTTAGCCGAACACCGCCATTTCCGTCGTGCCGCAGATTCCTGCCACGTCAGCCAGCCCACCCTGAGCGGGCAGATTCGTAAGCTGGAAGATGAGCTGGGTGTGATGCTGCTGGAACGCACCAGCCGTAAAGTGCTGTTCACCCAGGCAGGTTTGCTGCTGGTGGATCAGGCGCGGACTGTGCTGCGTGAGGTCAAAGTGCTCAAGGAGATGGCGAGTCAGCAGGGAGAAACCATGTCCGGGCCGTTGCATATTGGCCTGATACCTACCGTCGGTCCTTATCTGTTGCCGCAGATTATCCCGATGCTGCACCAGACCTTCCCGAAACTCGAAATGTACCTCCACGAAGCGCAAACGCATCAACTGCTGGCGCAACTGGACAGCGGTAAACTCGACTGTGCCATTCTGGCGCTGGTGAAAGAGAGTGAAGCGTTTATTGAAGTCCCGCTGTTCGATGAGCCGATGCTGCTGGCGATCTACGAAGATCACCCGTGGGCGAATCGCGAGCGTGTCGCCATGTCCGATCTGGCCGGTGAAAAGCTGTTGATGCTGGAAGACGGGCACTGCCTGCGTGATCAGGCGATGGGTTTCTGCTTTGAAGCGGGCGCTGACGAAGACACGCATTTCCGCGCGACCAGTCTGGAAACGCTGCGCAACATGGTGGCTGCCGGTAGCGGCATCACGCTGTTGCCCGCACTGGCCGTGCCGCAGGAACGTAAACGCGACGGCGTGATTTATCTGCCGTGCATTAAGCCGGAACCGAAACGTACGGTGGGTCTGGTTTATCGTCCTGGATCACCGCTGCGCAGCCGCTATGAGCAGTTGGCAGAGGCCATCCGTGGTGCGATGGATGGCCATTTCGATAAGCCGTTAAAAGAGGCGGTTTAAGCCGTTCAGCGCCGCTACCCGATAGGCTTCCGCCATGGTCGGGTAGTTGAAGGTGGTGTTAACGAAGTATTCAATGGTGTTGCCACCACCTTTCTGCTCCATAATCGCCTGACCGATGTGAATAATCTCGGCTGCGCGCTCGCCAAAGCAGTGAATGCCCAGAATCTCTTTCGTCTCACGGTGGAAGAGAATTTTGAGCGTCCCGACGTTCATTCCAACAATTTGCGCCCGCGCCAGATGCTTAAACTGCGCGCGTCCCACTTCGTATGGCACTTTCATCGCCGTCAGTTGCTGCTCGGTTTTGCCGACCGAGCTGATTTCCGGAATGGTATAGATGCCGGTGGGAATGTCTTCCACCAGATGCGCGGTGGCTTCGCCTTTGATCATCGCCTGTGCGGCAATGCGACCCTGATCGTATGCTGCTGAGGCGAGGCTCGGGTAGCCGATCACGTCGCCCACCGCATAGATGTGCGGCAGCGCAGTCTGGTACATGCTGTTGACCTTCAGTTGGCCGCGGTTGTCCGCTTCCAGACCGATGTTTTCCAGCGCCAGCGAGTCGGTATTACCGGTTCGTCCGTTAGCATACAGCAGGCAGTCGGCTTTGAGTTTTTTCCCGGATTTCAGGTGCATGATGACACCGTCATCCGTCCCTTCAATTTTCTCGTACTCTTCATTGTGGCGAATGACCACGCCGCTGTTCCAGAAGTGGTAAGAGAGGGAATCCGACATCTCCTGATCGAGAAACGCCAGCAGACGGTCGCGGGTGTTGATCAGATCTACTTTCACGCTCATTCCGCGGAAGATAGACGCATATTCGCAGCCGATCACCCCGGCGCCGTAGATAATCACGTGGCGCGGTTCGTGGTGCATCGACAGGATAGAGTCGCTGTCATAAATGCGCGGATGCGAAAAATCAACATCGTTCGGGTGGTACGGGCGCGAGCCGCAGGCGATAACAAACTTGTCTGCAGTGACCGTTTCGACGGAGCCGTCGTGGCACTCCAGCGCCAGGGTGTGTTCGTCAACGAAATGGGCGTTGCCCTGCAAAATCTCGCAGTGGTTGCGCTCATAAAAACCTTGCCGCATCTGCGTTTGCTGATTAATGACGCTGTCGGCGTGATTGAGGATATCGGCAAAAGAGGAGCGGAGGAGTCGGGTGTGATCGCTGTAGAGGGGGTTCTGGTTGAATTCGATGATGCGGCTGACCGCGTGTCGCAGCGCCTTCGACGGGATAGTCCCCCAGTGAGTACAACCGCCGCCGACGTTATGATAACGCTCAATAACGGCGACACGGGCTCCCTGCTTCACCAGACCCATTGCAGCACCTTCGCCGCCGGGGCCGGAACCTATCACAATTGCATCATAATCGTAGGAATGTGGCATGGTAAGGCTTACCTGTTCTTATACATAAAAGCAACAGAATAATAACATCATCAGCGCGATAACCCAATTATCGTTGTGCTTTTTTGCCGCGCGAAAGCACATACAGCGCGTAAACAATCATTCACAAAGCTGTGCAAATCACGTAGCGTTATTCTCTGGTATAGTGCCAGCAGGGCCTTTGGAAGGATTCAGACATCGTGATGGGCGTAAGAGCGCAACAAAAAGAGAAAACCCGGCGTTCGCTGGTCGAAGCCGCATTTAGTCAGTTAAGCGCTGAGCGCAGTTTCGCAAGCCTGAGCCTGCGCGAAGTGGCGCGCGAGGCCGGGATTGCGCCAACTTCTTTCTACCGGCATTTCCGTGACGTGGATGAGCTTGGGCTAACGATGGTCGACGAAAGCGGTCTGATGCTGCGCCAGCTGATGCGGCAGGCGCGTCAACGCATTGCCAAAGGCGGCAGCGTGATCCGCACCTCCGTCTCCACATTTATGGAATTTATTAGTAATAACCCTAACGCCTTCCGCTTATTGTTGCGCGAACGTTCCGGAACATCTCCCGCGTTTCGTGCCGCTGTCGCGCGTGAAATTCAGCACTTTATTGCGGAACTCGCGGACTATCTGGAAATCGAAAACCATATGCCGCGCGCCTTTACCGAAGCACAGGCTGAAGCGATGGTCACCATCGTGTTCAGCGCAGGCGCGGAGGCGCTGGATGTTGGCGCGGAACAGCGTCGGCAATTAGAAGAGCGACTGGTTTTACAGCTGCGGATGATCTCCAAAGGCGCGTATTACTGGTATCGCCGGGAGCAGGAAAAGAGTTCACATCATTCCGACCAGGTGAAGGAAAAGTAATGAAACAGTCAGTGCAGGATAAAGGTACGCTCTTGCTGGCCCTGGTTGCCGGCTTATCGATCAACGGTACATTTTCAGCGGTTTTTAGCTCCATTGTACCTTTCTCCATTTTCCCGATTATCTCGCTGTTGCTGGCGGCTTATTGCCTGCATCAGCGCTATCAGAACCGCACCATGCCGGTCGGCCTGCCGGGTCTGGCCGCGGCTTTTTTTATCCTTGGTGTGCTGCTTTACAGCACCGTCGTGCGCGCAGAATACCCGGATATCGGCTCTAACTTCCTGCCAGCCGTGTTGTCGGTGGTGATGGTATTCTGGATTGGTTTCCGTCTGCGCAGCCGCAAAGACGACATTTCAGAATAACCCTGAAAACCCCCGCGATGCAGCCGGGGGTTTTTATTTCTCTGATTTATGCTCTCAGGTTATAGCAAATCTTTTTTTATTCTTTAATCATTGGATCGCTTTCTGGCAGGCTGTTTTCATCACAACACAGCATAAGAGAGCGGGCGATGAAAAAGTGGCATTTGGGGTTAACGCTTTTGCTGGTCTCTACCAGCATTCTGGCAAAGGATATTCAGTTACTAAACGTATCGTATGATCCGACACGCGAACTGTACGAGCAATACAACAAAGCGTTCAGCGCACACTGGAAACAGGAAACCGGCGATAACGTCGTCATTCGCCAGTCACATGGCGGGTCTGGTAAACAGGCCACGTCGGTGATCAACGGTCTTGAAGCGGACGTGGTCACCCTCGCGCTGGCCTATGACGTTGACGCCATTGCCGAGCGCGGGCGCATCGATAAAAACTGGATCAAACGCCTGCCGGATAACTCCGCGCCGTACACCTCCACCATCGTTTTCCTGGTGCGTAAAGGCAACCCGAAACAGATCCACGACTGGAACGATTTGATTAAGCCGGGCGTGTCGATTATCACCCCGAACCCGAAAAGCTCCGGTGGCGCACGCTGGAACTATCTGGCGGCCTGGGGCTATGCGCTGCACCATAACAACGGTGATCAGGCAAAAGCGCAGGAATTCGTGAAAGCGCTGTTTAAAAATGTGGAAGTGCTGGATTCCGGCGCTCGCGGCGCCACCAACACCTTCGTAGAACGCGGTATCGGCGATGTGCTGATTGCCTGGGAAAACGAAGCGCTGCTGGCAACTAACGAGCTGGGTAAAGACAAATTTGAAATCGTTACCCCGAGCGAGTCGATTCTGGCTGAGCCGACCGTTTCTGTCGTCGACAAAGTCGCCGAGAAAAAAGGGACTCAGGCAGTGGCGGAAGCTTACCTGAAATATCTCTATTCACCGGAAGGTCAGGAGATTGCCGCGAAGAACTTCTATCGCCCGCGCGATCCGGCGATAGCGAAAAAATATGACAGCGCATTCCCGAAACTGAAACTGTTCACTATTGATGAAGAGTTCGGCGGCTGGACGAAAGCGCAGAAAGAGCACTTCTCCAGTGGCGGTACCTTCGACCAGATCAGCAAGCGATAAATACGGAAAAAGTATGCGGCCCTGCGGGGCCGTTTTTATTTGGTCATCATTATGCTGTACTCTTCCGGTTCGCCTTCAACCAGAGAAAGCACAATGAGAAGAATACGACGTATATTGCTGGTGTTGCTGATTATCGTGGTGGCTGCCATCGCTGGCGGCTGGTTCTGGCTGCATTCCGGCAACCCCGACGCGCTGCGTGACAAAGTATTAGGTGAATGCGTGCCCAGGGCGCAACAGCAGCAGCCGACCGCGCCCTGTGACGAGGTGAATTTGCAGGGCGGCTATGTCCTGTTCAAAGATCGCAACGGTCCGTTGCAGTATCTGTTGATGCCAACGTACCGTATCAACGGCACCGAAAGCCCGTTGCTGCTCGACCCACGAACCCCGAACTTTTTCTGGCAGGCATGGCAGGGGCGTAACATGCTGAGCAAACGTCGCGGCGCGCCGGTACCGGATGAGGCCGTCTCACTGGCGATCAACTCGCGCATTGGCCGGACGCAGAACCATTTCCATATTCATATTTCCTGCCTGCGAAAAGATATCCGCGAACAGCTTAACGGCGACATGGCGTCCATTAGCACGCGCTGGCTGCCGCTGCCGGGCGGGCTAATGGGCCATGAATATCTGGCACGACGGGTCACGGAAACCGAACTGGCGCAGCGCAGCCCGTTCCTGATGCTGGCGGAAGAGGTGCCGGAAGCGCGCGAACATATGGGACGTTTTGCGCTGGCGATGGTGCAACAGAGCGATGGCACCTTTGTGCTGCTTGCCACCGAGCGCAATCTGCTGACATTCAACCTGGCGTCTTCGGAAGAAATTCAGGATCATCAATGCGATATTCTGCAATAACTCACTAACTCTGGCATTTACCTGTCTCTCCTGTCGTCGTATTCTTGCTGAAAAAAACGACAGGAGACAGGCATGTCCTGGTTTTCACACCCTCTGTTCCTCCCTTCTCTGATTGTTGGCGTCACCATCCTGTTATGGGCGACGTCGCTATTGCCGGAATTCATCACCGCGCTGCTGTTCTTTACGGTAGCGATGATGGCAAAAGTTGCCCCGGCAGAGATGATTTTCGGCGGCTTCGCCTCTTCCGCCTTCTGGCTGGTGTTCAGCGGGTTTGTCCTCGGGATCGCCATTCGTAAAACCGGGCTGGCCGACCGGGCGGCGCGCGCGTTGTCGGCGCGGCTGACTGACTCGTGGCTGCAAATGGTCGCCAGCGTGGTGTTGCTCAGCTATGCGCTGGCGTTTGTCATGCCGTCGAACATGGGGCGCATTGCCTTGTTAATGCCGGTAGTGGCGGCGATGGCGGCCCGCGCCGGTATCCATGAAAACACCCGCGCCTGGTACGGGCTGGCGCTGGCGGTTGGTTTCGGTACCTTCCAGCTCTCTGCCACCATCCTGCCGGCAAACGTGCCGAATCTGGTGATGAGCGGGGCGGCGGAAGGCTCTTACGGTGTTCATCTCAACTACGTTCCCTATCTGTTGCTGCATACGCCGGTGCTGGGGTGGCTGAAAGGCATGATTTTGATTGGCCTGATTTGCTGGCTGTTTCCAGGTAAACCGCACGCGCCGCGCGAGCTGACGCCCCCGCCGCCGATGAGCGCGGACGAAAAACGGCTGGCCTGGATGCTCGCGGTGGTGCTGACCCTGTGGGTCACCGAGAGCTGGCACGGCATTGGCCCCGCATGGACCGGGCTTGCCGCTGCTTGTGTGACGCTGCTGCCGCGCATCGGGTTTATCAGCGGAGAAGAGTTCTCGACCGGCGTGAATATTCGCACCTGCATTTACGTCGCCGGGATCCTCGGGCTTGCCATTATTGTCACGCAAACCGGTATTGGTGATGCGGTGGGCGATGCGCTACTGAAGGTAATGCCGCTTGACCCGCAACGTCCATTCGTCAGCTTCCTGGCATTGACCGGGATCACCACGGCACTGAACTTCATCATGACCGCTAACGGCGTACCGGCGCTGTATACGACGTTTGCGCAGAGCTTTTCCGATGCCACCGGATTCCCGCTGTTAAGCGTGATCATGATTCAGGTGCTGGGGTATTCCACACCGCTGTTGCCATATCAGGCGTCGCCGATTGTGGTGGCGATGGGGTTAGGAAAGGTGCCTGCGCGGGCGGGGATGATGCTGTGTGTGGCGCTGGCGTTAGCGAGCTATCTGATTCTGCTGCCGCTGGATTATCTGTGGTTCAGGATGTTGGGTCAGTTGTAGTGGTTTTGTAGGGCGGGTAAGCGCAAGCGCCACCCGCCACAATGGCATTACGCTTGTTTTGCCGCTTCTGCTGCTTTAACGATCACCGCGAAAGCATCTGCTTTCAGGGATGCGCCGCCAACCAGCGCGCCGTCGATGTCCGGCTGAGTGAACAGTTCTGCTGCGTTAGACGCGTTAACAGAACCGCCGTACTGGATAATGACCTGCTGAGCAATTTTCGCGTCAGCTTTCGCAATATGGTCACGGATAAATTTATGCACCGCCTGCGCCTGAGCCGGGGTCGCAGATTTGCCGGTACCGATCGCCCAGACGGGTTCGTAAGCGATAACCACGCCTTCGAACGCGGAAGCGCCCTGCGTTTTCAGTACGGCGTCAATCTGACGTGCGCACACTTCTTCGGTTTTGCCCGCTTCGTTTTCCGCTTCGGTTTCACCGATGCACAGGACCGGAATCAGACCCTGCTCTTTCAGCACGGCAAATTTTTTGGCGATGAATTCGTCAGATTCTTTGTGGTAGGTGCGACGCTCAGAGTGGCCGATGATGATGTATTTCGCGCCGATATCTTTCAGCATCTCAGCGGAGGTTTCACCGGTGAATGCGCCGGACAGGTTAACGTCAACATTCTGCGCGCCCAGGATGATGTGGCTGCCCGCAGCGGCCTGTTTCGCCAGATCAAGGTACATTTCCGGCGGAGCGATAGCTACGTCACAACCCGTTACGCCTGCCAGCTCTTTACGCAGGTTCGCAACCAGTTCGTTAACCATGTGGCGGCTGCCGTTCAGTTTCCAGTTACCCATCACTAAAGGATGTCGCATTTCAATTCTCCACGCTACAAAAGCGAATTAAGGAATATGGCCGCCCCTCAGGGCAGCATGGTCTGTGAAACAGTATAGAGATTGATAACCCGGATGGCTTTGCTTTTTATCATTTATTGTTGCTCTCGAGGGTCTCAGATAGCGCCAGCTTAATCGGTTCAACAGCGAAGGTCAGCCCTTTTTCGCCGTTATCTGCCACCACATAGCGAATCGCACCTTCTGCGGCCGCGTAGTAGTGTTTGCCTTTGCCGAGGGTCAGCAGCTTTTGCAGCTTTTGCAGACTTTGTGGCTTGGTTAGCGCCGGGGTAAAGGTGCGGATGAGGGCGGCCATATATTCCAGCGCTTTATCTCTGGCCGCCTTTTTTTCCGGCCCCTGAATCGGTAGCCAGGTGACCTGCATGGATTTTATTTTCAGCGTACCGCGCTCAAGGGCGGTAGACGCGTACAGGTTTTCGTTAATTTTGGTGGCGGCGCGGGTGAGATTGAGCGGGTCGCGGCTGCCGCCAATGGAACGAAATTCGTTAAGCGTGAGGGCGGGATTATCGGCGTTGAATTTTTCCCGGAACTGGCTGATGGAGAGATCGAACGTGGGCGCACCCGGCAGCAGGTACGGCGCCGTCGTGGTTGCGGGCACATCGGCCGACAACGCGCGATAACTTGCCAGCGTGACGGCAAGCGTTAACAAACACAGCGATAGCCACTTTTTCATCTTACCATCCTCGGATCCTTTGCTGACGATTAAAACGGGAAGCGTCCGGCTTGTCAAAAAGAGACGTTACCAGGGTAAACTACGCGCCACGACGAGAATAAGGAATGGGAAATGACCCTACAGCAGTGGCTTTTTTCGATTAAGGGGCGTATCGGGCGCCGCGATTTCTGGATCTGGATAGGTGTCTGGATCCTGGCAATGATAGTGTTGTTTACCCTTGCTGGTAGCCACTGGATGAGTCTGCAAACCGCTGCCTTCGCTCTCGTCTGCCTGTTATGGCCAACGGCGGCTGTTACCGTAAAACGGCTGCACGATCGCGGGAAATCCGGGCTGTGGGCGCTGCTGATGATCCTCGCGTGGATGCTGCTCGCCGGGAACTGGGTCATGCTGCCAGGCGTCTGGCAGTGGGGCGTGGGCCGTTTTATTCCAACGCTGATTATCGTGATGATGCTGATTGACCTGGGCGCGTTTGTCGGCACCCAGGGCGAGAATAAATACGGTAAAGAGACGCAGGAGGTAAAATACCGCTGATCACCAGTAGTGTTCGGCGGTCATATGGCCCGGTCGGCGGCGCAGATGTTTGGTCATCTGCCGGGTATCTTTCAGTAATTGCTGGGTATCGCGCACCATTTGTGGGTTGCCGCACAGCATCACGTGGCTGGTCTCCGCCGTCATCGACAGGCCGGTTGCCGCTTCCAGTTCGCCACTTTCAATCAGCGCCGGAATGCGTCCGGTCAGCGAACCAGACAGCGTTTCGCGACTCACCACCGTCTGGATCCGCAACTTCCCTTCATAGCGCTTCTGCAGTTCGAGCATCAGCGGCAGGTAGCTTAAATCTGCGGCGTAACGCACCGCATGAACCAGCACCAGATTTTTAAAGCGGTCAAGATCGTTGCCGTCCTGCAAAATCGAGAGATACGGGCCAAGGGCAGTGCCAGTTGCCAGCATCCACAGCGTTTCGCAGTCGGGTATTTCGTTGAGTACAAAGAATCCGGCGGCTTCGCTGACCAGCTGGATATCGTCGCCGGGTTTCAACGCGGCCAGACGCGGGCTTAGCTTGCCATCGGGAACAGTGACGAGGTAAAACTCAAGATCCGGGTTAGCGGGAGCATTAACGTAGGAGTAAGCGCGCTGCACGCGCTCGCCGTCAATTTCCAGCCCCAGTTTGGTGAACTGCCCGGCGGTGAATGGCTGAACAGGCGCATGGACGGTAAGACTAAACAGTGCGTCGGTCCAGTATTCCACCTTCGCCACTTTGCCAGTAACCCAGTCCGCCATAATCTTCTCCTGTTCTGATGCAATACCTTATCTTCGCCACTCAGGGCGCAGATTTCCAGCCCCGCAGGGCCGGAAAGCTCAATCAGACAAATGGCTTACAGGATATGGCGCTGCACATCCGGATCTTTGCGATCAAGATAATGAATAGACTGAATGCGACGAATGGTGCGTGATTTCCCGCGGATCAGCAGGGTTTCGGTGGTGGCGATATTGCCCTTACGGCTGATACCGTCCAGCAGGTCGCCTTTGGTGATGCCGGTAGCAGAGAAAATCACGTTATCGTTATGCGCCATGTCGCTCAGTTGCAGCACCTGATTCGCGGCGATCCCCATCACTTTGCAACGTGCCAGCTCGTTTTCACCGATCCGGCGGTTTTCGTCGTTATCGCCTTTCACCTCATGACGAGGCAGCAGACGACCGTGCATATCACCGTCGAGCGCGCGGATCACCGCCGCAGAGACCACACCTTCCGGCGCGCCGCCGATGCCATACAGAACATCCACTTCGCTGTCTGGCATACAGGTGAGAATGGAGGCGGCAACATCGCCATCAGGAATCGCAAAAACGCGAACGCCAAGCTGCTGCATATGGGCGATAACCGCGTCGTGGCGCGGTTTTGCCAGAATGGTCACGGTAAGCTCGCTGAGCGGTTTATTGAGCGCGGCGGCGACGTTACGCAGGTTATCCGCCAGCGGTAGATTGAGGTCGATAGCGCCTTTCGCGCCAGGGCCAACGATCAGTTTTTCCATGTACATATCGGGCGCGTTAAGGAAGGTGCCTTTATCGCCAACCGCCAGCACCGCCAGCGCGTTAGCCTGACCCATCGCGGTCATGCGGGTACCTTCAATCGGATCAACGGCGATATCAACCGCGTCGCCGTTGCCTGTGCCGACTTTCTCGCCGATGTAGAGCATCGGCGCTTCGTCGATCTCACCTTCGCCAATCACGATGGTGCCGTCGATGTTGACCTGGTTCAGCATGATGCGCATGGCGTTGACTGCCGCGCCGTCTGCCGTGTTTTTATCACCACGGCCCAGCCACTTATAGCCCGCCAGCGCGGCGGCTTCAGTGACGCGTGAAAATTCGATGGCAAGTTCTCGTTTCATAACAAACTCTTCAGGAAGAAAAATGGGCGAAGTCCGTCCCGGCGGGAAGACTACGCGTTGGAATAGCGTTCTGTTTCCGGCATCCAGCGTTCGATCAGCGCCTGCGCCTGCGCCGGGTAACGTTCGTGAATATGGCGGGCGATGCGCTGAACGTCGGGGATCATGCCCTGATCGCGCAGCAGGTCAGCGACTTTAAACTCCGCGTTGCCGGTCTGGCGTGTGCCGAGTAATTCGCCAGGGCCGCGGATCTCCAGGTCTTTCTGAGCAATCACAAAGCCGTCGTTGCTGTCGCGCAATACCTGTAAACGCTTTTGCGCGGTTTTCGACAGTGGCGATTTGTAGAGCAGTACGCAGTGGGAGGCCACGGCGCCGCGTCCGACGCGCCCGCGCAACTGGTGGAGTTGTGCGAGGCCAAGCCGCTCCGGGTTTTCAATGATCATCAGGCTGGCGTTGGGGACATCCACACCTACTTCAATGACGGTTGTCGCTACCAGCAGTTGCAGCTCGCCCTGCTTAAATGCCTGCATGACGTCCTGTTTCTCGGCGGGTTTCATGCGACCGTGTACCAGACCGATTTTCAGCTCCGGCAGCGCCTGTTTAAGCTCTTCCCATGTGGCTTCCGCCGCCTGCGCTTCCAGCAGTTCCGACTCTTCAATGAGCGTACAGACCCAGTACGCCTGGCGCCCTTCGGCGGTACCGGCGTGACGCACGCGGTCGATGATCTCGTTGCGGCGGGTATCCGGAATGGCGACGGTCGACACCGGCGTACGCCCCGGCGGGAGCTCGTCGATGACGGAGGTGTCGAGATCGGCATAGGCGGTCATCGCCAGAGTGCGCGGAATTGGCGTGGCGGTCATGATCAACTGATGCGGATGGAAACCCTGCTGTTGGCCCTTTTCCCACAGCGCCAGTCTCTGATGCACACCGAAACGGTGTTGTTCGTCGATAATCACCAGCGCCAGTCCATTGAACTGCACCTGTTCCTGAAAAATCGCGTGAGTGCCGACAATCATCTGCACCTGGCCGAGGGCGATGGCTTCCTGCTGCGCCTGTCGCGCTTTACCTTTTTGTTTACCCGCCAGCCAGCCCACTTCAATGCCCAGCGGGGCAAACCAGTTGCGGAAGTTGTTGGCATGCTGCTCCGCGAGCAGCTCTGTCGGTGCCATCAGCGCCACCTGATTGCCGTGGGCAATCGCCCGCAGCGCGGCCAGCGCGGCAACCAGCGTTTTACCGGAACCGACATCACCCTGCACCAGACGCATCATCGGTACATCCAGCGCCATATCGCGTTCGATTTCCGCGACCACACGCTCCTGGGCACCGGTTGGCTTAAACGGCAGCGCGGCCAACAACTGGTTTTTCAAATCGTTTTTCGGGCTGAGTGGCTGGGCGTGATAGCGCTGAGCGCCTGCGCGTAGCGCCAGCATGCTCAGGTTATGCGCCAGCAACTCTTCGAGAATCAACCGCCGCTGTGCCGGATGTTGCCCGGTTTCGAGGTCGCTCAGTTGCATGTCCGGCGGCGGGCGATGCAGGGTGCGCAGCGCTTCCGGCAGGCTCATCATCCCTTTCGCCAGATCCGGCGGCAGCAGCTCGGCAATGGCGCAAGTGTCGAGCAAATCAAGCGCCTGGTCGGTGAGCTTGCGCAGCGTCGCCTGCCTGACGCCTTCGGTCGTCGGGTAAACCGGCGTCAGCGTTTCCTGCAGCTCCGGCGTGCTGAGATCGCCCTGAACGCGGTATTCCGGGTGGATCATTTCTGCGCCATATTTGCCGCGTTTGGCTTCACCGTAAGCCAGCACACGACGCCCGGTCGCGAGGCTGTTTTTCATCGCCGCGTTGAAGTTGAAAAAACGCATGGTGAGAATACCGGTGCCGTCGCTGATCTGGCAGGTCATCATCCGACGGCCGCCAAACGAGATGTTGCAGTTCAGCACTTCGCCTTCCACGGTCGCGTAGACGCCGGGGAGCAGGTCGTTAATGGGGTAAAGTTGGGTGCGGTCTTCGTAACGCAGCGGCAGATGCAGGAGCAAATCCTGCACAGTATGCAGGCCGATTTTCGCGAGCTTGCTGGTCTGCGCCGCGCCAACGCCGGTGAGTGAACTCAGCGGAACGGCATCCAGCAGACGGCCGCTCATGGCTTATCTCGCAGCCTGCATAGTGGCCCACCACGCCGCATCGGCTTCGATATCACCGGACGCATTCACGTGAGGGTAAGGCAATTTTTTGCGCTTCGCGACGCGCGCCAGCACCGGATAACCGCCTTCAAACAGCAAGCGCTGCTGTTCCTCTTCCGGCAGCATACTGTTGTCACGCTCGTACATACCGGCGTTCTGACGCTGGCGCTGCGCTTCATAAAGGATTAAGGCGGAAGCGACAGAGACGTTCAGCGACTGCACCATGCCGATCATCGGAATAATGATCTCCTGGTCTGCCAGCGTCAGTGCTTGTTGGCTGATCCCGGTTTTCTCCTGGCCCATCAGAATGCAGGTCGGGCGGGTGTAATCGATATCGCGAAAATCAACGGCTTTTCCGGAAAGGTGTGTTGCCAGTACCTGCATGCCGCGCGCTTTCAGGTGCGTAACGGCGTCGTCGATTGTCGGGTGTGTTTTGACGTTGACCCAGCTGTTGCTGCCCGCTGCCGTGGATGCCATGGTACGCATGCGGTTGCCTGGCCAGATAGCATGCACTTCATGCACGCCAACCGCATCAGCGGTGCGAATGATAGCGGAGACATTATGAGGTTTATGCACCTGCTCCATACAGACCGTCAGGTCAGGCTGGCGCCGGGCGAGCATTTCACAAATGCGCTCATAACGTTTTTGATTCATGTTTCTAGTTTCGGTTACGGGTGACTTTAATCACGTCTGGCATCACGCGAATTTTACGCATGATATTCGCCAGATGGACGCGATCGCGTGCGGTCAGACGGATAAACGCGCTGTACACGCGACCATCTTTCTCTTCCGTATTCAGGCTCTGAATATTGGACGTCGCGGTGTTGATCGCCGCCGTCAGGTTTGCCAGCGCACCCTGGTGGTTGAACATATCCACTTTAATTTCGGTGATGAATTCCTGCTCGGTCTCTTTATCCCACTCTACCGCCATGAATTTCTCGGGCTCTTTCTGATAGCCACGGATGTTGCGACAGGATTCATGGTGGATCACCAGCCCTTTACCCGGGCTGACGTGGGCGATGATCGGATCGCCTGGAATCGGGCGACAGCATTTGGCAAAGGTGATCAGCACGCCATCGGCGCCTTTAATCGGCAGATGACCGTGGCCCTGCGCCGTTGACGGTGCCGCAGTCGCTGCTTCGCCTTGCAACAGGTTTTTCGCGACCACAACGCTCATCGCGTTCCCGAGGCCGATTTCCGCCAGCAGATCGTCAAGACTTGCCAGCTTCATGCGCTCGAGTTCGCGTTGAATGCTCTCTTGTGGAATTTCGGCCAGCTTGCGGCTGCCGCCTAACGCGTGGTTAAGCAGGCGACGGCCCAGACTCACGGAATCATCACGTTTGAGGTTTTTCAGCAACTGGCGGATTTTAGCGCGCGCTTTCGAGCTCACCACAAAGTTCAGCCAGGCAGCGTTCGGGCGCGCGCCGGGAGCCGTGATGATTTCAACGGTTTGACCGCTGGAAAGCGACTGCGACAGCGGGTAAGGCTGGCGATCGACGCGGGCACCAACGCAGGCGTGACCGATATCGGTATGCACTGCGTAGGCGAAGTCGACCGGTGTCGCGCCTGCCGGTAATTCGACAATGCGGCCTTCCGGCGTGAAAACATAAATCTCATCCGGGAAGAGATCAGATTTTACGCTCTCGATAAATTCGAACGAGCTACCGGCGCTTTGCTGGAGTTCCAGCAGGCTCTGCATCCAGCGCTGGGCGCGGATTTGCGCCGTAGTACTGCTTTCGCCGCCATGCTCTTTGTAAGCCCAGTGCGCCGCGACCCCCATCTCTGCCATCTGATCCATATCTTCGGTACGGATCTGAACCTCAACCGGCACCCCGTGTGGACCAATCATGGAGGTATGCAACGACTGATAGCCGTTGGCCTTCGGAATGGCGATATAGTCTTTTACGCGCCCCGGACGCGGTTTGTACAGGCTGTGCATCTGACCGAGTACGCGGTAGCAGGTATCCGGGTCATGAACGATCACGCGAAACGCGTAGATATCCATGATGGAGTGAAAACGCTGCTCTTTCAGCACCATTTTGCAGTAGATAGAGTACAGATGCTTCTCGCGACCGCTTACGCGACAGGGAATACCCGCCTCCTGCAATCGCCCTTCGATTTCAGAGAGGATTTTCTGGATCATCTCTTTACGGTTGCCGCGCGCGGCTTTCACCACCTCTTTAATTACGCGATAGCGGTTCGGGTACAACGCTTCAAAACCCAGCTCTTCGAGCTCAGTTTTAATGTGATGAATACCTAAACGGTGCGCCAGCGGGCTATAAATTTCGAGGGTTTCACGGGCAATGCGTCGACGCTTATCCGGACGGAGGGAGCCCAGTGTGCGCATATTATGGGTGCGGTCAGCGAGTTTGATGAGAATGACGCGGATATCCTGCACCATCGCCATAATCATCTTGCGAAAGTTTTCGGCCTGCGCCTCTTTCTTGTCGCGAAACTTGAGCTTATCAAGTTTCGACACCCCTTCCACCAGTTCGGCAACGCTTTTGCCAAACAGTTGTTCCATATCCTGGTAGGTGGCGGGGGTATCTTCAATCACGTCATGCAGCAGGGCGGCCATCAGCGTTTCGTAGTCGAGTTTCATCTCGGCCAGGATACAGGCTACCGCCACCGGGTGCGTGATATAGGGTTCACCGCTTGAACGTGTCTGGCCCTCGTGAGCGTCACGTGCAACGAGATACGCCTGCTGAAGACGCTTAATCTGATCTTCAGGCAGGTAAGTTTGAATCAGCTGATTCAGGCTTTCAAACAGATACAAGGGCGACCCGCAGGTTTAATTAACGACGACCTTCAGCAATGGCGGTAACGGCCTGCAGTTCTGCGGCTTCCTGCTCTTGCTGCTCCTGGCGCTCACGTACGTCGAGGATCTGGTTGTTAATCAGGCCTTCTTCGATTTCGCGCAGCGCGATAACGGTGGTTTTATCGTTTTCTTCCGGTACCAGCGGATCTTTACCGCCTACCTGCATCTGACGAGCGCGACGCGCGGCGACCAGTACCAGGTCAAAACGGTTACCAATTTTCTCTACAGCGTCCTGAACAGTTACGCGTGCCATACTTAAAATGCTCCACAGGTGAAGAAATGACTGGGCATGATACTGAAAGTGGGTTCAGTCTGCCAATAGTTTGCTGATTAAAGCGTCATGTCGCTGCTTTTGGCGGCTCATGCGCAGACGTTCAGCGCGAATGATGGTTTTCAGATCGCCCAGCGCGGTGTCGAAATCATCGTTCACAATCAGGTAATCATATTCTGCGTAATGGCTCATTTCTGCAACTGCCTGCGCCATACGTTTTGCAATCACCTCTTCGCTATCCTGGCCGCGTCCACGCAACCGGCGATCCAGTTCCTCTTTCGAGGGCGGCAGAATAAAAATGCTGCGCGCGTTCGGCATTTTCTGGCGAATTTGCAATGCGCCTTGCCAGTCGATATCCAGGAATACATCTACGCCAGAGGCTAATACCTGCTCGATGGTTTCACGAGAGGTGCCGTAATAGTTACCAAAAACTTCTGCATGCTCAAGAAACGCGTCTTTGCCAATCATATGACGGAATTCATCATGATTGACGAAGTAATAGTGTTCGCCGTGCACTTCACCCGGACGCGGCGCGCGCGTGGTATGCGAAACAGATACCTGGGTGTCGTACAACGGTTGGGTTTTTAACAGCGCCTGAATCAGGCTGGATTTACCCGCGCCACTGGGGGCAGAAACAATATAAAGCGTGCCTTGAGCCATGAGAGTCTTTTGTATGTGGTTATCGAGAGAAGTCTACATACGAGCCTATTATACACGCCGCGCTCGGGTGACGTAGCTTTTGTCACACTTTTTACCGCAGTTAATTGCATTTTGCGCGCCGTTTTCCTGATTTCCCTGTCAGTTACTGCAACAACGCCAAAACCCTGGAATCCGCTACGCAATGTCAGACATCACGCATCGCCATAAAAGAAATCAACGCGTTAAATCCGCGAAGACGCTTTGAAGGGAGACGCAACAATGGCGAAATGGGGATGGTTACTGATTTTTGTGGTCTGTGGTTCAGCGAGCGCGGCATGCCCTGTCTGGTCACCCGCAAGGGCTGAAGAGGAGATCGCGCGGCTGAGCGGGCAGATAACGCAGTGGAATGACGCTTACTGGTCACAAGGCGCCAGCGGGGTTAACGATGCGGTTTATGACCAGCTCTCCGCGCGTCTGGCGCAGTGGCGGCGTTGCTTCGGCAAAGAAACGACCCAGGAGCTCGCGCCGCCGATGCTGGGAAAAGGTGTTGTTCATCCTGTCGCCCATACCGGTGTGAAAAAGCTGCCGGATGCCGCTGCCCTGTCCGGGTGGATGAAAGGCAAATCTGCGTTGTGGCTCCAGCCAAAGGTCGACGGTGTTGCCGTGACGCTGGTCTATCGCGAGGGCAAGCTGGTTCAGGCCATCAGCCGGGGCGACGGCTTAAAAGGGGAAGACTGGACGGCGCGCGTCAGGCTCATTCCCGCCGTTCCGCAGACGGTCACCGGCGAGCTGGCGAATAGTGTATTGCAGGGTGAGCTGTTTTTGCGGCGTGACGGGCACATTCAAAAGCAAATGGGCGGCATGAACGCCCGGGCGAAAGTGGCAGGCGCCATGATGCGTAAAAGCACGCCGGCCTCGTTACAGGCGCTCTCGCTGTTCGTCTGGGCCTGGCCGGATGGCCCGAAAAACATGACCCAACGCCAGGCATTGCTGCGTGATGCCGGTTTTGACTGGGTTTCACAGTACACCGTGCCCGTCACCACGGTGGCGCAGGTTGCCGCGCAGCGCGAGCGCTGGTTTAGCTCGCCACTGCCGTTTGTAACCGATGGCGTGGTGGTCAGAGCGGCGTCGGAACCTTCGGGCAAGCACTGGCTACCGGGGCAGGAAAACTGGATTGTTGCCTGGAAGTACGCTCCCGTGGCGCAAGTCGCCGAGGTGAAAGCCGTCAATTTCACTGTCGGACGCACCGGGAAAATCGCCGTCGTTGCTCAACTCGAACCGATACAACTGGACGATAAGCGTGTGCAGCGGGTGAATATTGGCTCGGTAAATCACTGGCAGCGTCTGGATCTCGCGCCGGGCGATCAGGTACAGGTAAGCCTCGCCGGGCAGGGTATTCCGCGGATTGACAGTGTGGTCTGGCGAAGCGCCGAACGTCACAAGCCAGAGCCGCCTGCCGCACATTTCACGCCGTTAACCTGCTATTTCTCAACGCCTGAGTGCGAAGCGCAGTTTCTGTCGCGGCTGGTCTGGAGCAGTTCGCCGCAGGCGCTGGATATCGACGGCATTGGCGCGGCAACCTGGCAGGTACTGCACCGCGCTCACCATTTCAACCATCTCTTTTCCTGGCTGGCGCTGACGCAGGAGCAACTCCAGGCCACACCAGGGTTAACTGCCGCCCGGGGTTTACAGTTGTGGCACCGCTTTAACCTCGCCCGCACTCAGCCTTTCCGGCGCTGGATAGCGGCGATGGGGATCCCACTCAGTCAGGAGACGCTGAACAGTATGGCGGATATTAACTGGGTGCAACTCGTGGCGAAGAACGATGCAGACTGGCAAGCGCTGCCCGGCACCGGGGTAAAACGGGCGACGCAGATCCGCCAGTGGCTTCACAGCGAAGTGACGGGTCAGCTTGCAACCTGGTTGAGTGAGCAGAAGATAGCGGGTTTTTCTGCTCAGTGAACACTGTGCTTATAGTCAAAGACAGGCAAGCCCAGTTTCAGGCGCAGCGCCAGCAGGCGAGCGGTGAAACCGAACAACAGCGTCGAAATCACCACCACATCATGGTTGCTGACGTAATGCTGCAGCGCGATGTACAGCACCGCAGAAGCAAACGAAACCCCTGCATACAGCTCTTTCTGAAAGACCAGTGGAATGCGTTTGCAGAACATATCGCGCAGTACGCCGCCAAACACGCCAGTGACAACGGCGGCAATGGTCGCGATAATCGGACCTTCGCCCATATCCAGCGCGATTTGTGCGCCGATGATGGAAAACACCACCAGGCCCAGCGCATCCAGCACCAGAAAAAGTCGGCGAAGGTGCGGCATTACGGGGGCGAAAATGGTTGTTAACACGGCGGCGGTGGCAACGATGATGACGTATTCAGGATGCTTAACCCAACCCAGCGGGTAATGCCCTAACAGGATGTCGCGCACGGAGCCACCGCCAAGTGCGGTCGCAGTAGCAATAATAATGACGCCAAAGGTATCCATGCGGCGGCGACCTGCGGCCAGCGCCCCGGTCATGGCTTCTGCGGTGATACCAATTAAATAAAGAATGTGTAGCAGCATGCTTGCCCCCGTCAACGATGGCGGCAGCTTAGCGTTTTGTGCGCGCGATCACGATTGAGATTTTCTAACGCGATGCGTTTCGGATAAGTATTTCTAATGTTTTATGTTGGGGGAACTTAATGCAGAAGTTACTAAAAAGTCCGCAATGATGCGGACTTAACCAGGGTGGTTGACGTTCTGAACGTACCTGAATCCTACTCGATGTTCTGAATCTGCTCGCGCATTTGCTCGATCAGTACTTTCAGCTCGATGGCGGAATTGGTCACTTCCGCATTGATGGATTTTGACGCCAGCGTGTTCGACTCGCGGTTGAATTCCTGCATCATGAAGTCGAGACGGCGACCGACCGCTTCTTTCTTCTTCAGGATGTTATAGGTTTCCTTCACGTGCGCTTCCAGGCGATCCAGCTCTTCGGCAACGTCGATACGCTGCGCCATCAGCACCAGTTCCTGCTCCAGACGGTTGTTTTCCAGCTGTACTTCCGCCTCTTCCAGCTTCGCCACCAGACGGTCGCGCTGCCATTGCAGGATTTCCGGCATGTGCGCGCGGACTTTACCCACTTCCGTGCTCACGCCTTCCAGACGTTGTTCGATCAACGCTTTCAGTGCCTGGCCTTCGGTTTCGCGAGCGATGATGAAATCATCCAGCGCGCCGTCAAGTGCCGTGAGGATCTCCGCCGCGATAGCGTCCAGATCCTGTTCCTGCGCCGCCATTACGCCAGGCCAGCGCAGAATATCGACCGGATCGATTTCACCTTCATCGCTCTGCATTTTGACCCAGTTGGCGGCGCTGACCAGTTGTTTCGCCAGTTTTTCATTGAGGATTAACTCCCCTTGCGCACTGGCATCGGGCTCAAACCGCAGGTTACATTCGATTTTTCCGCGCGTCAGACGGGCGCGTATGCGTTCACGCACCACCGGCTCAAGGCTGCGGAACTGTTCCGGCAGACGAAAATAGGTTTCCAGATAACGTTGGTTTACCGAGCGCAGTTCCCACGCGGCAGTGCCCCACTCACCCTTGATTTCACGCCGGGCATAGGCGGTCATACTGCGGATCATAGACGTTCCCGTTTTTTGTCGGAGAGATGGGGGGATTATAGCTTTCCGGGACCGTACGGGATAGGAATAAGCGCGTTTAATCCGTATAATGCGCAGCCACATTGGTTTCACGCCGGAGAAAAACATCATGCGTCCAGCAGGCCGTAGCGCTCATCAGGTGCGCCCCGTAACCCTGACCCGTAACTATACAAAACACGCTGAAGGCTCCGTGCTGGTCGAATTTGGCGACACCAAAGTGTTGTGCACCGCCTCGATCGAAGAAGGCGTGCCTCGTTTTCTGAAAGGCCAGGGGCAAGGCTGGATCACCGCCGAATATGGCATGCTGCCGCGCGCAACCCACACCCGTAACGCCCGCGAAGCCGCCAAAGGCAAACAGGGTGGTCGTACTATGGAAATCCAGCGACTGATCGCCCGCGCGCTGCGTGCGGCGGTGGATCTGAAAACGCTGGGCGAATTCACCATTACCCTCGATTGCGACGTGATTCAGGCCGATGGTGGCACCCGCACCGCATCTATTACCGGTGCCTGCGTGGCGCTGGCGGATGCGCTGAATAAACTGGTGGCGGCAGGCAAACTCAAAACCAACCCCATGAAAGGGATGGTGGCCGCGGTTTCGGTCGGAATTGTGGATGGCGCTGCCGTCTGCGATCTGGAGTATGTTGAAGATTCCGCCGCAGAAACCGACATGAACGTGGTGATGACCGAAGACGGGCGCATCATTGAGGTGCAGGGCACGGCCGAAGGCGAGCCGTTTACCCACGAAGAACTTCTCACCTTACTGGCGCTGGCCAGGGGGGGGATCGAATCTATTGTAGCGACGCAGAAAGCGGCGTTAGAAAATTAATTTCAGGGCGACGCAGTCGCCCTTTTTTTTGTCTGTTATTCAGTGAGATGAGGAGCGAATCCATGAAACCATATCAGCGCCAGTTTATTGAATTTGCGCTTGGCAAGCAGGTACTGAAGTTTGGCGAATTTACGCTGAAATCCGGGCGCAAAAGCCCCTATTTCTTCAACGCCGGGCTGTTTAATACCGGGCGCGATCTGGCACTGTTAGGCCGTTTCTATGCGGAAGCATTAGTGGATTCCGGTATCGATTTTGACCTGCTGTTTGGGCCGGCTTACAAAGGGATCCCCATTGCCACTACCACGGCTGTTGCGCTGGCAGAACACCATGACCGCGACTATCCGTACTGCTTTAACCGCAAAGAAGCCAAAGACCACGGCGAAGGCGGAACCCTGGTCGGCAGTCCGTTGCAGGGCCGCGTGATGCTGGTGGATGATGTGATCACCGCAGGAACGGCGATTCGCGAGTCTATGGAGATTATTCAGGCTCACGGTGCGACGCTGGCTGGCGTGCTGATTTCGCTGGACCGTCAGGAGCGTGGCCGCGCGGATATTTCCGCCATTCAGGAAGTCGAGCGCGATTACGGCTGCGGCGTGATTTCTATCATTACCCTGAAAGATCTGATTGCTTATCTGGAAGAGAAGCCTGAGATGGCAGAACATCTGGCTAAAGTGCGGGCGTATCGCGAAGCGTTTGGCGTATAAGCGGAACGGAAACTGCCCGGTGGCAATTGCTTACCGGGCCAGTGGTTATTGCAGTTGTGCGGCGAGGAGCGGCCAGCGAGCGTCAAAGTCGTCCGTCGGGCGATATTTGAATTCGCTGCGCACAAAACGTGAGAGCATCCCTTCGCAATATGCCAGCAACAGGCTTGCCAGCAACGTTTCGTCAGTCTGATACCCTTCGCCTTCACGCATTTTCTTTTCTCTCAGCACCTGGCGCAGCTGCGATTCAATGCGTTCGAAAAGCTGATTGATTCTGCCCTGCAACCTGTCCTGTTCAAACATCAGCGCATGGCCGGTGAGAATGCGGGTTAACCCCGGGTTGCGTTCACCAAAGCCGAGCACCAGCAGCACGATAAGACGCACGCGCGCGGCAGTGTCTTTTTCATCCTTCATGATCAGGTTGATACGGGTTGTCAGGCTGTCTTCGATAAACTCAATGAGGCTATCGAACATGCGGGTTTTACTGGGAAAATGACGATACAGCGCCGCTTCGGAAACCCCCACGGATGCGGCCAGTTTTGCCGTAGTAATACGTTGACTGCCATCGCTGGATTCCAGCATGAGCGCCAGAGATTGAAGTATTTCTTCGCGACGGTTCCTTTTCGCAGTTTGTTTTTCTGCCATGTTCTAAAATACCCCTGAAAAATAAACAGTTACCGGGCAGCCATCCACACAGCGACCGCAAACATTTGTTTGCGGCTTGTTTTAGCATTATTACGCTGTGGGGCGTGGTTGTTTAGTGGCGCCCGGAATGGCCGAAACCACCTTCGCCGCGATCAGTCTCGTCGAACGCTTCCACCAGATTAAACTCTGCCTGGACAACAGGCACAAAGACCATTTGTGCGACACGCTCGCCTGGCTGGATAGTGAAGCTGTCCTGGCCGCGGTTCCACACGGAAACCATCAGTTGCCCCTGATAATCGGAATCGATCAGGCCGACAAGGTTGCCCAGTACGATACCGTGCTTATGACCGAGACCTGAGCGCGGCAGAATCACCGCCGCCAGCGACGGATCGGCGATATGAATAGCCAGGCCGGTCGGCAGCAGTGTAGTGGCACCCGGCGACAGCTCTACGGCGTCATCAAGACAGGCTCGCAGATCAAGTCCGGCGGAGCCGGAGGTGGCATAGGTCGGCAGTGGGAACTGTTCGCCAATGCGCGGGTCCAGAATCTTAACGTCGATTTTTTTCATCATAACGGGTAACGATCTCGTCCAGTAATAGTTGGCCCAGGAGTTCCTTGCGCTCAAGCGGCAGGCGTTTATCTCCGTCTTGCCAGAAAAGATGCAGTGCGTTGCTGTCGCTGTTAAAGCCTTGATTTGATTGCGATACGTCATTAGCGCAAATCAGATCGAGGTTTTTACGGACGCGTTTTTGCCGCGCGTATTCTTCCACATTATTCGTTTCTGCGGCAAATCCTACAACAAAGGGGCGGTGGCTGGTTAGCGCGGCCACGCCCGCCACGATATCAGGGTTTTTGACCATTTTTATTGTTAATTCGTCGCCCTGCTTTTTAATTTTCGCATCGGCAATGGCGGCGGCGCGATAGTCGGCAACGGCAGCGCAGCCGATAAAAATCTGTTGGTTCTGCACGGAAGCCTGCACGGCGGCTTCCATTTCCAGCGCCGTCGTGACCTCTACCCGCTGCACAAACGGCGGCGTAGGCAGTGTTACGGGACCGCTGACCAGCGTCACGTTAGCGCCGCGTTTTGCCGCGGCGGCAGCAATTGCAAACCCCATCTTACCGGAGCTGTGATTGGTAATGTAACGCACCGGATCCAGCGGCTCGCGGGTTGGGCCCGCGGTAATCATGATGTTGAGATGTTGCAGATCTTTGACAGGCGAGAAATGCGTGGCGGCCATGTCGACAATCGTCAACGGGTCAAGCATCCGGCCCGGACCAACGTCGCCACACGCCTGGCTGCCGCTGTCAGGGCCCCACAGCAGAACGCCGCGCGAAGCCAGCACGCTGAGATTATGCTGCGTGGCGGCAGCACGGTACATCTGCTGGTTCATCGCCGGAACGATAGCCACCGGCGACGGCGTCGCCAGACAAATCGTCGAGACCAGATCGTTAGCCATGCCAGCAGCGATGCGGGCAATTAAATCGGCCGTGGCCGGGGCGAGGATGACCAGATCGGCCCACTTACCGAGTTCAATATGGCCCATGGCGGCTTCGGCAGCCGGATCCAACAGGCTGTCGGATACCGGATAACCCGACACCGCCTGCAGACTCATCGGCGTGATAAATGCTTTTGCCGCGTCAGTCATAGCAACGCGCACTTCAGCACCTCGCTCGCGAAGACGACGCACCACTTCGGGCGCTTTATAAGCCGCGATACCGCCGCTCACGCCAAGAACGATTTTCTTACCGGCCAGGCTCATCATGATTCTTTCCTGTTGGGGTAAACCAGAGTGGGACATTTTATCACAATCCTTTCGAGGTCGTGCGCTTGTGGCAGCTCCACTTTGCGAGGCGTTACGCAAGACGGAAAGAAGCCTGTCGGCGAGCGTGGCGGAGTGTGCCACTCTGTGGCGCAAGGAGACATAGGAGCAATAATGGAATCAATGGAATACACCCTGCCGCGGGAAAAGATGCTGCGTAGCGGCATTGAGACGCTCTCGGATGTTGAGCTGCTGGCGCTTTTTTTGCGTACGGGAACGCGTGGGAAAGATGTCCTGAGCTGGTCGCTGGAATTGCTGCAACATTTTGGTTCGCTTTACGGTTTGCTGTCGGCAGAAAGAAAAGAGATCACCGAGGTGTACGGCATGGGTGTTGCCACTTACGCTCAACTGAAAGGGATTGCCGAGCTGGCGAAGCGCTACTACAACACCCGGGTGCAGGCGGAGAATTCACTTTCCAGCCCTGACATGACGCGAGAGTTTCTGCAAAGTCAGCTGGCGGATGAGGAACGCGAGATCTTTCTGGTGATCTTCCTCGATAACCAGAACCGGGTGATTAAGCACAGTCGGCTTTTTGCCGGGACGTTCAGCCATGTTGAGGTTTATCCGCGGGAAATTGTACGAGAAGCCATCAAAGTGAACGCGTCGTCGTTGATCCTTGCCCATAATCATCCTTCCGGTTTGGCAGAGCCGAGCAAAGCAGATAGAATAATCACCAAAGAAATCATGAAATGCTGTTATTTCATGGATATACGCGTTCTCGACCACCTGGTTATTGGTCATGGGGAGTCGGTTTCTTTTGCGGAGCGCGGCTGGATTTAACGCCGATCGCACGATCCATCGGGATCTTTGTCTGTTCGGGACTTGAGCACACCGCCGACTCAGCGTATACTACGCCACCTTTGAGAATCTCGGGTTTGGCATTTGGGCCTGGCAATCGGGGGTTCACTAAGAACCGCCATGACTGGGCTTTACAGCCTGACGAGGCGCCAATACCCCATACGAAGCTCGAGCTAATTTGATTTTTGGAGAATAGACATGTCCCGAGTCTGCCAAGTTACTGGCAAGCGTCCGGTGACCGGTAACAACCGTTCCCACGCACTGAACGCGACTAAACGCCGTTTCCTGCCGAACCTGCACTCTCACCGTTTCTGGGTTGAGAGCGAGAAGCGTTTTGTCACCCTGCGCGTATCTGCTAAAGGTATGCGTGTAATCGATAAGAAAGGCATCGATACAGTTCTGTCTGAACTGCGTGCCCGTGGCGAAAAGTACTAAGTACTTAAAGAGGAAATAAATCATGGCTAAAGGTATTCGCGAGAAAATCAAGCTGGTTTCTTCTGCTGGTACGGGTCACTTCTATACCACCACGAAGAACAAACGTACTAAGCCGGAAAAACTGGAACTGAAAAAATTCGATCCGGTTGTCCGTCAGCACGTTCTTTACAAAGAAGCTAAAATCAAATAATTTTAGTGGATTGTACGAAAACCTCGCTCCGGCGGGGTTTTCTGTTTTCAGGGCCAGGAGAATAAAACCATGCCGGAATTACCCGAGGTAGAAACCAGCCGTCGCGGTATCGAACCGCATCTGGTAGGAGCAACCATATTGCATGCCGTGGTGCGCAATGGTCGTCTACGCTGGCCCGTTTCAGAAGAAATTCATCGCCTGAGCGATAAACCGGTGCTGAGTGTTCAGCGTCGCGCCAAATATCTCCTGCTCGAACTGCCGGATGGCTGGATCATCATTCATCTCGGCATGTCTGGTAGCCTGCGCATTCTCGCTGAAGAAATCCCTGCCGAAAAACATGACCATGTCGATCTGGTGCTCAGCAATGGCAAAGTGCTGCGCTATACCGATCCTCGCCGTTTCGGCGCCTGGCTGTGGACCAAAGAACTCGAAGGGCACAACGTGCTGGCGCACCTCGGGCCGGAACCGCTGAGCGAGGTATTTAACGGCGATTATCTGCAGCAAAAATGCGCGAAGAAAAAAACCGCCATTAAACCGTGGCTGATGGATAACAAGCTGGTAGTGGGCGTAGGGAATATTTATGCCAGCGAATCGTTATTTGCCGCCGGGATTCATCCTGATCGCATAGCCTCATCGCTGTCGCGGGAAGAGTGTGAATTGCTGGTTCAGGCGATAAAAGCCGTGCTGCTACGGTCGATTGAACAGGGCGGAACCACGCTAAAGGATTTCCTGCAAAGTGACGGTAAGCCGGGGTATTTTGCGCAAGAATTACAGGTCTATGGTCGTAAGGGCGAGCCCTGCCGTGTGTGCGGTACGCCGATTATCGCCAGCAAACACGCCCAGCGTGCGACTTTTTATTGCCGCCACTGTCAGAAGTGATTATTTGAGTTTTTCCAGCAACGCCTGATGCACGTGCGGTGGCAGGAAGTGGGTGACATCACCCTGATGACGCGCGACTTCTTTCACCAGCGACGACGAGATAAACGACCACTCTTTTGATGGCATCAGGAAAACGCTTTCCAGTTCCGGCATCAGGTGGCGATTCATATGCGCCAGTTGCATTTCGTATTCAAAGTCAGCGACCGCCCGCAGCCCGCGGATCAGGATATTCGCCTGCTGCGCGCGGGCGAAATTGGCCATCAGGTCGCTAAATCCCATCACCACGACGTTACTCAGATGCGCGGTCGCCTGTTGCGCCAGTGCCACTCGCTCGTCGAGGTCAAACATCGGCTTTTTGCCCGGACTGGCAGCAATCGCCAGGATCACCGTATCGAACATACAGGCCGCGCGAGTGACAATGTCGATATGTCCGTTGGTGATCGGATCGAAAGTGCCTGGATAGATCGCTTTTGTCGCCATGTTTACGCTTTCTCTGACTCTGAGTAGCCGCGGTTCAGCGCCCACAGCCCGGTATATTTGTTGAAAGTATACTGCGCGTTGACCACCGCCAGTAGCCATCCCTGCGCGCCATCCAGCACGCCCCCGCGAATCAACAGCGTTTTCACAAACGCCCCCAGCGTATGCCCGAAGATACCCGCCAGCGTCACGCGTTTACCCTTCTGATGACGTTCCTGCGCCCATGCCGTGGCATAAGCGAGCTGCTTTTGCTGGAAGCTGGCGAAATCGCGGCAGGTCAGGTGGCGTAAATCACCGCTCAGTTCAATGACCGGAGCATCCCGGCAGTCGAGCGATTCATGTACCAGATTATCGTTATACTGAAAACGCTCGCGTTCGTACAAGCGTATAACACGATCCGGATACCAGCCGCTGTGGCGCATAAAACGACCCAGAAAATAGTTTTGCCGCGCGATGCTGTAAACCGCACCGGGTTGCGGCGAGGCCAGCACCTGACGCAGAGACTGCTCCAGCTCAGGCGTTACGCGCTCGTCGGTGTCGATCATCAGAACATAATCACCGGTTGCATACGACTGCGCGCGTTGACGCTGAGGTCCGTAGCCTTGCCAGTCGGTGTGGCTGTATACCTTTACGCCGAGGCTTTGCGCCAGTTCCACGGTATTGTCGGTGCTGCCGGAGTCCAGCAGGATGATTTCATCGGCCCAGTGAACCGAGGCGACGCACTCCGCCAGCAGGTCGGCTGCATTTTTGGCGATCATCACCACCGACAGGCGCATGGTCATTAGTGGCTCCGCTGTGGCAGATAGGGTTGCAGTAACTCCAGCAGACGCGACAGCGCGCCCTGATTCTGGTGTAGCACTTCGACCGCGTGCCGGCCATACCACAGGCGATAATCTTCGTCGGTAAGCAGATTAGCGACCTCTTTGACCAGTGACGCTTCATCGGTCACGGTGATCAGTCCATCGGCTTGCTGAAGACGGGCGCAGATATCTTTAAAGTTAAAGGTGTGCGGCCCCATCAGTACCGGAATGGCGTGTGCGGCGGGTTCAAGCGGGTTATGACCGCCACGCTCCACCAGACTGCCGCCCACAAAGGCGAGATCGGCAATGCCGTACAGCAGCATCAGTTCGCCCATGGTGTCGCCAATCACCACCTGTGTGCTGCCGGATGGGATTTCGCCGGTACTGCGCAGGGTGAAACTCATGCCCGCTTTTTGCACCATCTGACGTGCATCGTTGAAGCGTTCAGGGTGGCGGGGAACCAGAATCAGCAGGAGTTCCGGGAAGCTTTTCAGCAGTTCTTTGTGCGCCTGCAGAATAATTTGTTCTTCGCCGTCATGGGTGCTGGTGGCTATCCAGACCTGACGGCGTGGCGCCCACTGGCGGCGCAGCGTGATAGCGCGCGCGGCAAGCTCTGGCGTAACGGAAATATCAAATTTCAGGCTGCCGGTAATCGCCAGTTGATTGCGTTTCAGGCCCAGGGTGAGAAAACGGTTTCCGTCTTCTTCGTTCTGCGCGGCGATCAGCGTGATTTTACTCAGCAACCGACGCATGAAGTTGCCCAGCTTGCCATAGCCTTTTGCTGAGCGCTCAGAAAGGCGGGCGTTGGCGATGACCAGCGGGATTTTGCGTTTATTGAGCGCAGAGACCATGTTGGGCCACAGCTCCGTTTCCATCACGATCACCAGCTTTGGACGTACAGTGTCGAGAAAACGGTTCATGGCGCAGGGAAGATCGTAAGGCAGATAAACGTGATTAACATCTTTGCCGAACGCCGACATGGCGCGTTCAGAACCCGTTGGGGTCATGGTTGTCACGGTGATCGGCAAGGTCGGATAACGGTGGCGCAGCGCGCGAACTAACGGAATGGCCGCCAGCGTTTCGCCGACGGAAACGGAGTGCAGAAGAATACCCTCCGGCGCCACCTTGTTTTTACAAAAGCCGTACCTTTCGGCCCAGCGTTTTCTGTAAGCGGGCGCTTTCCGGCTGCGTAACAGCAATCGCAACCAGACCAGCGGCTGAATAAGGTAGAGCAGGGCGGTATAAAGCAATTCCAAGAGTGTTATCCGTTTTCTGTTTTAGCGGGCAAATTCTAAGCATTTAGCCGGAGTAAAGCTACTCCCTAAATATAACGCTTCAAACGAAAGTACCGACGACCAAGCCGCCAGCGCAGTCGCGGGCTTTTCGCACTCTTCCAGATCAGTTTCCAGATGCCGCGTTCAAAGAACTCCCGGATGATCATCGCCTTTTTCTGCTCATCCTTCATATTGTCGAAGGTATGAATGATCCCCAGACCCTCTTTGGCAATCTGCCAGTGGCAGGCCGGAATGCGGCTGACTTTATCCGGATAACGCTGGTTGATGGCATCCAGCATTTGCAGAATTTTCATGTAATGCCGCGCGGAGCGGATCAGCGTGTCGTCGGTGTCCGGTTTATGGGAAACGGAGGCGGAATGGATGTAGTAGTCGTAAAACTGCTCGCTGGTGTATTGCACGCGTTCGGCGGCCAGCAGCACTTCGGTGGTCCATGGAATATCCTGATGGCGTAAACCGGGCTCGAAGTGGAAATTGTGCTGACGAATGAAATCGTGACGATACAGATTCAGCCAGGTGACATGCAGGAATTTGCGGGAATCCAGCGCCTGTTTCAGCCAGACCGGGCCAGTCAACACGCCGGTGGATTGCAGTTTATCGAGCGGGAAAATGGGGCGCGACGGTTTTTTGTCGTTTTCCCAGACGTAGTTACCGTTGCAGGTGACGACGTCCAACGTGTTCTCCAGCGCCATGTCCAGCAGTCGCTGATACATGCCTGGCTTGAAATAATCATCAATATCAGGAAAGGAGAGGTACTGACCTGTGGCGACCGCGAGGCCCGTATTGCGCGCGGCAGAGACGCCCTGATTCTCCTGCGCCAGCACCTGCATGTGCGGGAGCTGCTCACGCCATTTTTCGACAATGCCCATAGAGCCATCAGTGGAACCATCATTAACGATGATGACTTCCATGCTGTCGATGTTCTGCGCAACCAGGCAGGAGAAAAACTGATCTAAAAAAGCCTCGCCGTTATAAACGGCCACAACCACACTCAGCAGTGGCGATGTCGGGAGTTGCATAAAATACCTGATTAATGTTTTTCTGCCAGCGAGAGATAACGCTGGCAAATCGCCTCAATGCTATAGGCTGAAATCGTGGAGTCATCAATGACGGGCGGATGATTGTAGATATCCGAAATCGTCCTCGCCAGACCCTCATCGCTCATTTCCGAGAGCCCGCGCGCCAGTTCGCCGGTGAGTATTTCGGCAGGTCCGCCTGGGCAACGCGTGCTTACCGGCGGAGTATGACAGATTATGGCTTCAACCAGAACGTTGCCGAACCCTTCGCAATCCGAACTGAGCACCAGTTGGCGGGCGTTTTTAATCCACGGGTACGGATTCGGCACAAAGGCGCTGAAAGTAACTTTATCCTCAACGCCCAACTCGGCGGCGAGGGCTTGCAACCGTTCGCGCTGTCGGTCATTGCCGTTTCCCATCATCACCAGTGATGCATCAATGCCGCTCTTCGCCCAGGCGCGCAGCAGACGGTCATGACGCTTGTGTTCATGGTAACGCCCCACGTGAATGATGTAATTCTGGCCCTGCATTTCGCACGGTTCCTGCATGAGCTGCTGGATCCGGGCGATATCGAATGGATTATGGATAACGGTCTGCCGCTGTAAATGGATGCCGAGCACCTGGGTTAAATCCTCCAGTACGGCATTTGAAACAGCCACTACCTGGCTGTTTTCATACACATGGCGAATTTTCGCCTGCTTAAACCAGCGCGATAACCCCCGGCGATGGCCGAGGTAGGAAAACGAGAACATCCCATGGACGCAGTACCAGATTTTCTTGCGGTCGATAACCCGCGTATGCGACACAATGCGATCGGTTTTATGCAGATGCGAAAAGACGATGTCAAATTCGCCTTTTTCCTGCGCTTTGCTGATGGCGTCATCAAGCAGACGAGCACGACGATATAACTCCGTCAGCTTCCGCCACGGTTTTTTACAGCGATCCAGCACAACCTGATAGTCAAGCCCCTCAGGAAGTGGGTAATCACATACCTTGCGCAAGGAAAACAGTGAGACCTGGTGACCCATTTCCATTAACCCACGGGAAAGCGTCAATACGGTTTTCTCAGCCCCACCGCCGGGTAAACCATCGATAATCATGAGGATGCGCATCATTAATCCAATAAAGTATGATAAAGCGAAATGAGCTGGCTCGAGAGTCGCTCAGGTGTTGCTTCCTTGACTTTATGTCGGGCATTCATGCCCATATTGTTATCTTTTTCGAGCGCCGGAATGGCCATTACCGCTTCAGCCAGTCGCTGAATATCCAGCGCATCGCAAACAAAACCGTTGCTATTCTGTTCAACAAATTCTGCGCCACCGCACGTTGTCGAGGTGATGATCGGTAAACCGCACGCCATCGCTTCCAGGATCACATTCGGAAAAGGATCATAGAGCGTCGGCAATAACAAACCATCGGCCATCTGATAAAACGGTAGCGTCTCTTTTTGCACACCGCAAAAAAGAACGCGATCGCTGCACCCGAGTGTTCGCGCCAGCGTCTGATACTGCGTTTCGGCTTTATCCTGACCGACGACAACCAGATAGCGATCAGTGGGCGCGATAGCCCTGATGGCGGCAGCCAGCCCTTTCCTCTCAAACCCGGAGCCGACAAAGCAAAGCACCACCGCTTCTGCCGGGATGCTGTACTGCTGTCGCAGGGCGAATCTTTGCGCACTTTGCGCCGGAACGAAGCGGCCTGAATCAATACTATTATAAATAACGTGAATTTTATCGGCAGCGACACCGAAATCCTCAATAATCTCTTGCTTGATCATCGCGGCGTTGCAGATCACCGCCTTGAGTTCTGGCGCCTGATACATCTCGCGTTCCGCGCCCATCACATAGCGATGATAGCGATCCTGCATCAGGAGCTGGCTGCGCCAGCCGGGCAAAATACGCGTGCGTTGCAGCAGCCAGCGATGATGCACGCCATCACCCGCGCGATAGATATCACAGCCGGGAATGCGTTCATGGCTTTGTACAATATCGAACTGCTCCGCCTGCCACAGCGCGCGCGCCGCGTGGGCAAAGCCGCGTTCACGGCTAATGCGCCCCCATTTGCGCGGGTTACAGATGTGAATATGCCAGTCATCCTGCTTTTCACCCTGCCATTCACGGGTGATCACATTGAGTTCGAGATCCTGGTGACTAAGCGCGCTAAGGGCGCGGGAGACGAAGCGTTCTGCGCCGCCGTCCGGGCGATACTTTTGTCTGACAATCGCCAGGCGATGTTTTTTCATGACAGAAGTCTCCTGGCGGCGTTGATAATCGGCTCGATCGGGATGGCGTCCAGATAGCGTTCTTTCGTGTTGGTATCGACGTTATCCGGGTCGGGTAGCGGGCCAAAATCACCGGCCCAGATCACCTCGCCTTTGACCTGCCACGGGCGCCAGAACGTCAGTTTTGACGGACCGAACAGCGCAATGCAAGGCGTTTGCAGGGCGGCTGCCATGTGCATGGGCACCGAATCCACGCCGATAAACAACGCAGCATGATCGATAATCGCGCCAAGCTGACGCAGACTGAGCTGGCCCGCCAGCGAGACTACGCGCTCTGTGGGGCTGGCGGCGAGGATGGTGTCGATCATCGCCAGCTCTTTTTTGTCCGGGCCGGAAGTGAGGACGATGGTGTGACCGTCCTGCTGAAGCGTGGTGATGGTTTGCGCCATCTTATTTTCATCCCAGCACTTGAAGAACCAGCGGGACGTGGGCTGGACGACAACGTACGAGCCCGTGACACCCTTCTCCGCCAGTTTCTCTTCAACGCCCTGCCAGTCCTCAGCGGAATAACACATCGAGACGTTGGTCTGAGGTTGAATATGTAGCGGTTCGAGGATCGTTAAATTCTGCTCAACGGTGTGCAGCGTTGCATGGTTCGTCACTGGCGCCAGTCGTGTATGGCAATAACGCCAGAAGGCGCTGCGACGTTTATTAAAGGCAAAACCGATGCGCACCGGCGCGCCAGTAAATCGCGTGATAATGGCGCTGCGCCACTGATCGGCCAGGTTAACCACCAGGTCGTAATGCTGGTGACGTAAAGTTTTCAGCAACTGCCATTCTTTCGCTAAATGGCCACGTCTGCCGAGCTGCTTCCATTTCCGGTCAATGCCATAGATATGATGAATATCCGGATGGGCCGCCAGCATATCCCGCGTTTCTTCGTACAGCAGGACATCAATGCGTGCATTGGGGCAGTGCTGGCGCAGAGAATTGATGACAGGCGTCGTCAGAAGCATGTCGCCATGATGACGTAATTTAATCAACAGGATCCGTAATGCGGGCGCGTTAAGTAGGTTATTCATCATTATCTTATCGGAAGCAATATGCCTGCAATTCTAATAGACCTGCTGCGCAGTTGCATCCTTTCTCCTTAATGTCGGTCTTTTCCTGGCGAGTATTTACTCCCCCCAGCCCGAGTGCGTAACATAGCATTTATCGGCATGACTAATGAGATCAACATGACCAGACCCGCATTTATCATCACTATTGATACAGAAGGCGACAACCTGTGGCAAAACCATCGGCAAATTAAAACGGAGAATGCCCGCTTTTTGCCGCGCTTTCAGTCACTTTGTGAAAAATTTGGATTCAAACCTGTCTGGTTAACGAACTACGAAATGGCGGTTGATCCGGTTTACGTTGCGTTTGCTAAGGATGTCATCGCCCGCGGGCAGGGTGAGGTCGGGATGCATCTTCACGCCTGGAACAGCCCACCGGAGTTCGATCTCACGGGCGATGACTGGCGCTGGCAACCTTATCTCATCGAGTTCCCGGACGCGGTGCTGCGGGACAAAGTGCTGTTTATGACACATTTACTGGAAGACACCTTCCAGACCAAAATGCGCAGTCACCGGGCTGGCCGCTGGGCATTTGACAGTCGCTACGCGAAACTGCTGATTGAGCTCGGCTATCAGGTGGACTGCTCCGTCACCCCGCGGGTGAACTGGCGCAACGCTAAAGGCGCGCCGCAGGGCAATGGCGGGACGGATTTCCAGCACTTTCCCGATCGCGCTTATTTTATGGATGAAAATGCGATTCACCAGCCGGGCAACAGTCCGCTGCTGGAAGTGCCGATGAGCATTCAGTACAAGTATCCTGCCTGGCTGAACAGCGTGAAACAGGGTTACGACCGACTGCGAGGGAAATACCGCTCCCCGTCCGTAAACTGGCTGCGCCCTGCCGGTGGCAATGTGTCGCAAATGATCGCTGTGGCGGAAAAATGCCTGGCGCAGGGTAACGATTACGTCGAATTTATGCTTCACTCCTCGGAGTTTATGCCCGGCGGAAGCCCGACATTTAAGGACGAAGCGGCAATCGAGGGGTTATATCAGGACCTGGAGCAACTCTTTGCCTGGCTCGCGCAGCGAACGCAGGGGATGACGCTGGCAGAGTATTATGAGATGAAAAAAAACGCCGGATAACCGGCGTTTTTTCATGCGATGCTCTCGGGTTTCTTTTGCCTCAGCATGGCGATCTGAATAAACAGCAATGGGAAAAAGATACTTTGCTCACGGCTGATGAAGATAACATCCGTGAAACCCACAGTGATGATGATCAGCGTGACGCCAAGGAAAAGCGGATCCTTTTCTCTGAATGCGTAATAAAGTAACGACAGATAGGCAAAAATAAGCACTAGAATACCGGGAATACCCTGAAGTGTGGCAGTATCAATAAATTCGTTATGTAAGTGTATATTCATAAATTGCAACGCAGATTTGTTTGAATTCGTACGTTGCGTAAATTCTTGTGCAAACTGGGCACGTTTTTCAAAGCTCATTCCCCACGGGTGAGCGATAAACGCGTGATATCCCACCTTCCACATGGCAAAGCGAGCCGTTAACGATCCTGAACGATTACCGTCATGTTGTGCATAAGTGGCTATTTCTCTCTCTGTCGCATGGATCCTGGACTCAATAAAAGGTTTATAACCAACGGCAATAGCAACAATAATGGCTGCCAGGGTAATAGCGGCTTTTTTGAGAACGTTTTTTCTCCATGCCACGAGGCAGATGAGTAATACGAAAGGGAAGAAAATTAATACGTTGCGAGTGCCGGTTTTGAACAGAATATAGAATGCAATGACAAAGCAGAACACAATGCCAATCCTTGCAATGATATTTTTGTGCTGTTCCAGCAAGAGTATTGTGGATAATGCAATCGCAGAGTACATGTAGGCGCTATCGGTGGCGAAGCCTAAGAAAAAATCAACGCGCTGTACCGGGAAATACGCATTCTGGTAAAGTCCGATAGCTGATGAAATAATAAAAGCAGCAAAGATAGTTTGTGTTATGATTTTCTTATGTATATCAGTAAGATATTGGTGGAGAGAGAAGGCACTCCAGGCAATAATGCTTGCCAGTAGTAAACGCTTCCCTGTGTTATAATATGGATTATATTTATTATAATCAGGGTTGCCGATGTACTCGAGACAGAACCAGAGATACTTACTGAACCCAACAAGCGCGAATACAGCGATAATGAGAATAACTTCACGCTCTGGCTTCTTGTTCCAGTTAATCAACAGCGAGAGGATGGAAATGTAAGAAGCGATATAAAAGAAGATCCTCGCGTAGGGTGAGTTGATGAAGTTCAGAATGATCGAAGCTGCTACTGTGACAATAATAGCAAGAAAAATGGCATGATTGTAGTTACGTAGTTTAGTTATTATTGGCATTCTGTTACAGAACTCCTGGAGACAGTTTTTGAATCGCTGAAATGATAATATCCACTTCTATGGTTGAGACCGGATGATACTTATCTTGTGTGCGAATTTGAATTGCATTCGCGTATCCAGGCCCCCAGACATCACTATTGATATATTTTCCATGAATATCATTGCCATATAAAGAAACCAGCGGTTTATCATAAGCAGCTGCGATATGCACAATTGATGTATCAGGGGATACTATCAGATCAACGTTAGCAATCAATGCAATCGCAGCAAGGATATTCTGAAAGGGATTAAGGAATACACCTGCGGGCAATGCAAAATTTATTTTGTTCAGATGATCGAGAAGAACAATTGCCGTCTGCGGGTAAAGTGTACGTAATGAGGTTAGTAACGGGATCAACTGCTCAAACGACATTTCCCGGCGAAAATCGGCTGCAAAAGGATTGATCAGTATAAACCGCTGAAAACCTAAGCCATTCAGAAATCCGGTGACTTCTGCTTTAAACTCTTCAGGATAAAAAAGCTCATAATGAGTTGAGAACGACTGAAGTTCCAGTGTTTTCATCAATAATGAGTATCTTTCCGTGATATGGGCGTTGTACCCTTTATAACTGATAGATTTATTATAAATATTATAGGATTCTTTATTGAATCCAATCACATTTCTGCCATTGATTTCCCGCAGGTAACGAAGACTTGTGGGTGAAATTTTGTCACCCATATCAATGATCAAATCATAGCGTTCAACACTGAGTTTCTGGAGAGTATCCGCCGCTGATTTCAGATAAATATTATTAATATGCGGATTGTTCTCAATAATGGCAACGTTATTTGGTGTGGCTAGAACATCAACCGTGTATCCTTTTTTGGATAGTTCACGCAACAATGATGTCGAAACGACCATGTCGCCGATTTTATCATCATCACGAAGAAGTAAAATTTTCTTTATGGACGCGAGCGTGAATTCATTTTTTTCTTTTAAATCCCATACCGTTTTTGCGAGGCGCATCCGCAAGGCTTTCATCAGATAGTTTTTTTTTCGGTTCCATTTTCGCAATGTGGCGAATTTCTTTTCTGAATGTGGTGTCATTTTTATTACCAAATGAGGAAAAAGGAAATTATTTCTGGTTATAGGAATTTAGGATAAAGCGACGAATTTCATCTAGCCTGGATTCTGTTACGGCAAATAACGCCTCACGATCTTGCTGAAAGAAATACCGCGTCTCAAACACATAAGAACAAATATTCTCGTCGTCGCCGATTAGCAATGTTTTGCCTAACGGACGCTGCTCATAATGGCAACAGGGACCGAAAAGCAGCACGACAGGGACGCCGACGGCATCGGCGATATACACGTTGCCGGAATCGGAGGCGATGTAGCAATCCATTTTTGAAATGGTGAACGGTGCATCTTCCAGCGGAAGCAACCCAAGCAGGCTGATAATGTTGTCAGGCTCATCGTCGAGATGTCGATAAAGATCGTCCAGCCAGGGCTGCTCGTCATCGGTCCCAAAAACGTAAAACACGCAGGGCAGATCAGCGAGTGCGTCAAAAATGCTTTTCCAGGTCGCAGGCGGGACGGTCTTGGCGCGATTACCGGCTGAGATACTGATTCCGATACGGATGACGTCCTTCTTTTCCAGGCTTTCCGGCCAGGCTTTAGGCATATACAGCGGGTGAGTCGCGTGTTTGGGAACATCCTGCCAGCTCAGCGTTCGGTCTGCCAGTTGCAGGTAATTGGTGACTGAGAGCGTGCGCTTACCATGTTCAATCACGCCGTCTGCGGCGGCGTAAAAAATACCGTGATACCAGCGACGGGTATAAATACTCAGAAACTGTTTATTTTTGGCATTGCAAATCGCGGCAAAAAACAGGTTTGTGCTGTTGGGTTGCAGCAGGTAAACGTTGTCATAGCGGTTCATGATAAGCCAGGCGAAGCGGAATTTGGCGAACAGATTGCGCTTGTGCAGGCCAATGAGGTAGATGGCATCAATGGTGTCGTCGCGCTCTGCCAGCGGCGCAACGCTCCGGCTGATAAGAACATCGCTTTTCTTGAGGTAGCTGAGCAGCGGCGTGGCATTTACAAAATCGCCAATTTTCGCCGTCTGAATGACGAGGTTTTTGCCCGTGTCTTTGCGAAACAGTTTACCCAGTAACTTTACCGGGAGAAAAAGGATAAACAGAAAGACATAGCTCATTTAGCTGTCTTCCCTGTCAACGCATCGCAGGTTGCCCTGTAAAGCGGTAAAAATTGCATCGGCCGTGATATCTCCCATATTGCGGGTCGGACTTACCATTTGTTGTTGATTCTTACCATATCCGCCAATGAGCCCAGGGTCCGTTGGGCCAAACAGCGTGATATTGGGGCGATCGAGCGCCGCGGTGAGATGGCTCAGCCCCGTATCGACAGAAACCACCGCCTGCGCGCCCGCCAGGGTGGCAGCCACCTCGGCTAATGACAGCTTCGGTAATACTTCAACGTAGTCAAGACCGGTTGCGATTCGCTCCGCCCGTTGACGTTCATGTTCTGCACCCCAAGGGAGTTTAATATGTAACCCGGTTGCTTGCATCCGTTCTAAAAGCGTTCGCCAGTGCGATTCCGGCCAGTGTTTGTCGTCACGCGTGGTGGCATGCAGGAAAACAACATACGGCGGCTGCTTTTCATCACTATTTTTCAGGAAATGCTGAGCTATCGCGTAATCACCCTGCGTCTGCGGTTTGCTGTAGCCCAGACTTTTGGCAAACAGCTCGCGGGTGCGTTCCACCGCGTGCTGCTGTTTTGCAATATGATGGCGACGATTGTAGAACAGGCTCGCCAGCGGTTCGCGCGCTGTTTGCCAGTCCATCCCGTGTTTGACGCCGCGCGCCAGCCGGGTCACCAGCGCGGCGCTTTTTACCAGCCCCTGCGCATCAATGACTGCATCGTAATGAACCTGCTGTAGCTGCTCGCGAAAGGCCTGTCTTTCCTGTTTGATTGCGGCGGAAAACCAGGCTTTTCGCCAGCGGCGAATCGCCACGGGTATCACGCGATCCACTGCCGCATGCCAGGTGGGAATCTGCGCGAAGCCCTCTTCAACCACCCAGTCAAAGCGGATCCCCGGAATCGCGCTGGCGGCATCGGTGAGCGCCGGCAGCGTGTGCAGCACATCGCCCATCGAGGACGTTTTTACGATCAATACCCGCATCCGTCAGGCGTCCTCGTCCAGCAATAGCGTGTTGAGCGCTTCCAGCACGCTCTCTGGCGTAATATCGATCAGGCTCTGATGATAACCTTCTGCGGCATCGCCTTTACGGACTTTGTGATAGCCTGTAATCAGGCGAATCACTTTCGCTTTATGAGACAGTGGCGGCGTGAAGTCCGGGCTGCTCGGGCCATACAGCGCGATCAGTGGACGGTTCAGCGCGGCGGCGACGTGCATCAATCCGGAATCGTTACTGACGACGGCATTACAGGCGGCAATCAGGATCACCGCCTGCTCCAGCTGGGTTTCCCCCGCCAGATTACGGCACCAGGCTTGCTGCTCAATGCTGAGCGTCGCCAGAATTTCGTTGCCGGCATCATGATCTTTCGCCGACCCGAACAGGACGATTTGATAGCCTTCGTCAATCAGCTGTTTTGCCAGTTCGGCGTAGTGGTAATGCGGCCAGCGTTTAGCCGGGCCAAATTCGGCACCCGGGCAAAAGCCGATCATCGGGCGTTCTGGCGAGAGATCAAACGCGCGGCAGGTCTGCGACTTTTCACCGTCGGAGACCTGCAACTGCGGCCACAGCAGTGGCTGCGGTAAATCTTTGGCGGAGCGCATCACGCCTTTGTCATAAGCCAGCGCGACGTAACGTTCCACCATCAGCGGCCAGGCGGATTTATCCAGCATGCGCGCATCGTTGAGCAGGCCATAGCGCATTTCACCACGCCAGCCGGTACGCAGCGGAATGCCAGCGAAGAACGGCACCAGCGCGGATTTAAACGAGTTTGGCAGGACATAAGCGCGGTCATAACGGCGCTCGCGCAGGCTGTGCCCGAGTTTACGGCGTGCACCGATTTCCAGCGCGCCGTGACCCAGCGGCATGGGGATCGCCTCGTTCACTTCCGGCATGCGCGATAAAAGCGGACGGCACCACGCGGGTGCCATCACATCAATGATCGCCTGAGGATAACGCGCCTTGAGCGTGCGATAGAGACTTTGCGACATCATCATGTCGCCCACCCAGGACGGGCCTACCACCAGTATTTTCATCGTTATTCTTTTATGCGTCGCGGTTCAGCCAGGCCATGTATTCCGTTACGCCTTCGGCAACGGTTTTGAACGGTTTGTCGTAACCGGCTGCGCGCAGGTTAGTGAGATCCGCCTGAGTGAATGCCTGATAGCGGCCTTTCAGTTTATCCGGGAACGGAATGTATTCGATACTGCCTTTTTTGTGGAAGGCGAGCGCCGCATCAGCCACAGCCTGGAAAGATTCCGCGCGGCCCGTGCCGAGGTTGAAGATGCCAGAAACATCGTTTTCCCAGAACCACAGATTGACCGCTGCGACATCGCCGACGTACACAAAGTCGCGCTTAAAGTTGTCGCTGCCTTCAAACAGTTTCGGGCTTTCGCCGTTGTTGAGCTGCGTGTTGAGGTGAAATGCCACGCTCGCCATGCTGCCTTTGTGGCCTTCACGCGGTCCGTACACGTTAAAGTAGCGGAAACCGACCACCTGAGAATTGGCTTCCGGCAGGATCTGACGAACGTATTCATCGAACAGGAATTTCGAGTAGCCGTATACGTTCAGCGGTTTTTCGTATTCGCGGGATTCGATAAAGTCAGAGGTGCGACCGCCGTAAGTTGCCGCAGAAGAGGCATAGAGGAATGGAATGTCGCGCTCAAGGCAGTAATGCAGCAGCTCTTTGGAGTACTGATAGTTGTTATCCATCATGTACTTGCCGTCCCACTCGGTAGTGGAGGAGCAGGCACCTTCATGGAAAATCGCCTCGATGTCGCCGAACTCTTCGCCCGCAATAATCTGGATCAGAAAGTCTTCTTTATCCATGTAATCGGCGATATTCAGGTCTACCAGGTTGGCGAATTTGGTGCCATCTTTCAGGTTGTCTACCACCAGAATGTCGGTAATACCTTTGTCATTCAGTGCTTTGACAATATTGCTGCCGATGAAGCCAGCGCCGCCGGTAACGATGATCATAACGATAACCTTTGAAATGTAGATGACCGGGACTATCCCGGACGCTAATGCTTCTTATCATATCATCAGAAGAGAAACCCTTCAGCCATTCCCCGACACCTCACAGGGTTACACGTGATTTATGCTACAAAAAATGCACTTCATACTCTGTCATCTCGTAAGGAAGTATAGCTTTGGGTAATATGTGCCAAATTTAGCCGAATCTGGAGAGTTGCAATGCGTGGGGATTTTTACAAACAGTTAGCCAATGACCTCGATACCGCTCGTGCTGAAGGGTTGTTTAAAGAAGAACGCATTATCACGTCTGCCCAGCAGGCGGATATCACTGTTGGCGACGGCAGCCATGTCATCAACTTCTGCGCCAATAACTATCTTGGTCTGGCGAACCATCCGGCGCTGGTCGCGGCAGCAAAAGCGGGTATGGACAGCCATGGCTTCGGGATGGCATCCGTCCGTTTCATCTGCGGAACGCAGGATACGCACAAAGTGCTGGAGAAAAAACTGGCGGAGTTCCTCGGTATGGAAGACGCCATTCTGTACTCCTCCTGCTTTGACGCCAACGGTGGTCTGTTCGAAACGCTGCTCGGCGCGGAAGACGCGATTATTTCTGACGCGCTGAATCATGCGTCAATCATCGATGGCGTGCGTCTGTGTAAAGCGAAGCGCTTCCGCTACGCCAACAACGATATGCAGGAGCTGGAAGCGCGCCTCAAAGAAGCGCGCGACGCGGGTGCCCGCCACGTGCTGATCGCCACTGATGGCGTATTCTCGATGGATGGCGTCATCGCCAACCTGAAAGGTGTGTGCGATCTGGCGGATAAATACGACGCGCTGGTAATGGTCGATGATTCCCACGCGGTCGGTTTTGTTGGCGAAAACGGTCGCGGTACGCATGAATATTGCGACGTGATGGGCCGTGTGGACATCATCACCGGCACGCTCGGCAAAGCGCTCGGCGGTGCGTCTGGCGGTTATACCGCGGCGCGTAAAGAGGTGGTGGAATGGCTGCGCCAGCGTTCCCGTCCGTATCTGTTCTCCAATTCTCTCGCGCCAGCGATTGTCTCTGCGTCCATCAAAGTGCTGGAAATGCTGGCGTCTGGCGCTGAGCTGCGCGACCGCCTGTGGGCCAACGCGCGCTTGTTCCGCGAAAAAATGACCGCCGCTGGTTTTACTCTGGCCGGTGCCGATCACGCGATTATCCCCGTAATGCTGGGTGAAGCGACGATAGCGCAGGAATTTGCTCGCGAACTGCAAAAAGAAGGCATTTATGTCACCGGTTTCTTTTACCCGGTGGTACCAAAAGGTCAGGCGCGTATCCGTACCCAAATGTCGGCGGCACACACGCCTGAACAGATTGTACGTGCGGTAGAAGCCTTTACCCGCATCGGTAAACAACTGGGCGTGATTGCCTGAGGATGTGAGATGAAAGCGTTATCCAAACTGAAAGCGGAAGAAGGGATCTGGATGACCGACGTGCCGGAACCGGCCATGGGTCATAACGATCTGCTGATCAAAATCCGTAAAACAGCCATCTGCGGAACGGATGTACACATCTACAACTGGGATGAGTGGTCGCAAAAAACCATTCCGGTACCGATGGTCGTGGGCCATGAATATGTCGGCGAAGTGGTCGGCATTGGTCAGGAAGTGAAGGGCTTTAAGATAGGTGATCGCGTCTCCGGTGAAGGCCACATCACCTGTGGGCACTGCCGTAACTGCCGCGGCGGCCGTACGCACCTGTGCCGCAACACCATCGGCGTGGGCGTCAATCGCCCGGGCTGTTTCGCGGAATATCTGGTGATCCCGGCATTTAACGCGTTCAAAATCCCGGACAATATCTCTGATGATCTGGCCTCCATTTTTGACCCGTTTGGCAATGCGGTGCATACGGCGCTCTCTTTTGACCTGGTCGGCGAAGATGTGCTGGTCTCTGGCGCAGGGCCGATCGGCGTCATGGCGGCGGCGGTGGCGAAACACGTGGGCGCGCGCCATGTCGTTATCACTGATGTGAATGAATATCGTCTTGAGCTGGCGCGCAAAATGGGTGTCACCCGTGCGGTTAACGTTGCGAAAGAGAACCTGAATGACGTGATGAACGAGCTGGGCATGACCGAAGGGTTTGACGTCGGGCTGGAAATGTCCGGTGCGCCACCCGCGTTCCGCACTATGCTCGACACCATGAACCACGGTGGCCGTATCGCGATGCTCGGTATTCCGCCATCAGACATGTCCATCGACTGGACCAAAGTGATCTTTAAAGGGCTGTTTATTAAAGGGATCTACGGTCGTGAAATGTTTGAAACCTGGTATAAAATGGCGGCGTTGATCCAGTCGGGTCTGGATTTATCGCCGATCATCACTCACCGTTTCGGAATTGATGATTTCCAGAAAGGCTTTGACGCCATGCGTTCTGGTCAGTCCGGAAAAGTGATTTTAAGCTGGGATAAATAAGCCCGTGATGGCCGGGGGTGCCTTTGCGCTCCCGGTTAAACACCTGACCTCCTCGACTGAATCATCCCCAGAACGTCTTCCACGCCGGAAACATAATGTTCAATCGCGTACTGGCTGCGCACTTGCTGTTGTCCGTTCTGCGCGAGCCGCTGGCGCAGCGACGCATCCTGCCAGATACGGGAGAGATGATTTTCCAGCATTTTCACATCGCTCCAGGGAAACAGCAGCCCGGTTTGCTCATGATGAACCAGCTCCTGCGTCCCGGTGACATCTGAACCCACCACCGGAATGCCGAGCAGCATCGCTTCAAGCACCACGCGCGGCAACCCTTCGCTGCTGGAGGCGAGAACAAACGCGTCAAAGGCTGCCAGATAATCAAAAGGATTATTTTTGAAGCCGGTAAAGATCAGATGCTCCGTAATCCCCAGCGTTGTGGCCTGTGCTTCCAGCGCGTCGCGTTCCGGCCCTTGCCCCACCAGCATCATTTTCCAGTTCGCTTCAGGATGTTGCTGGTGGAAGTGCGCCAGCGCTTCCAGCGTATGATGATTGGATTTACGTGCGAGCAGCGACCCGATGCTGCCGAAAACGAAAGTGTCGGGCGTCAGGCCCAGTGTTTCGCGCATCTGCTGGCGATCCGGCAGCGGCTGGTTGACGTCGATGGCGTTATTTACCGTCACACAATACGGCGCTGCCACGCCATTTTTTAGCAACACGTGTTCCACGCCGTGCGAAACGGCGATGATCTTATCAATGCGTTGATTCACTAATGACACCAGTGACGGCGTGAGCGCAGGCTCGATGCGGCAGTGCTGCACCAGCGCAACAGGAAGACCGTCAACAGCGTGATAGCCTTCCTCGTTTGAGCCTGGCTGGTTATTCATATAGAGAATGTCGTAACCACCGTCTTTCAGCAACTGCCGTAGCTGTTTCGCATTTGGCTGGATGCGCCACAGGTTGTCCATCTTGCGGGTAAAGGCTTTGCGGGCGTTGCGGGAGAAAAACAACAGGCTGCGGCCAAGCTCTTTGAGCACTTTCGCCCAGCCCGGCTGGCGGCGCGCAGGCAACAGGATCATCGGAATATCAAACCCGGCCAGCACCGCTTCAATCGTCTGACCCTGATCCCGGCGATAGTTATAGTAAAAACAGCAGGTGATGTCGAACCGCTCACGGTCGATACGCTTAAGCAGCTCCAGCATGCTGTTGGTGCCGCCGCCCCACTCCTTGCCACTGTCAAAAAGCAAAATTTTCCGTCGCTGTGGCACCATGACTCTGTTCTCTGTCCGCTAAACCTGCTGGCATTATAAAGATTTCGGATGGATATTCAGCGTTTTTGTTACAGAAACAGCTATTATAAAATCAGAAACAATCTCACTAAAAGTGTGAGATCTCATATTTTTCTGTCATACACATGTGCGTAAAATTCACCAGCACCTCTTTTGGGTGTCAGATTATTATCGTGGGATAGACATGTTTAAATTGACCGTTTGCTTGCTGACGTATAATTCTGAACGCTTGCTGCATAAAGTCATTCCGCCATTAATCACAATTGCGGATGAATTTGTGGTGATTGATTCTGGCAGTACCGATAAAACAATAAATATTTGTGAAGGATATGGATTAACACCAATTTATAATCCATATAGTATGCACGGCGAACAAATGAATGTAGCCATAAAACATTCTTCTAATGATTGGGTGTTATGCGTCGATAGCGATGAAATTTTCGATGAGCCAACCCTTAGTTTCATTCAGACATTAAAAGCTGGCGAAACACCGCCGCCAGAGTATGGCTGGCGTATCTCCCGCTACTGGTACGTGCTGGGCGAGCAAACGCGAACGATTTACCCCATCTCTTCTCCGGATTTCCCGGTGCGCCTGTTTAACCGGAATCATGCCCTGTTTAATCTGCGGCCTGTCGACGATAAAGTGGAAGGCACCGGACAAACGTATACTATTCCCGGCCATGTCAGACACGACACCTTTTATTCGCTGCATGAAGTCTTTAGTAAACTAAACAGTTATACCACGCGGCTGGTGAAATATCAGAAAGTCCGCCCCTCTATTGCGCGCGGAATCATAAGTGCCATTGGTGCTTTTTTTAAATGGTATCTGTTCAGCGGCGCCTGGCGGCAAGGAAAAGTCGGCGCAGTCACCGGGCTTTATGCCACGCTCTATAGCTTCCTTAAATACTTCAAAGCCTGGTATCAGCATCAGGACAATAAAAAATCCGTGGCCGATAAGCACACGGATTCTCATACCGTTTAGTCTTTATTGTCCCAGCCTCGCCACTGGTGCTGATAGTACTGCACCAGTGTGCTCTGGCTGATGCTTTCGCCAATCACCGTAAAGAAGCGTGTTGCATAAACGGGTTCAGGCGGCTTTTTCGCTTTGCACAGCTTCACGCCCCGGAACGGGTTGCGCGGCGGCTGTGTGTTTTTCGGTGGTGTGGAGGTATCGACCTGCGGCTCGTTGAGCAGGCTGCTCGGACGCACCAGCGTGATGTCCGGCGGCAGGCTGTAAATCATCTGCTGTAAAACCCGCACCGTTGACGGATGCGGATGGCCGATGGCGATAGCGGAACCGTTACGCCGCGCCAGCTGGATCGCCCTGTTGAACTGATAACGAATGTCCGCCTCATTTTGGGTGTCATCCAGAAACACTTTGCGCTTAATGACTTTTACGCCGGTACCGGTAGAGGCTCGCAGCGCCTGGCTGTTGCCGATGGTCATGCTGTCGAGGAAATAGAGATTGTAGCGACTCAGCGACTGCATCACCTTTTCCATGCCGAACAGGTTTGACGTCATCGCGCTGCCCATGTGGTTATTCAGCCCCACGGCGAAAGGCACTTTATTGACCGCTTCGCGGATGATGCGATCGATCTCATCGCTGTTCATGTCAGGGCGCAGCGTGTCTTTTTCCAGCGGCTGTTTGCTGAGCGGCGCCATGGGCAGATGGATCAGCACTTCATGGCCGCTGTTATGGGCTTTGGTCGCCATTTCACGGGCGTGCGGCGCGTTGGGCAGAACAGCCACAGAAAGCGTGGCGGGGAGCGCCAGCACCTGATTTTCGGTTTGCGGACGGTAGCCAAAATCGTCAATGACGATGGCGAGTTTTCCGGCGAATGCCGGTGCAGCCATCGCCAGTAACCCGGCGATGGAGAGAACAGTACGACGAAATTGAAGCAAAACTTATCTTCCCAACCACGGCTGTGGATTGACCGCCTGACCCTGGCGGCGAATTTCGAAATAGAGCGACGGTCGACCCTGACCCCCACTGCTGCCTACGAGGGCAATCGGCTGACCTGCACGCACCTGCGTGCCGACGCTGACCAGTGCGCTCTGGTTGTAGCCGTACAGGCTCATGTCGCCTTTACCGTGCTCAACCACTACCACCAGGCCATACCCCTGCAGCCAGTCGGCAAGAATAACGCGCCCATCGGCGATGGCTTTGACTTCCGTTCCTTCCGATGCGCCGATGACCATCCCTTTCCAACGTAGCTCACCCTGCAGCGGTTCGCCATAACGATGGAGGGTGGGACCGCGAACCGGCCAGAACGCCTGGCCGCGCGGCGAGCCGAGACCGCCGGTGCGCGACATCAGCGAGCGCTCGCTTTCGGTAGGTTTATAGGTCGTGCCTTTGCGGGAAGCTTCCTGTTGACGATCGCGTACGGCCTGCGCCTCGCGGGCTTCACGTTCCGCCCGAGCTTTGGCGGCAGCTTCCGCCTGCGCGATGCGGTTGCGCATGCGGGATTCGTTCGCCCGCAGTTCGCTTAACTGCTGCTGACCTTCCTGAATGGAGGATTCCAGCCCGGAAAGCGTTTTCTTACGTTCGTTGCGCGCCTGCTCCAGCTTTGCCTGCTGCGCTTTTTGCTCGTACAGCAGGGTCTGCTGCTGGCTCTGTTTCTCTTCCAGCTCCGCTTTCTGCGTGGCGACCTCTTCGCGCGTCTGCTTTAACTGGCCGATAGTTTCCTGGCGCGCCTGGTTGAGATAACCAAAATAGGCCTGTAAACGCTGGCCACGCTGGCTCTCTTCGCCGCTCAGAATGAGCTGAATGCCAGTGTGCTGACCCTGACGAAACGCCGCGTCGAGCTGGGCCGCCAGATTGCGTTCCTGCTGCGCTTTTTGCTTCTCCAGTTTCGCGATGGAGGCATTCATCGTATCAATTTGTTTATTGAGCTGGGCGAGGGTGTTTTGCGTTTCACGCAGGGCGCGGGCGGCGGCGGAAATCGCCTCTTCCTGTGTTTTAAGCTGAGCGAGCAGTGAGGAGCGCTGCTGTTGTTGCTGGCGTACCGCGCGCTCTTTGGCGGCGATATCAGCCTGAATGGATTTCAGCTGATCGCGATCATCAGCCTGGGCGGATGCGGCGCACAGCAATACGCCAGCGCTGAGTGCGCTGGCGTAAAGTACAGACCGGACGGCGGCCGCGGTCCATGTCATTGAATAAGTCGCCTTTCCCCTCATGGGGAAGGATTATTCCACGATGAACAGCGCCTTACCAGTCATCTCTTGCGGGATTTCCATTCCCATCAGCGTCAACATGGTCGGCGCGATGTCAGAAAGTTTACCGCCTTCAACGGCTTTCACGGTTTTCGGTCCGACGTAGATCAGCGGAACCGGCAGGTTGGTATGCGCGGTGTGCGCCTGACCGGTTGACGGATCGCGCATCTGTTCGGCGTTACCGTGGTCGGCGGTGATCAGCAACTGACCACCAACGGATTCCACTGCGCTGGTCACTTCGCTGATGCAGTGATCCAGCGCTTCAACTGCGTGAACCGCGGCGTCAAACACGCCGGTATGGCCAACCATGTCGCCGTTCGGGTAGTTACAAATGATGGTGTCGTATTTGCCGCTCTTGATCGCGCCGACCAGTTTTTCCGTCAGCTCGGCGGAGCTCATTTCCGGCTGCAGATCATAGGTCGCTACTTTCGGGGAGTTGATCAGAATGCGGTCTTCACCGGCAAACGGCTCTTCAACGCCGCCGTTAAAGAAGAACGTCACGTGAGCGTATTTCTCGGTTTCAGAGATACGCAGTTGGGTCTTGTCGTTTTTCGCCATCCATTCGCCGTAAGTATTGGTCAGCGAGGCTGGCGGATATGCGCAGGCGGCTTTAATGTCGGCGGCATATTCGGTCAGCATGACGAAATCAGCCAGTTTCACCACTTTCTTACGGGCGAAGCCGTCGAAATCGGCATTCACGAACGCGCGGGTGATTTCGCGGGCACGGTCAGCGCGGAAGTTCATGAAAATCAGCGCATCGCCGTCCTGCATCGCGGCATCAGCCTGACCGGCGGCGCGAACCACAGTCGCTTTGACGAATTCGTCGTTTTCATCACGGGCATAGGCGGCTTCAAGGCCTGCCACGGCGGTGTCGGTCTGGTATTCGCCTTTCGCCTGGGTCAGCAGGTCATACGCCTGTTCCACGCGATCCCAACGGTTGTCACGGTCCATCGCGTAGTAGCGGCCAATGATCGACGCCACGCGGCCTTTACCGAGGGCGGCGAATTTCTCTTCAAATGCCTGCAGGGAGGATTTCGCGCTGCGCGGCGGGGTGTCGCGGCCGTCGAGGAAGGCGTGCAGGTAGATTTTTTCTGCGCCGCGTTCAGCAGCCAGTTCCACCATCGCCATAATGTGATCTTCATGGCTGTGTACGCCACCTGCGGAGAGCAGACCCATGATATGCACGGCTTTGCCGGCGGCAGCGGCTTTATCGACTGCCGCGTTCAGCACCGGGTTAGTAAAGAATTTACGGTCTTTGATTTCCACATCCAGGCGAGTCAGATCCTGATACACGATGCGGCCGGCACCGAGGTTAACGTGACCCACTTCGGAGTTGCCCATCTGACGATCCGGCAGACCGACTTCCAGGCCAGACGCGTCGATCAGCGTATGTGGACGTTTTGCCCACAGCGCATCCATGACAGGGGTTTTAGCGGCGTAAATAGCGTTATCCTGCTGGTCTTCACGGTAGCCATAACCATCCAGAATAACCAGAACCATAGGTTTTTTTGAAACCGACATTGCGACAACCTCATGCTCAAAAGACAGAAATTTTGCGTAATTTTACTACAGCTGAATCGATCAAATAGCCACAGAAGATCAAAAAAAGCGGTGGAGTGTGATGCCGGTCAGTGTGCATTTCAGCAATTTTTCTCGTTCTATGCCGCAGAAAAGCGAATAGCTAATGCTCACCGGCTAACGCGCAGGTATACTCCTTTCCTGGTTTTTTTAATCACTGAGTCGGGAGTCGTTACCCCCCATGCAAGAAATTATGCAATTTGTAAGTCGCAACCCCATACTGTGTATCGCGTGGGTTGCGTTACTGGCGGCAGTGCTGTTCACCACCTTTAAAGGGTTAATGTCTAAAGTTAAGGTGATTACCCGTGGCGAAGCAACGCGTCTGATTAACAAAGAAGACGCCGTCGTGGTGGATTTACGTCAGCGCGATGATTTCCGCAAAGGTCACATTGCAGGCTCCATTAACCTGCTGCCCAGCGAAATCAAAGCAAATAACGTAGGCGAACTGGAAAAACACAAATCTCAACCCATTATTGTGGTTGACGGATCTGGCCTGCAGGCGCAGTCACCCGCGGGCGATCTCGCCAAAGCCGGTTTCGCACAGGTTTATGTGCTGAAAGAAGGTATCGCAGGCTGGAGCGGTGAAAACCTGCCTCTGGTTAAAGGTAAGTAAGGAGCGACGTTATGGCCAATATCGAGATCTATACTAAAGCTACCTGCCCGTTCTGCCATCGCGCCAAAGCGCTGCTGAACAGCAAAGGGGTGACGTTTCAGGAACTGCCGATCGACGGCGATGCGGTGAAGCGTGAAGAGATGATTAAGCGTAGTGGCCGTACCACGGTTCCGCAGATTTTTATTGATGCACAGCACATAGGCGGCTGTGATGACTTGTATGCGCTGGACGCGCGTGGTGGACTTGATCCTCTGCTCCGCTGACGCAATTTAAGGACACAACACTAAGGGTTTTCACATGTCAGAACAAAATACCGCAGAAATGAATTTCCAGATCCAGCGTATTTATACGAAGGATGTGTCATACGAAGCGCCGAACGCGCCGCACGTATTCCAGAAAGACTGGCAGCCAGAAGTCAAACTGGATCTGGATACCGCGTCCAGCCAACTGGCGGAGGGCGTGTTCGAAGTGGTTCTGCGCGTTACCGTAACGGCGTCTCTGAATGACGAAACGGCGTTCCTGTGCGAAGTACAGCAGGCAGGTATCTTCTCCATCGAAGGTATCGAAGGCAACCAGATGGCGCACTGCCTGGGGGCTTACTGCCCGAACATCCTGTTCCCGTACGCGCGCGAATGCATTACCAGCCTGGTTTCCCGCGGTACTTTCCCGCAGCTGAACCTGGCGCCGGTCAACTTTGATGCGCTGTTCATGAGTTATCTGCAGCAACAGGCTGGCGAAGGCGAACAACCGCATCAGGATGCCTGATGAACGCCGCTAACGCTTCAATGACTGTCATCGGTGCCGGCTCCTACGGCACCGCTCTTGCGATCACGCTGGCGCGCAATGGCCACAACGTTGTGCTGTGGGGCCATGACCCGAAACACATCGCCACGTTACAGCACGATCGCTGCAACGCTGCCTTTCTCCCGGATGTTCCTTTCCCTGATACGCTCCGCCTGGAAAGCTCGCTGACCGCGGCGCTGGCCGCCAGTCGCGATATTCTGATCGTGGTGCCAAGCCATGTGTTTGGCGACGTTCTGCAACAGATCAAACCCCTGATGCACCCTGATGCGCGGCTGGTCTGGGCGACGAAAGGTCTGGAAGCCGAAACCGGGCGTTTGTTGCAGGATGTGGCGCGCGATGTGCTGGGCGATGCGATCCCGCTGGCGGTGATCTCCGGCCCGACGTTTGCCAAAGAGCTGGCCGCAGGTCTGCCGACGGCAATTTCGCTGGCTTCCACTGACCCTGTCTTCGCTGACGATTTGCAGCAGTTGCTGCATTGCGGCAAAAGTTTCCGTGTCTATATCAACCCGGATTTCATCGGCGTTCAGTTGGGCGGCGCGGTGAAAAACGTCATTGCTATCGGTGCCGGGATGTCTGACGGCATTGGTTTCGGCGCCAACGCGCGTACAGCGCTCATCACCCGCGGGTTGACTGAAATGTCCCGTCTTGGCGCGGCGCTGGGCGCTGATCCGGCGACGTTCATGGGCATGGCCGGGCTTGGCGATCTGGTGCTGACTTGTACTGACAACCAGTCCCGTAACCGCCGTTTTGGCATGATGCTCGGTAAGGGCATGGATGTGCAAAGCGCGCAGGACAGCATCGGCCAGGTGGTTGAAGGTTATCGCAATACCAAGGAAGTCCGCGCGCTGGCACACCGTTTTGGTGTTGAAATGCCAATAACCGAGGAAATTTATCAGGTATTGTATTGCGGAAAAAACGCGCGCGAGGCAGCATTGACCTTATTAGGTCGCGCACGCAAGGATGAGCGCAGCAGCCACTAGTCGCAAGGAACTTTGTCCCCTAACGACCCGGCCAGCGCAGAACTGGCCGGTCGTCATGATATCGTCTGGAGTATGCAATGTCGTGTGAAGAACTGGAAATTGTCTGGAACAACATCAAAGCCGAAGCCCGGGCGCTGGCTGACTGTGAGCCTATGCTTGCCAGTTTTTATCACGCGACGCTTCTCAAGCACGAAAATCTCGGCAGCGCGTTAAGCTACATGCTGGCGAATAAACTGGCATCACCCATCATGCCTGCCATCGCGATCCGTGAAGTGGTGGAAGAGGCGTATGCCGCCGACCCGGAAATGATCGCCTCCGCCGCCTGCGATATTCAGGCGGTGCGCACCCGCGACCCGGCGGTAGATAAATACTCCACGCCGCTGCTGTATCTGAAAGGTTTCCACGCGCTACAGGCGTATCGCATCGGTCACTGGTTGTGGAATCAGGGGCGTCGCGCACTGGCGATTTTCCTGCAAAACCAGGTTTCTGTGACCTTCCAGGTCGATATTCATCCGGCGGCGAAAATTGGTCGCGGTATCATGCTCGACCACGCCACAGGCATTGTCGTCGGTGAGACGGCGGTTATCGAAAACGACGTTTCTATCCTGCAGTCGGTCACCCTCGGCGGTACCGGGAAAACCAGTGGCGACCGCCATCCGAAGATCCGTGAAGGGGTGATGATTGGCGCTGGCGCGAAAATTCTCGGCAACATCGAAGTCGGGCGCGGCGCGAAAATCGGCGCAGGCTCCGTGGTGTTACAGCCGGTTCCGCCGCACACCACTGCCGCAGGCGTACCGGCGCGTATTGTCGGTAAACCTGACAGCGATAAACCATCGATGGATATGGATCAGCACTTCAACGGTATTCACCATACCTTTGAGTATGGTGACGGCATCTAATTTCTGAGCACGGCGCCAGGATATCCCAACTGGCGCCAGGCTTCATACACCACCACCGACACCGCATTCGACAGATTCATGCTGCGGCTGTCCGGCATCATTGGTATGCGTATTTTTTGATCCGGCGGCAGCGCGTCCAGAATGATCGCGGGCAGTCCGCGCGTTTCCGGGCCAAACATCAGAAAATCCCCGTCCTGGTAGCTGACAGCGCTGTGCGCGGGGGTGCCTTTGGTGGTCAGGGCAAACAGGCGCTGAGGCTTAACAGCGTCCTGAAACGCGGCGTAATTCGCATGGCGGGTAACGGCAGTAAATTCGTGATAATCCAGCCCGGCGCGGCGCAGGCGCTTGTCGTCCCAGGCAAAGCCCATCGGTTCGATGATATGCAGACGAAAGCCGGTGTTGGCGCACAGGCGGATGATGTTCCCGGTATTGGGCGGGATTTCAGGTTCGAATAAAACGATATTTAACATACTGCCCCCTTAATAGCGGGGGCAGAATAGCAGATCTGCGTTGATTACGCCGCGCTTCCGTGCGTCAGCGGGGCCAGCGCGGCATTCAGCTGCGCTTCTTCCTGCACCAGCGATTCGCGACTGATCTCATGAATCGTTTTCGCACCGGTCAGGGTCATCGCCACCTTCATCTCTTTCTCAATCAAATCGAGCAGGTTCGCCACGCCTTTACGGCCGTGCGTCGCCAGCGCGTAGAGATACGCGCGACCCAGCAGCACACTGTCAGCGCCCAGCGCAATCATGCGCACCACGTCGAGCCCGTTGCGAATACCGCTGTCGGCCAGAATCGTGATATCGCCTTTCACCGCATCGGCGATGGCGGGCAGGGCGCGCGCAGACGAGAGCACGCCATCGAGCTGGCGACCGCCGTGGTTGGAAACCACAATGCCGTCAGCGCCAAAACGTACCGCATCGCGCGCATCTTCCGGATCGAGGATCCCTTTGATCACCATCGGGCCGTCCCAGAATTCGCGGATCCACTCCAGGTCTTTCCATGAAATCGAGGGATCGAAATTGTTCGCCAGCCAGCCGATGTAATCTTCCAGCCCGGTGGGTTTGCCGAGATAGGTGGAGATGTTTCCCAGATCGTGCGGGCGACCATTGAGGCCCACATCCCACGCCCACTGCGGGTGGGTGACCGCCTGCCAGTAGCGGCGCATCGCCGCGTTCGCGCCGCTCATCCCGGAATGGGCGTCGCGGTAACGGGCACCGGGCGTTGGCATATCGACGGTAAACACCAGCGTGGAGCAGCCCGCCGCTTTGGCGCGTTCCAGCGCATTACGCATAAACCCGCGGTCGCGCAATACGTATAACTGGAACCACATCGGGCGTTTGAGGGTGGGGGCCACTTCTTCGATAGGACAGACGGACACCGTGGAGAGGGTAAACGGAATGCCTTTATCATCGGCGGCGCCAGCGGCCTGCACTTCGCCACGGCGGGCATACATACCGCACAGCCCGACCGGACCGAGTGCGACCGGCATCGACAGATTTTCGTTAAACAGCGTGGTCCCGAGGCTCAGGTCGGACATATTTTTGAGCACCCGCTGGCGAAGCGCCACCTGCGACAGATCTTCCACGTTGCGGCGCAGGGTGTATTCCGCGTAGGCGCCGCCGTCGATGTAGTGGAACAGGAATGGTGGCAGGATGCGCTGCGCCGCTGCCCGATAGTCGCTTGCTGCTGAAATAATCATGCTTACTTCTCCCTGGAAAACGCGGTCGGGTCACCGGGCAGGCGGGTGATTCGCGCCTGACGGGCCTGATCTTCATCAAAACGTTTAATGGTGGTATGAACGAATCCTAAGTGGGCCATCATTGCCTGACGCGCGCCTTCGGCGTCTCCGGCGACAATAGCCTCCAGCACGGCCTGATGCTGCTCCGTCAGCTTTGCAAAGACCGGAGGTACGAGATACATCCGCTGGCGGCTCTGTTTCACGGAGGACTGCAGCACGTCAAAAAAACCGCGCATGGTCTGCAGCAGCACCACGTTGTGCGAGGCTTCAGCGATGGCGAGGTGAAAACGCACATCCGCCTGAGAGGCGATATCCGGATCATCGCTTAGCGTGGCGTCAAAACAGAGACGGATTTTCTCTTTGTCAGCTTCAGTGGCGCGGAGCGCGGCGTGCCAGGCGGTGCTGGTTTCGATGGCGTGGCGGGCTTCGAGAATATCAAAGCTGTAATCGGGATCATCCGCCATCAGTGTTTTCAGCGGTTGCACGATGTTGTGCTCGGACCAGGACTCATGCTGCCAGCGGACGAACGTTCCGCCGCCGCGACGGCTGAGCAGCACGCCTTCCGTTACCAGTTTTGCCAGCGCCTCACGCAGTGAATTGCGCGATACGCCGAGCTGTAAGGCCAGCTGGCGCTCGGCGGGCAAACGCATGCCCGCCTCCAGCTGTTGTTCTTCAATCAGCGCCCGCACACGATCGGCAACCTCGTCTGCAAGACGCCGGGGCATCACTATCATGGAATCATCCAGGTTAAGACATACGCCTGAAGCGTGGTGATCACGCCCACCATGCAGGTGAAAATCAGGCTGTGTTTTACGGTAAAGCGGAACAGGTCAGACTCTTTCCCTACCAGACCAACCGCCGCACAGGCGATGGCGATGGATTGCGGGGAGATCATCTTGCCGGTGACGCCGCCGGTGGTATTTGCAGCCACCATCAGCACGTCGGAGACGCCAATCTGCTGCGCGGCCGTGGCCTGTAGGGCGGCAAACAGCGCGTTCGACGAGGTGTCCGAGCCGGTCAGGAACACACCCAGCCAGCCGAGGAACGGTGAGAAAAAGGTAAAAGCATTGCCGGTATGCGCCAGCGCCAGAGCCAGCGTTGACGAGAGGCCGGAATAGTTCGAAATAAAGGCGAACGCCAGTACCATGCCGATCGAATAAATGGGCAGCGCCAGCTCTTTCAGCGTGGTGCCGAACGTCGCCACGGCGTCTTTCGGTTTCATGCGCAGCCAGATGATGGACAGGATCGCCGCAAACAGAATGGCGGTGCCAGTGGCGGAGAACCAGTCGAATTTATACACCGCCGCGTACGGCGTGGCGTCATGAACCACGGGCGGCATGCGGGCAACCAGCTTATCGAGGAACGGGACGGAAATGTTCACCACCCAGTGATACAGCGCGCCGCCAGGGGCAAACAGCGCTTTGAAGGGCGGGACGCTCCACAGCGTAACCGTGGCCGTCAGGAACAGAAACGGCGACCAGGCGCGAACCACCTGTCCGGCGGTGTAATTGGTGCGCGCCAGGGTCTGATCCACCAGCGATGCGCCCATATCGGCAAAGCGGAAAATGCGCACCGGCTGCCAGCGTTTCAGGAACAACGTCAGGCACACCAGCGACACCAGTGAGGAGATGATGTCCGGCAGCTCAGGGCCGATAAAGTTTGAGCTGAGGTATTGCGCAATGGCGAACGAACCGCCTGCCACCATCACCGCCGGCCAGGTCTCTTTGATGCCGCGCCAGCCATCCATGATCGCCATAATCCAGAACAGCACGATGATGGTCAGGAACGGCAACTGACGACCGACCATCTGGCCGATCTCGAAGCTGTCGAGCCCGGTTACCTGCCCGGCGACCAGAATCGGGATCCCCATCGCGCCAAAAGCAACCGGCGCGGTGTTGACGATCAGGCACAGTCCCGCGGCATAAAGCGGGTTAAAACCGAGACCGACCAACAGTGCGGCGGTGATCGCCACCGGCGCGCCAAATCCCGCCGCCCCTTCCAGAAATGCGCCGAATGAGAAGCCGACGATCAGCATCTGCAAACGCTGGTCCGGCGTAATCGACAGTATTGATGACCGGATGATGTCGAACTGCCCGGTTTTCACCGAGATTTTGTAGACAAACACTGCGGCGATGATGATCCACGCGATCGGCCACAGGCCGTAAAAGAAACCATAAACGACGGACGCCAGCGCGTGATCGACGGGCATTTTGTAGAACAACAACGCCACCAGCAGCGCGATGCCAACCGTCCAGCTTGCCGCGACGTAACCCTTCAGCTTGAGCTTAATCAGGGCGAAAAAGAAGAACAGGATCGGCAGCGAAGCCACCAGGCTCGACAGCCAGAGATTCCCGGCCGGGTCATAATTTTGTTGCCAGAGGTTCATGCAGGTCTCCAGGGGGCCGGAACAAAACCGCTGTGAGTCTGCGCCCATTATCAGCGTTGCGATGTTTGTAAAAGTGGCCCTGCCAGTTGTCTGTTGTAGGGGTAATGACAACGAATGGTTAACTAAATGTTATTCACTGGCAATGTGAATGTAATAGGAAATGGTGAAATTGTGAACCGCTGGTGGGGTTTGACGAGGATTGGTTGGGCCAATTGGGTGAGGCAGCGTTTCCCCTCTCCCTGGCGGAGAGGGATGGCAGGCAATCAGAACTCAGTTTTAGCGAAACCGGTCATCTCCGTGAGGCCCATTTCGCGGCCCAGGGCGGTCATCGGGTGAACAACTACCAGACCACGAACGCTCTTTTTCAATTTGCCCATGTCGGCCTGCTCTTTTTTGGTAATGGCGCGGCGGAACGGCATTTTCGTCAGCTTTTGTGCTTCATTGCTCAGCTTTTCGCTGTGAACGCCACGCAGACGGGTGATTTCCGTTTCCAGCGTGGCCTTCTCTTTTTCCAGCTCGGCATACTTTTCCGCGCCATCGACCAGCGAAATATCGGCTTGCTGGTGGCGAATAGCATCAAGGCGATCGCTCAGACGCTTGATTTCGTTCTTTTCGACTTCTTTCATAACAAATAGCTCTAAATACGGGGGAATAGCGGAAAGGATACACGATTGTTCGCAGGGTTACTTCTGAAACGCCTTTTTTAAGCTGATTCGGGAAATCAGCTCGGTCAGAGATAACACCATGGTTGAACGCACAACCTGTTGATAACGCTGCTTTTGCATCGCCAGCAGGTCGGCATCGCTGTTATCAAACTGCGGAACAGGCGGCAGGGCGGCGACGCAGTGGAGTTCACCAAACGGACCGAGAATTTCATCATCAGTAAAGATGTAGTCGTTGCCGTCGTGATTCAGCTCTTCGCGCAACGCCATTAACAGTTCGGCGTCTTCGTATTCGGCGCGGCTTATCACTCCGAGGCCATAGATGAGCTTAAGGCGTACGGACAGATCGCCCAGCGGCCCTTCGCCGTCCAGCAACGGTTCCACTGCATATTTCACCGCATAGTCGTCTTTGCGGAACACCTGAAGCACCAGGATATTTACCGCTTCTGTCAGAAGTTCGACGGCGGTGATCAGGAAGCTTCTCACGGTTTTGCCAGCATTCAGACGCTCAAGCACACGGTTTTCAAAGGCCTGCGTTTCTTCCATTATTGCCTGCATATCTGACAACTTTATCAATGGGCGCGGAAGCCTCCGCGCCAGTTCCACTCTCATTTGGTCGCGTTATAAGCGTTAACCGCCTCCGCCACCACGTCGCTGTTTATATCAAGCCCGGAGACCTGAGCCAGCGCGGCCTGTGGACCTTTATCATCGATGAGCTGAGCCAGTTCCTGCGCCTGCGGATCCTGAGCGCTGCGGTAGTGCATTGCCGCGGCGATCCCTTTGACCAGGTTGGCGTGCGGCAGACCGTATTCCAGCGTCCCCAGCAGCGGTTTGATCAGGCGATCGCCCGCGCTCAGTTTACGCAGCGGCTGGCGACCAACGCGTTCAACGTCGTCTTTCAGGTAAGGGTTCTCAAAACGGCCGAGGATTTTCTGAATGTAAGCAGCATGTTTAGCGGGATCGAAACCATAACGTTTGATCAGAACCGCACCGCTTTCTTCCATTGCCCCTTTTACCACTGCGCGGATTTTCTCGTCGAGAATCGCATCACGGATCGTCTGATGACCCGTCTGCTGTCCGAGGTAGGCGGTTATAGCATGACCGGTGTTCAGCGTGAAGAGCTTACGTTCGACAAATGCCATCAGGTTATCAGTTAATTCCATTCCGGGGATATCCGGCAGCGCGCCTTTGAACTGCGTCTGGTCGACAATCCACTCGCTGAATGTTTCTACCGTCACTTCCAGCGGGTCGTTGGTCGCGGAAGCGGAAGGCGGAACGATGCGGTCGACGGCGGAATCCACAAAGCCGACATGCGCCTCGACCCAGGATTTATCAGCGTCAGCCAGCGCGTTCATCACGTGGCCTTTCAGTTGGGTGGTGCCGCGCACCATGTTTTCACAGGCGATGATATTCAGCGGTGTGTTCACGCCTTGCGCTTTACGTTTGGTGAGTCCTTTAGCGATGGCTGGCGCAATGCGCTCAAGCACAACAGGGCCGACGGCGGTGGTCACCAGATCAACGCTGGCGATCAAATCGACAACGTCGTCGCCAATGCTGCTGACGGCATTAACGCCGGACACCGTATCCACTTGCTCGTTTTCACCCACTACGTGGACCTGATAGCTATGACGGGCATTCAGGGCGTCGAGAACCACCTGGTTCACATCGGCGAACGTCAGCGTCACGCCGGCATCCGCCAGCAGTTTGCCGATAAAGCCGCGTCCGATATTACCTGCGCCAAAGTGTAATGCTTTCATAGAGTTAACCTTCATCAATGTTTTTACCCGAGAGGGCTGGGGTGAGGAACCACACGAAATTTTCCCTCACCCTAGCCCTCTCCCCGATGGGGAGAGGGAGGGAACGGAACTTACTTGTTCAGCAGCGCCAGCACTTCTTCAACGCTGGTGGTGTGAGCCAGACGCTCAATGATGGATTCATCATCCAGCGCGTTGGTCAGGCTGGTAATAACCTGAATATGCTCGTTGTTGCGTGCCGCGATGCCGATAACCAGGCGGGCGATGTCGCTTTCCTCTTCACCAAAGCGAACACCTTCCGGGTACTGACAGAATACCACGCCGGTTTTCAGAACGCGGTCTTTCGCTTCAACAGTGCCGTGCGGTACCGCGATAGACTCACCCAGATAAGTCGGGGTCAGTTTTTCACGATCCAGCATCGCTTCCACGTATTCCGGTTCAACGTAGCCGCCTTTCACCAGTTGTTCACCAGCGAAACGGATGGCTTCTTCTTTGTTTGACGCTTTGCGGCCGAGGAAAATGTTTTCCGCGCCCAGTTTAAACAGGTTGCTGTCGGCAGCCTCAAAACTGTCTTTGAGGCTGCTGCGGACCTTTACGTCGTTGTCCGAGTGGCGTTGCGCAGCAACCAGACGCTCGGTCAGGCTGGTGTACAGGCCGCTGTCCAGGAAGTTGGTCAGCGAAATATGCTGTGCCTGAGGCACCTGACGCATGGCGCGCTCGGTCAGATCGCGGTGCGTGATGACCAGGTCAACATCTGGCGGCAGGCTGTTAATCGCGCTGTTGGTTACAGAGATGTTGGTCAGACCCGCATCCTGTACTTTCTTACGCAGTACGCCTGCACCCATGGCACTGGAACCCATGCCGGCGTCACAGGCAACGATGATTTTGCGCACGTGGCTCAGGTCGTTGGTCACGTCACCGGCAGACAGCGCCGTCGCGCCTTTAGACTCGGTTTTCATTTCATGGATACGACGGGTGGCTTCTTGCAGGTCTTCGTCGTCTTTCACTTTGCTGGTTTTCAGCAGAATAGAAGAGATCACGAAGGAGACCGCCATCGCCGCGATAATCGCCGTAATGTTCGCGAAATAGGCACCTTTCGGGGTCATGGCCAGTACAGCCAGGATGGAGCCCGGGGAAGCCGGAGACACCAGACCACCGTTCAGTACACTCAGAGTGAACACGCCAGTCATACCACCGAGGATAACAGCGATGATCAGACGCGGGTTCATCAGCACATACGGGAAGTAGATTTCGTGGATACCACCCAGGAAGTGGATGATAGCCGCGCCGCCAGCGGACTGCTTGGCGCTACCACGACCGAAGAACATGTACGCCATCAGGACGCCCATACCCGGACCCGGGTTCGCTTCAATCAGGAAGAAGATGGATTTGCCGAGGTCGTGAGACTGCTGGATCCCCAACGGTGAGAAGATACCGTGGTTGATGGCGTTGTTGAGGAACAGGATTTTCGCCGGTTCAACAAAGATAGACGCCAGTGGCAGCATTTCGTGCGCAACCATGAAGTTAACGCCCGCCGCCAGAATTTTGGACAGAACTTCAACGGCCGGACCAATGCCGAGGAACGCCAGAATCGCGAGGATCATACCGATGATGCCAGCGGAGAAGTTATTCACCAGCATTTCGAAACCGGATTTGATCTTACCGTCGACCCAGCCATCAAAGTGTTTAATCGCCCAGCCGCCCAGCGGACCTGCGATCATCGCACCGAGGAACATCGGCATATCAGCACCGACGATAACGCCCATGGTAGTGATGGCACCGACCACACCGCCACGATCGCCACCCACCAGACGACCGCCGGTGTAGCCAATCAGCAGCGGCAGAAGATAGGTGATCATCGGACCAACCAGCTTCGCCAGTGTTTCGTTAGGCAACCACCCTGTTGGAATAAATAATGCGGTGATAATACCCCACGCGATAAACGCGCCGATATTTGGCATCACCATATTGCTGAGGAATCGACCAAAGCTTTGCACTTTGATCTTGATATCGGATGACATAAAAACACCCCTTCTTATGTTTGCTGTCGCGCAGGCTTGAAGCCCGAGGTTTGTTGTTAATGTGGCGGCAAGAGGCACCGGACCCTGTTGATAGTGCGAAATCTGGCACTGAATCGTTCAACTGTCCAGCTAACCCCTGATGATGTGATCCGGGTCACGTTAATATAGGGTTATAAGGATGTTTTAGCGTGACACTGGTCACATATTCGATGTGTAAAAAAAATACAACGGTAAAGAATCAGGCTCAAAACGGCTTTAAATGTGATATTTATCACGTTTTTATCATCGCTCTTTGTTATCGATATGTGATTAACATCACAAAATATTTTGACCAGGATTTGTTCACCTGTGATCATCCGCAAATTCTCTTTTGCACTTCGGCTAAAGATGTAACTCAGCAACAATTCTCTTCATCTCAGTTAACGGAAAGCATTATCTGTATCTCGATCATTAACCTGTTTTTTTAATTTGTCTGGGCCATACTTGTTTTTTTGTTGGCGACAAGGACCAGACGATGAAACTGATCGGCAGCTATACCAGCCCATTCGTGCGCAAAATATCGGTGATCCTGCTGGAAAAAGGGATTGCCTTCGAATTCATCAATGAAATGCCCTACAACGACGTCAACGGCGTGGCAAAGTACAACCCGCTGGGCAAAGTCCCGGCACTGGTAACGGATAACGGCGAATGCTGGTACGATTCGCCGATCATCGCGCAGTACATTGAGCTACTGGATATCGCCCCGGCAATGGTACCGCGCGAACCGAAAGCGGCGCTGCAGATGCGTCAACTGGAGGCGCTGGCCGATGGGGTCATGGACGCCGGACTGGTGGCGGTGCGCGAACTCGCCCGTCCGGTCGCGCAGCAATCGGAAAATGAGCTGGTTCGTCAGCGTGAAAAAATCAACCGCAGCCTTAATATGCTGGAAAGCTACGCCGCCAACGGCACGCTGAAGGGCGACGAGGTGAATCTGGCGACGATCGCGACAGCCTGCGCGATCGGTTATCTTAATTTCCGACATGTGGCGCCAGGCTGGTGTGCGCAACGTCCCCATCTGGTGAAACTGGTGGAAACGCTGTTCCAGCGCGAGAGTTTTGCGCGCACCGAACCGCCAAAGGCTTGATAACGATTATGTCCGTCTGAGCCAACACGCAGTACAATTCCCCGCATGTCGACACCCCTCTCCCGTCGGGAGGGGGCAACTCATAGCCAGGCCATTTCATGACAACCGAAAACCGTACTCTCTACAGCCAGCTTCCTGCTACTGATCGCCTGTTGCGCGATCCGATGTTTTCACCGCTCCTTGCCCGTTTCGGCCATAGCCGGGTGGTGGACATTTTGCGCCAGCTCCTTGATGAGGCGCGCGCGGCGATTGGTGAACATCATAGGCTGCCCGACTGGTGTGATGACTGGCTACAGACGGCTTCTGAACGGCTGGCGCAGGATGAGCGAAGCGCGCTGCGCCCGGTATTCAACCTGAGTGGCACTGTGCTGCACAGCAATCTTGGCCGCGCCCTGCAATCTGAGGCCGCCATTGACGCGGTCGCGCAGGTAATGCGCTCTCCGGTGACGCTGGAGTACGATCTTGACGGTGCCGGGCGCGGGCACCGCGATCGGGCACTGGCGGCGCTGCTGTGCCGCATTACTGGTGCGGAAGATGCCTGCATTGTGAACAACAATGCCGCCGCCGTACTGTTGATGCTGGCGGCAACGGCGCAGGGAAAAGAGGTGGTGGTTTCCCGCGGCGAACTGGTGGAAATTGGCGGTGCGTTTCGTATTCCTGATGTGATGCGCCAGGCGAGTTGTATTCTGCATGAAATCGGCACTACCAACCGCACTCATCCGAAGGACTACCGCAACGCGGTGAATGAAAATACGGCGCTGTTGATGAAGGTGCACACCAGCAATTACAGCATTGAAGGCTTTACCAAATCGGTTGATGAGGCCGCGCTGGCCGAACTGGGGCGCGAACTTAATATCCCGGTAGTGGCCGATCTGGGTAGCGGCACGCTTGTTGATCTCAGCCAGTACGGGCTGCCAAAGGAGCCAACGCCGCAGGAGATGATCGCCGCGGGCGTCAGCCTGGTCAGTTTTTCCGGCGACAAACTGCTCGGTGGGCCGCAGGCGGGGATCATCGTCGGCAAGCGTGATCTAATCGCGCGCATTCAACAACATCCGCTCAAGCGCGCGTTGCGGGTCGATAAGATGACGCTCGCGGCGCTGGAAGCCACGCTCCGTCTCTATCTGCACCCGGAAAAGCTGCGGGAAAACCTCCCCACGCTACGTTTACTGACCCGCCCGGCGGAAGAGATTTACGCGCAGGCGGAACGTCTGTTGCCGCTGCTGATCCAAAAATATCCTGAATTTGACGTCCGGCTCGCGCCCTGCGAGTCGCAGATTGGTAGCGGTTCGCTGCCGGTAAACCGCTTACCCGGCGCCGCGCTGACTTTTACGCCGCGTGACGGGCGCGGCAGCCGTTTGGACGCGCTGGCGGCACAGTGGCGCGCGCTGCCCGTGCCGATCATCGGTCGCATCGGCGAAGGGAGTTTGTGGCTCGATCTGCGCTGCCTTGAGGATGAATCGCGTTTTCTGGAGATGGTACTGAAATGATTATTGCTACTGCCGGGCATGTCGACCACGGTAAAACGACGCTGCTTCAGGCGATTACCGGCGTGAATGCCGATCGCCTGCCGGAAGAAAAATCACGCGGGATGACTATCGATCTCGGCTACGCCTACTGGCCGCAGCCGGACGGGCGCGTGCTGGGGTTTATCGATGTTCCCGGTCATGAAAAGTTTCTCTCAAATATGCTGGCAGGTGTCGGCGGCATCGATCACGCGCTGCTGGTGGTGGCCTGTGACGACGGCGTGATGGCGCAAACCCGCGAGCATCTGGCGATTTTACAACTGACGGGGCAGCCGACGCTGACTGTCGCCCTGACCAAAGCTGATCGTGTGGATGAAACCAGAATCGCTGAGGTTCGCCACGACATCACCGCTGTTTTGCGCGAGTTCGGTTTCGATAACGTCACGATTTTTGCAACGGCGGCGACAGAGGGCCGCGGCATTGACATGCTGCGCGACCACCTGATTCGTTTACCGGCACGGGCGCATCCTGAGCATCAGCGTTTTCGTCTGGCGACGGACCGTGCTTTCACCGTAAAAGGTGCGGGTCTGGTGGTCACCGGCACGGCGTTTTCCGGCGATGTAAAGGTCGGCGATACGCTGTGGCTCACCGGCGTGAACAAGCCAGTGCGCGTACGTGGGCTGCATGCCCAGAACCAGCCCGTTGAGCAGGCGCACGGCGGTCAGCGCATCGCGCTGAATATTGTTGGCGATGTGCAGAAAGAAGATTTGACGCGCGGCGACTGGCTGCTTTCAGAAACACCGCCGGATCCGACCGAACGGGTGATTGTTGAGCTGAACAGCCATCAGCCGTTAACGCAGTGGCAACCGCTGCATATTCACCATGCGGCGAGTCATATCACCGGGCGCGTTTCCCTGCTGGAGAACAATCTGGCAGAGCTGGTGCTGGATAAACCACTGTGGCTGGCGGACAACGATCGGCTGGTACTGCGCGATATTTCCGCCCGCACAACGCTGGCGGGGGCTCGCGTCGTTACGCTCAACTCGCCAAAGCGCGGCAAACGTAAACCGGACTACCTGCAATGGCTCGGTGCCCTTGCCGCCGCGACGGACGATGCGCAAGCGCTGGAGGTACACCTGCAGCGCGAAGCTGTACGGCTGGCGGAGTTTGGCTGGGCCCGACAACGCAATCGCGAGGGCCTTGAGGCGCTGGTTCAGCAACCAGGATTTATTCAGGCCAACGGCAGTCTGCTGAACGCGCCACTGGCCGCCAGCTGGCAGCGCAAACTGCTGGAGGCGCTGGCGCGCTACCACGAACAGCACCGTGATGAACCAGGGCCAGGACGTGAACGCCTGCGCCGCATCGCGCTACCGATGGAAGACGAAGCGCTGGTGTTGACGCTGATTGAACAGATGCGCGACAGCGGGATTATCGGCAGCCACCACGGCTGGCTGCATTTACCGGATCACAAAGCCGGATTCACCGACGAGCAACAGGCTATCTGGCAGAAAACGCAGCCGCTCTTTGGCGATGAGCCCTGGTGGGTGCGCGATCTGGCGCATGAAACCGGCACTGACGAGCAACTGATGCGCGCCGTGCTGCGCCAGGCGGCGCAACAGGGAATGATTACCGCGATCGTTAAAGATCGTTATTACCGTAACGATCGCATCGTCACCTTCGCGCGTATGATCCGCGAACTGGATCAACAACGCGGGTCAACCTGTGCGGCAGACTTTCGCGACACACTCAATGTCGGGCGAAAACTGGCCATTCAGATCCTCGAGTATTTCGACCGCATTGGCTTCACCCGCCGCCGTGGCAACGACCATCTGCTGCGCGATGCGCTGTTATTTCCTGATACTCGCCCTGAGTAAACCGCAATAGCAAACGTCAGCCCCTGTACGCAGGGGCTGATGGTTTTTGCGCAAATTTCTCGCCCTGGCAGCACGGCGTGTGCTGCCAGGTTAAGTCACGAATGATCACAAATAGAGTGCGGCTGTCGCTCTTAAAATGTCGGCAAATGAGTAGATATCATCAACAGTTTCAATAGGGTGCCGGGTTTCGTTCTTCTCAATATCAAAAAGGCCGAGATATTTTTGTGTCCTGTTGAAATGCAGCCTGCAGATCGGTTTTCGGTTGTTATCGTCGATCAGGATGCCAAAATAGCTTTTGGTATCCCGGTGATTGATTCTGGAAACGTCCACTACCGCCCTGATAATGGCCTTGACGATATAGTAGCCCTCCAGCTCATCAGGAGTGGTTATGATTTCAGGCTCATCTTTGACCGTTACATCCGCGTTTTCTGCAGTTCCTGCAGGCTCTGCCGCTTTGGCTATACTGCCGCCGGATATTGCTGACTTCAGCCTTTCATTGACCTGATCATTAATATACTGGCTTGCTGCTTTTTTCGTTAAGTTGAAGAATGACTCTCTGACTTTTTGCGTCAATATGCCGTCATAAACCCGAGACGCGAAGAATTTTACGAAATCGTCTTCCGGGTTGTTCAATTGGCTATGTAAAATGCGCTTTATCTGGCTGACGTATTTTAATTCGCCGGCTGCATTGATTATGGACTCAAGGTCAAAGGAGGACTTTGTCAGTTTAATTAGTTCAGGGATGATATTCTCGTCGATATCCAGCAGATCAATCTCAAGAAATGGCTTTTCATCCATCTTATTCGGCGCATCAAGATCGGTGAAAAATTTATAGATTTGGCCGTTAGTGAGTATGGAAATGCGTGCATTGGTGACATGGAAATACCTGAAAAGCTGGGAAGCATGGTTGATGTTTAGCGGCTCGCCAATTTTCTTGCATTCGATAAGTATTTGAACTTCATTGTCTTTCAGGATTGCATAATCGATTTTCTCTCCCTTTTTGGTCCCAACATCACAAACAAATTCTGGCGTGACCTCGGTTGGATCGAAAACATCATATCCTAAAACATTATGAATGAATGGCATCACGAAGGCGTTTTTTGTTGCTTCTTCTGTCGTAATTGCCTCAAGCTGTTGTTTTATTTTAGCAGATAAAACATAAATTTTTTCAGTGAATTCCATGGCTGTGACCTTATTATCGCTGGGCGTAAACGTGTCTGGAAAGCATTTGTGGCGGGAGACTTCGATAATGATAATTAGAACCAATAATGAAATATCAATTCCGAGACAACTGTCACATTTATAGTGAAATTCTTGATTTTTATATATCAGGTTTAGCCTGTTAATTTCCGGTTATTCGTAAATTAACAGGCTAAATGCGTTAAAAATATTTGTATCTTTTTGAATTACGCCTCATTCACCCACACCCGCATTTCGCCTTCGCCGCGGTTGGCCCAGCTAAACCAGGGAATAAACGTCAGCGTTTGTGCCTGGCGTACGGTGGGGGGGTGATCATATTGCCATAGCGGTTGCGCCTGCGGCTGAGATGCCGTTTGGCGGATCCCTTCAGCCTGAATCACGGTCTGATGCGCCAGCACGCCTTTACCTTCGACAGTGCTAAATTCGGCGTTTCGCGGGAGCCAGAGATTGTGCAGCGCCTCGCCGTTGTCCGCCTGCTCCAGGCAGTACACCAGCGGCCCTCGCTGTACCGCAATTTTCCCGGCGACATGGCGCAAAAGCGGATTGCCGTAAATTCGGCGTACCGGCATGGGAAGCGTCAGCACGAGAGTGTCGCCTTGCTGCCAGCAACGGGTGACAGGGAGATATCCCTTACGTATCTCCTTCGGTAACTCAGCACCATTGAGCGTAACGTGCGGATCAGCGCACCAGTCCGGCAGACGAAGCGCCAGTGTGTGGGTTATCGGCTCCGGGGAGTCGATGGTGATGCGAATCTCTTCCTGCCATGGGTAGTGACCGCTGATGCGTACGCGCAGTGTTTTGCCGTTCACCGGGATCTCCATGCTGTTACCCACGTACAAATTGATATACAGCGCCTCTTCGCGTGGCGTGTAGATATAGTGACCCAGCGACGTCAGGATACGAGCGATATTGGGCGGGCAACAGGCGCAGCCAAACCAGCGCTGACGAACGGGTTTCACGTGATCGTAGATATGGTTAAATTTGAGCGACCGCGGGTGCACTTCCAGCGGATTGACGTAAAAAAAATGCTTTCCATCCAGCGCCATGCCGCCAAGCACCGTGTTGTATAATGCACGTTCCATCACATCGGCATACTGGCTGTCCGCTTCCATTTCCAGCATTCGGCGGGCAAACATCATCAACCCGATAGAAGCGCAGCTTTCCGCATATACCGTGTCATTGGGCAGATCGTAATCGCTGGTAAAAGCTTCGCCACTACTTTGCGCACCAATACCGCCAGTAATATACAGTTGACGCTGCACCATGTTTTGCCAGAGCCGCAGACAATGCTGGCGCTTTTGCTCGTCATTGTTGAGCCTTGCCAGATGCGCCACACCCGCCATCAGATAGGCAAAGCGCACTGCATGACCGGTGGCTGTCTGCTGTTGTGCCAGTGGCTGATGCGCCTGGCTGTACGCTTTATCCCTGACCATCCATGCCGGGCCATAGGTATGCCAGTAAGCGGTTTTTCCGCGTTTTTCATATTCGATATCGTAGAAATGTGGTTGCGTTCCCCGCTGTTCGATGAAGTAGTCCGCCAGCGCCAGATAGCGGGGTTCCTGAGTCACTTCGAAGAGCCGGGTCAGCGCCAGCTCGATTTCCGGGTGACCGGGATAGCCATGCAACTGGTTTTCTCCGGGGCCAAACACCTGGTCGATATGATCGGCAAAACGGCACACCACCTCCAGCAGGTGCCGTTTCCCTGTGGCCTGAAAGAAAGCGACTCCGGCTTCAATCATGTGTCCGGCGCAGTACAACTCATGGCATTCGGCAAGATTGGTCCAGCGCTCAGCCGGGGCTTTAACAGTGAAGTAGGTATTGAGATAACCATCCTCGCACTGAGCGGCGGCCACCAGTGCAATCACCTCGTCGGCAGTTTCTTCGAGTACCGGATCGGGCTTCTGGCACAGTGACCAGGCGACGGCTTCCAGCCATTTCGCCACATCGCTGTCCTGAAACACCATGCCGTAGTACTCGCCCTCCTGTCGTCCTGCCGCGATACGAAAATTTTCAATGGCGTGGCTCGGTTCCGCGTCCGCAATGCGATCGTTCAGTGCATCCCACTGATAAGGGATCACCACATCGCGGACGAGTTGTTGATACTGACCCAGGAAAGGATCGTTGATTTTCAGGGTATGCAGAGAGACTTCCATCGCAGACATAATGCGCTCCTTAAGGCTGGGTATGACGCTGACGCAGATCACCGGCAATGCGCGTCATCATTGGGTTATTGAGTTTGCAGGCGCGGATGGCAAAGGCCAGTAACAGGTGAAACAGCGCCGGAAGCAGCGTTTCCATGGCGGTCATCCCTTGCAGTGACGCCGCTGTTTGATGATTTGCGCCAGGCTGATAGGCGACGAAAATAAACACGAGGCTGATAATTACGGCGCTGGAAGCCCAGGCGAGCTTGATGCAAAACAGGTTGAAGGCGAAATTCATTCCCGAGGAGCGAACGCCGGTTTTCCATTCGCCGTAATCGTCGGCAAATGCCATCAGCGAGAAGTGCAGCGGCAGCGTGAAGCCCAGAATAATGCCATTGCCGAGAATAACGGCCAGCCACAACGTCTGATGCGCCGGGCCCGCAGGCAGCCACCACATTCCCAGCGCCAGCGCGGCCAGCACGAGATTGGTAAGGTAATAGAGTCGGACGGTATCCACGCGGCGCGATAACAGATTCACCACCACGGAACCGAGAATCGAGGCGAGCGTCACCATGGTGAAAAAGAGCGACGTGTAGGCGGTACTGCCGTTCAGTACGTAGGTGATGAAATACATGTAGCCGCCGCCGCGGATGTTAAACACATTGATGAGCAGGAATGACATCAACAGCATCAGCAGGAGCTGATCGTTTTTGCGCAGGCCAGCAAGGTGCTCGCGCAGGGTGAATTTCCCCATCAACGCCAGCGGTACGCGTTCGCGCACCCAGAAAAAGCAGCATAAGAACATCACCACGGCGATAGCGCAGAGGACGCCGACACCAGCCTGATAACCTCGCGCGGCGTTTCCCTGTCCGAGTTCAGCAACCAGCCAGGGCAGCCCGACCGAGACCAGGAATCCGGCGACGCCGCACAGCACAAAGCGCCAGGACTGGCAGGAAATTACCTCACGATGGCGCGTCGTCATGGTATTGATTAGCGCGCAGTAAGGAACGTTGATTGCGGTGTAACTCACTGAAAGCAGAAGATACGTTACAAATGCCCAGGCGATTTTGACCGACATTCCGGCATCAGGCACGGTAAAGGTCAGTACACCAATCACGCCGATGGGCAGCGCAATCCATAATTGCCAGGGGCGAAAGCGACCCCAGCGGCTTTGCGTCCGGTCAGCAATCACCCCCATGATGGGATCGGAAATGGCGTCAAAGATGCGCAGCGCCATGAATAACGTGCCTACCAGCGCGGGCGTCAGACCAAAGACATCGGTATAGAAAAACGTCAGGAAATTCATGATAAGACAGGTAATGACCGTACCGCCGGCATCGCCCAGGCCATAACCCACTTTTTCCCGGACAGACAGCGTTTCGTTAATATCGGCACGAAGATCGGTGGTCGTAATCGGAGCAGACGTCATAAGGTGTTCCTCATTATTTAAAGAGGTAAAACACGGAATCATTTTTATTTGAAACGTACCCGAATAATTCTGCCTGGAATGATGCAGCCAACAAGAGAAGGGAAAAGTATAAAAAGATGACAATTCCGACCTGTGAGATAAAGTGTGATAACGATCGTTATGAACTATACATATACTTGATATTCAATAATAAAAACGCGGTTTTCACTGATAGATGGAGGGATTATTCATATCTATGCTCAGATTATCCATAACGCTTCCGATCAAAGTACAAAACGGCGGTCTCTTTATTTCCCGTGGCGTAGGGAGCCATCCCGCCAGGACGCTAAATTCCTGGGAACTGATTTTTGTTGAGAAAGGGACATTAACGTTGCGTGAAGGAAGTGAATTATTTGCGATTAATGCCGGTGAGAGTCTTCTGCTCTGGCCGCAGCGTCGACATGTTGGGGTAGGGGCTTTTCCCGCTAATCTTAAATTTTACTGGTTGCATTTTGAGTTATTACCGAATGTTCACAACGGAATGGATACCCCGGCGCCATGGGAAATACCCCAGCATCTGGTAGTGAACGATCCACAATATGTGATTTCTTTGTTTCGCCAGTTTCTTCGTGAACAGGAGAATATTCATCGTAGTGTCGCACTGGAATTGATTTTACTGCTTATATTGCAACAACTCTCTTGCTCAGCAACAGAAGATAAAAACAGAGACAGTCGCGGGATAGCGCTGGCTTACAAAGCACAACAAATGGTTCGTACGCAATTTCATTTACCGCTGGCGACGTCAGCAATAGCCGCGGAATTACATTGTAATGCGGATTATCTTGGACGTGTATATCGCCGAATCTTTCATCTGACATTAACCGAAGCGATTCAACGTCAGCGTGTAATGGCGGCAGAAAAAATGCTCATCAGTGATTCATTATCACTGACGGAAGTGGCTGAACGTTGCGGTTTTAATGCGGTGGGTTACTTTCGCCAAATATTCCGTAAACACACCGGAATGACGCCTGCGGCCTGGAAACGACGTTATTGTAAAGAGCACATTAATTCCACCTAAAAAACAGAACAAAATCAACTCGATAGCAGGATAAACAACTGTAATTTGTGGTTAATATGGAGTATTGTCTTGATGAGTTGGCCTGATTAAGACTAATGGGGTAAGTGATTACTTTTTATTATTTTTATAGTATTTATGACCTGATATTTAGGTTATGTCGGCTTTATTTTCCTTAATTATGACAGTGAAGCGACAACCGTAGTCGTACCGCACGGAGGTTGTATCTGTTTTTCTTCAATTTATAATACTTCTTAAAAATTGTATGGATTGAGAAGGTCAGGCTTTTCAACATATTCTCAGTCAGTTCAATTTAAAAGAGTACTTTTACAATGGACTATCAGCTGCACGGATTCATGATCGGTAAGGCGATTCTCGTCGATATCGGCAACAAGAGGGCTTGTCGTATTCCCGTCAGCAACTCGGATAAAACGGTCGTCTTCGCTGCCGTTTTTTTCAATAAAACGATGCTACGACTTTTTTTGTATTTGCTGATCCATGCCCGACACGGTAACGTTTCCCGAGAGGAGCTCTTTGAGCATGTCTGGGAAGAGAATAACCTGAGCCCGTCAACACAACGATTATGGCAGGTAATTAACAATTTGAATAAAAAATTATCCACGTTGGGATTGCCTGAAGACTTTATTCTAAGCGCTAAAGGATGTGGTTATTTCATAAATTACGATGACATCACCCCACTTTATTATGAAGTGAAAGAATAACCACCCCCCCCTATTTGTGTGTTAATGGTTGAGATCCGAGGGTGTGATGTCGCCTCTGGATTTGTTTCCCCTGAACATGTCTGTGCTCAGGGGATTTTTTCTGCGCGTCAATAACGCAAACACCAGGTCAACCATCCAGGTTCCGCTGGGCAAATGACAAATCCTGATGATTTCCCCGACGGGATCAAAGCGCGGGACGTCGCATCTCTGGCACTCTGAGGTTTTCAAACACGGATGAGCCTTAAGATGAATCCATTTATCGTCGCCGACGCCATGAAATGCATTGGTTGCCGCACCTGTGAAGTGGCCTGCGTTGTCGCTCATCAGGAGTGCTGGCCTGTCGATGCTGATGGCTTTATTCCGCGCATTCAGGTCGTGAAAGGCGATACCATCACCTCTGCCGTTGCCTGCCATCATTGTGAAGATGCCCCGTGCGCTAATGTCTGCCCGACGCAGGCGATCCGTCGCGAAAGCGGGCGCATCGCGGTGGATCAACAGTATTGCATTGGCTGCAAAAGTTGCATGCTGGCCTGCCCGTTTGGCGCGATGCAAGTGGTTGTGCAACAAGGGCGGGCGCAGGCCATCAAATGCGATCTTTGCCAGCACCGCGATAACGGCCCGGCCTGCGTAGAAGCCTGTCCGACGCAGGCGCTGATGTGTGTTGATGTGGAAAAACGGCGCCAGCAGACGTTTTATATTGCCTGACGCTGATCAGGCATGATCCCGCCACGCGTTTTCGATCTCTTCCGCGAGAATTTTCACGCCCATCTCAATTTTTTCCGGATCCGGCACGTAGTTCATGCGCATGCACTGATGGGTATGCGGCCAGGGTTTATCCAGACCGGGGAAGAAATAGTGCCCGGGCACCATCAGTACGCCGCGTTTTTTCAGGCGCTGATAGAGTAGCTCGGTGGTGATGGGCAGATCTTTGAACCACAGCCACAGGAAAATAGCGCCTTCCGGCTTATGGATAAGGCAGCGATCTTCCGGCAAATAGCGACGAATGATAGCGATAGTTTCCTGAACGCGCTGGAAGTAGAACGGTTTTACCACCGTTTCTGACAGGCGCAGCAGATCATTGCGCTTGATCATCTCGCTCATGATGGCCGGCCCAATGCCACCGGGCGCCAGGCTGACAATACCGTTCATGTTGCTGATGGCAGAAATGATTTTTTCGTTGGCGATGATAATGCCGCAGCGGCTGCCCGGCAGACCCAGCTTCGACAGGCTCATGCACAGAACGATGTTGGGGTTCCACAGTGGGCGCGCTTCGCTGAAAATAATCCCCGGGAAAGGCACGCCATACGCGTTGTCGATCACCAGCGGAATGCCATGCTGATTTGCCAGCATATCAAGCTTCATCAGCTCTTCGTCAGTGATGACGTTTCCGGTCGGGTTGGTCGGGCGGGAGACGCAAATCATCCCCGTCTCTTCGGTAATGCTCAGATGTTCAAAATCAACGTGATATTTGAACTGGCCGTCGGACAACAGTTCAATGTTGGGGCGCGCAGAGACAAACAGATCTTCTTCCAGACCGGAATCGGCATAGCCGATGTATTCCGGCGTCAGCGGGAAGAGCACTTTGCGCGTGGTGCCATCAGCACGGCGACCGGCGAATAAATTGAACAAGTAGAAAAACGCGCTCTGGCTGCCATTGGTCAGTGCAATATTCTGCGGATCAATATCCCAACCTAATTCCTGACGTAACATTTTCGCGAGGACATCCAACAGTTCCGTTTTCCCCTGCGGACCGTCGTAATTACACAGCGCATCAGTGACTTTGCCTGTTTTGAGCATGTCAGCCAGCAGGTTGTGGAAGTAATCGGTCATTTCCGGGATCTGCGCCGGGTTACCGCCACCGAGCATGATGGCACCAGGGGTGCGCAGGCCGTCGTTGAGGTCCTCCATCAGGCGTGTAATGCCGGAATGGCGGGTGAATTTGTCGCCGAAAAGTGAAAATGTCATAACGGGTGATCTGTTGGTCTTTCGCTAAAGTGGCTCACCATAACGCTTGCCGGAGCAGGGTGCAAATCGCGACCGCAGACCACAGACGGAGAATCATTCTGCTTTAAATTTGAGGTTTAGTGGTTTGTTCTGGCGGTAGCGCGCGGTAAATTCCGCGCGCTGTGTTCCATTATTCCGCTTTCCCGGCCCACACCACCATGACGCTGTCCTCGCCCTGCCGGCGTATAAAACCGTAGCCTTGCGGCAGCGTCAGCGTGGTTTGTTTACCGGCACCGATGGCGGGGTGGCGCGCGCGAAACTGCCCGAGAATTTGCCAGTGCTTAACCAGCGCGGCGGATTGACCGCTGACGTCCTGCCAGTTCATGTCCGAACGGGTGCCCTGCAGCGGGTCGGAGCCCGATGGTCCGAACGGACGGCCTGACTCGTCACCATAGAAAATTTGCACTGCACCTGGTGCCAGCAACAGCAGTTCTGCGGCCCGGCTGCCGCCTTCACGGAACAGCCGCGTGTCGTGAGAGGAGAGATAGCTCAGCACATTGAAATCCTGCAACTTGTCCGCCATCTGCTGCCAGTTTTGATCCATATTCGCCAGACAGTCAGCGGCGCTGGCGGCCTGATCCTGATAATCAAAATTGATCATTGCATCGAAGCCGTGCCGGTAATACTCGCTTTGCATGACGCCATGGCCCCAGGATTCACCGGTCATCCAGAACGGGGCGGCATCCAGCGCTTTTTGCGGGTTGGCCTGTTTCCAGGCGGCGAGGGCTTCTGTCGCTTCGGTTTTGAGCTGCTGCCAGCCAGCCATTTCAACGTGTTTGGCGGTATCAACACGGAAGCCATCAATGCCGTAATCCCGCACCCATTGACTGAGCCAGTGGGTGAGATAATCGCGTGGTGTGTAACCGGCAACGGCGCTGGCACCGGTATCCGGTTTGTGCTGATAAAAGATCGGCAGGCCGGAAGGCTCGGTCGATTCGGTTTTGAGATCCGGCAAAAAAGCCAGTGACATGGTCAGATCGTCAAAACCGGGGTTGTCGTAATCGCCAATGTCGGAGCGGATCCACGCTTTACCCCACCACTTCTCCCAGGCGGTTTTGTCGCTGAAGTTAATGTAGTCGTTAAAGCTGTGCCAGCTCTGTCCGGGACCGGGGCGCCAGTCCGTCCAGCGTTCGCCAGGTGTTTTCTTCAGCTCATCGCCTTTCAGATAGAGCGCGCCAAACTGGTACTCCTGCATATCGGCGAGTGTGGCGTAGCCGGTGTGGTTCATAACCACATCAAACAACACGCGAATGCCGCGCTGGTGGGCTTCATCCACCAGGCGACGTAAATCGTCCTCTTTGCCCATATTGGCATCGAGACGGGTCCAGTCCTGCGGGTAGTAACCGTGATAGGCATAATGGGGAAAATCCCCTTTGGTACCGCCGCCGACCCAGCCGTGGATTTGCTCCAGCGGTGAGCTTATCCACAGCGCATTGACGCCCAGCGCCTGCAGGTAATCCAGTTTGCTGGCGAGCCCTTTCAAATCACCGCCGTGGAAGGTGCCGATCTCCTGTTGACCGTCTTTATGGCGGCCATAACTGGCATCGTTCGCGGGATCGCCATTGACGTAGCGATCCGTCAGCACGAAATAGACCGTCGCGTTGTGCCAGTTGAAGGGCGCGGGCGCGTCGGTTTCTGCGTGTTCCAGCAACAATAAGCCGTTGCTGTCTGCGGCGGGCAGGAGAGTGATTTTCCCCTGCTGCACGGTGGCGGTCTGTTTGCTGTAGAAATCGCGGACCACTGCGCCTTCCGCAAAGGTGTGGCTGACATCAACGGTTAACGGCTTTCCATCCCATTTCGGACACTGGCGAACCGCTGTCTTCACTGCGTCATCAGCTGGCGCTTCTACGGAAAGCCGCAGCGTTGGCGTGCCAGAACGGGTGTCAATTTCCAGTGAATACAGGCCGTTACGGAATAACCGCCATTGCGGGGCATCGCCGTGACAGGGCTCCAGTGACAGCATCTCATTGAGTTTTATAGAAGAAGCAGGCTGCCAGCACTGATGGTCAAGATTTAACGTTAAAGGATGTGTACCCTTCGCCATCGCTTTCTGGCTGATGAATTTTCCGTCACTTTTCTCTGTGAAGGCAGGAAAGCCGGCAGCGGTCCAGGTTGTCGCGTTGACGATACCTGGCATCAGGAGTGCTACAAGGGCAGCAAGTTTCATTCGGGTATCCTGTGCAAGTTTTTGCCCAGTGTGCCAGTCCCGTTGCGGCCTGTGCTCCTCCCTGGCAGGGGATGAGCACAAAGGGTGAGAAAATAGTGTTTCAGACCAGGACTATTTCTTTGGGTGCCTTCGAAGGCTATTTTTGATATGATTTGTGGTTCAACTCTCAAATTTGGGAAAAATACAAGGTGTTGGAATGATTAAATCCGACCAGGAGACCTAATGATATCGACTCCCATTCGACGATATGGGGCAACGATACTCATGTTACTCACCTTTGCGATTTCAGGTGAGGTGCTGGCAAAGACACACACAGCAACAGCGAGTCAAAAAGCCCCGGCAGTAAAGGCAAGTATTAATAAGGTTAGCAGTAAAAAAGAGTATTCTCGCAATAGTGAAATAAGCGGTTCACTTCCTGACTTGCGAAAATACCCTTCCGGAACACCAAGGAAAAAAGCGTTTCTCCGGACAGTGATGCCTTATATTACCAGCCAGAATGCTGCTATTACCGCCGACCGTAACTGGTTGGTGTCCAAACAGTATGCGGGCCGTTGGTCACCGAGCGAACGCGCGCGTCTGCAGGACATTACTAAACGCTACAAAATCAACTGGTCCGGGAATACCCGTAAAATTCCCTGGAATACGTTGCTTGAACGCGTGGACATCATCCCGGTCAGCATGGTCGCCACGATGGCGGCGGCAGAAAGCGGCTGGGGAACATCGAAACTTGCGCGCGCCAACAACAATCTGTTTGGCATGAAGTGTGGAAGCGGTAAATGTAACAATGGCCCAGGCAAGGTGAAGGGGTATTCCCGCTTTGGTTCCGTGAAAGAGTCTGTACAGGCTTACGTCGCGAATCTGAATACACACCCGGCCTACTCGTCCTTCCGTAAATCGCGTGCGCAACTGCGTAAAAACGATCAGGAAGTGACGGCCACGGCGATGATCCACAAGCTGAAAGGGTATTCGACCCGAGGGTCGAGCTACAACAACTACCTTTTCGCGATGTACCAGGATAATCAGCGCCTGATTGCCGCGCATATGTAATGCGAAACGCCTTCCAGCCGGAAGGCGTTTTTTGTTAAACCATCACTTCACTGTATCGGTCCCGATACTCTTTCGGCGTTGTGTCGTACTCTTTTTTGAATACCGAATAGAAATACTGCAACGACGGATAGCCACACATTTGCGAAATTTCGTTAATCGGCAGCGAGGTTGAGATCAGCAGGCTGCGGGCTTTTTCCAGCTTTTCGCTGTGGATCACCGCATGGATGGTCTCTCCCACTTCCTCTTTAAAGCGCTTCTCAAGGTTGGAGCGGGAAATGCCGACCGAATCCAGCACCTGCTCGACTTTAATGCCTTTACAGGCGTTGTTGCGGATGTAATGCATCGCCTGAATGACCGCCGGATCGTTAAGCGAGCGGTAATCCGTTGAACGGCGCTCCACTACCCGCATCGGGGGGATCAGTAAACGCTGTAACGGCAGTGATTCGTTTTCCAGCAGGCGGTGCAGCAGTTTCGCCGCCTGATAGCCCATTTGCCTCGTCCCCTGCGCCACCGACGAGAGCGCCACGCGTGACAGATAACGCGTCAGCTCTTCGTTATCAATACCGATGACGCACAGCTTTTCCGGCACCGGAATATGCAGATGCTCGCAAGCCTGCAGAATATGCCTGGCGCGTGCATCCGTCACGGCGATAATCCCCGTCTGTGGCGGTAGTGTTTGCAGCCAGTCGGCGAGCCGGTTTTGCGCGTGCTGCCAGTTTTCCGGCGCGGTTTCCAGCCCCTGGTAAATTACGCCGCGGTATTTCTCTTTCGCGACCAACTGGCTGAACGCATATTCACGCTCCCGCGCCCAGCCTTTGCGACTTGAGGCGGGCAGGCCATAAAAGGCGAAACGATGAACGCCTTTCTCTTTCAGATGCAAAAAGGCGCTCTCCACCAGCGCGTAGTTATCGGTAGCGATGTAATGTACCGCAGGATAGTGTTCAGGAAGGTGATAGGAGCCGCCCACGCCAACGATCGGCACGTTGACATCCGCCAGCAGGCGTTCGATTTCGACATCGTCATAATCGGCAATCACGCCGTCGCCCAGCCACTCTTTGATATTTTCAATGCGGGTGCGAAAGTCCTCTTCGATAAAAATATCCCACTCAGATTGCGACGCCTGCAAATATTCTCCCACACCCTCAACGACCTGCCGGTCATAGGCTTTGTTGGCATTGAATAACAGCGTGATGCGGTGGCGCTTTTCAAACATGGTTCGGGTTCCCGGCTGAATCATCGCAAAGCCAGCACCGACGGGCGGGTGCTGGCGTTATTTCAGGCGCGACGTTTAGTGGCAGAATCCATCCAGACTGCCAGTAACAGGATGGCGCCCTTAACGATATACTGCCAGAACGTCGGGACGTCCATCATACTCATTCCGTTATCCAGCGCAGACATAATAAATGCGCCCATTACCGCCCCTGCGACGCTGCCGACGCCCCCGGCGAGACTGGTGCCACCGATGACACAGGCGGCGATGGCATCGAGTTCGGCAATGTTCCCCGCGGAAGGGGAGCCCGCGCCTAAACGGGAGCTAAGGATAAGCCCGGCAATCGCCACCATTAAGCCGTTAATGGCGAACACCGCAAGTTTGGTGCGTTCAACGTTAATGCCCGATAAGCGCGCGGCTTCCAGGTTGCCGCCGATGGCATAAATTCGCCGTCCGAATGCCGTGCGCGTCGCCATAAACATGCCTGCCAGCAGCAATGCGGCAAGAATTAACACGGGAGTCGGCACGCCGCGATAATCGTTCAGTAACCAGATAGCGCCCAGCACAATGACCGCTGTCAGCGCCTGGCGCCCTACGGTACTGGCAGATGCCGGCGTGCTTAACCCCAGCGTCTGACGGCGCATGCGGCCACGCCATTGCCAGGCGATAAACACCGCCATTCCCAGTACGCCGATGATAAAGCCCACGCTATCCGGCAGATAACTCTGGCCGATTTGCGACATGGCGGCGCTGGTGGGCGACACAGTCGTCCCGTTGGTGATACCGATGAGTATGCCGCGAAACGCCAGCATCCCGGCGAGGGTAACAATAAACGACGGTACTTTACGGTAGGCCACCCACCAGCCATTCCAGACGCCGAACACCAGCCCCAGCACCAGCGTCACCAGCACGGTGAGTGGCAGCGGCCAGCCCAGCCAGACGTCAAAAATCGCGGCGACGCCCCCCAAAAGCCCCATCATTGAACCCACGGAAAGGTCGATTTCAGCGGAAATGATCACGAATACCATCCCGACCGCCAGAATGCCGGTGATAGCGGTCTGACGCAGCAGGTTGGAGACGTTACGCGCGCTGAGATAGGCCCCGTCCGTCGTCCAGGTAAAAAACAGCATGATGACGATAATCGCCGCGATCATGACAAAGACCTGCAGATTGAGCGATTTCAGCCCGGGAAATGCCGCCGGGGTGGGCGGGGTGAGTTTCATCTCAGAGGGGTTGTTCTTCGACATGACGTTCGCTCCTCAGTGCGGCTTCCATGACCTGTTCCTGCGTCAGGTCATGGTTGATTAAGTTGGCTTTTAGCTTCCCTTCATGCATCACCAGTACGCGATCGCTGAGCCCAAGAACTTCCGGCAGTTCAGAGGAGATGACGATCACGGCGATGCCCTGTTTCACCAGTTGATTGATAAGCTTGTAAATTTCGTATTTGGCGCCGATGTCGATCCCGCGAGTGGGCTCGTCGAGGATTAAAATCCGCGGGTTGAGCAACAGACAGCGCGCGAGGATCGCTTTTTGCTGATTCCCGCCGCTCAGACGACCAATCGCCAGTTCAGGCGTGGCGGTTTTGACTTTCAGGCGCTGAATGGATTGCAAAATGCAGTGCTGTTCTGCGGCGTCGTCCAGGCTGCTTAACGGCCCGGTGAAATCGTCCAGCGCGGCGAGGGTGATATTTTTCCCCACTGCCATTACCGGCACGATGCCGTCTTTTTTTCTGTCTTCCGGTACCATCGCGATGCCACAGGCAATGGCCTGCTGGCAGTTATTGATGTGCACGGGCTGACCGTCAATGTAGATTTTCCCTTCCCAGCGCCCGGGCCAGACGCCAAAAAGACACTGTACCGCTTCGGTACGCCCGGCACCGACCAGCCCGGCAACACCGAGGATTTCACCGCGACGCAGCGAGAAGGAGACGTCGTTAACGCGCTTGATATGGCGGTTAACCGGATGCCAGGCCGTCAGGTGCTCGACGCGTAAAATTTCGTCACCGCACTCGTGGGGCTCGTTGGGGTAGAGCGCCGTCAGTTCACGTCCGACCATCATGGTAATGATGTCGCCCTCGCTCATACCGCTGGCGTCGCGCGTGCCGATATGCTGGCCGTCGCGGATCACACAGATGGTGTCGGAGATGGCTTTCACCTCGTTCAGCTTGTGCGAGATGTAAATGCAGGCGATATCGTGATTTTGCAGATCGCGGATGATATTGAGCAGCACCGCGGTTTCTTGTTCCGTCAGCGAGGCTGTAGGTTCATCGAGAATTAACAGGCGAACCTGCTTGTTGAGCGCTTTGGCGATCTCCACCAGTTGCTGCTGGCCGAGGCCCAAATCGCCGACGCGGGTATCCGGGGAAATCGATAAACTCACCTGCGCGAGCAGTTTTTCACAGCGCAGGGTCATGGTGTCGTAATCCAGCACGCCATAACGGCTCATTTCGGTGCCGAGAAAAATGTTTTCCAGCACTGTCAGATGCTTAACCAGCGCCAGCTCCTGGTGAATAATGGCGATGCCTTTGCGCTCAGTGTCGCGAATATGGCTGGCTTGCAAGGGCTCGCCCGCGAAGATAATTTCGCCTTCAAAGCTCCCGTGGGGATAAATACCGCACAACACCTTCATCAGCGTGGATTTGCCAGAACCGTTTTCACCACACAACGAAACGATTTCCCCGGCGTTAAGCCGCAGGCTGACATTATCTATCGCCTTCACCGCGCCAAAGGCCTTGGTGATATTTTTCATCTCGAGTAAATAAGGCATATACAACTCCTTCAGGCGGTCTGTTTTCGATGCCCCGAGAGAGAAATGCCCCGGAACCGGGGCATCAGAGACTTATAGATCGCTCTTTTTATGGAAACCGTCTTTCACAACGGTTTGATCGATGTTGTCCTTATTCACTTCGATAGGTGTCAACAGGCGGGAAGGGACATCTTTCAGCCCGTTATTAAGCGTGGAGTCTGATTTCGGCGTCTGCCCGTTACCCAGCTCAACGGCGATTTCTGCCGCGTTGGTCGCCAGGGTGGTGATCGGTTTATACACCGTCATGGTTTGCGAGCCGTTCATGATGCGTTTGATGCCTGCCAGGTCAGCATCCTGCCCGGAAATGGCGACTTTGCCCGCCAGTCCCTGGGCGCCGAGCGCCTGGATCGCACCGCCTGCGGTGGCGTCATTCGAGGCCACAACCGCATCAATTTTGTTGTTGTTCGCCGTCAGCGCGTTTTCCATTATTTTCAGCGCATTTTCCGGAAGCCAGCCATCAACCCACTGGTCGCCAACAATTTTGATTTTGCCGTCATCAATAAACGGTTTGAGCACTTTCATTTGCCCGGCACGGAACAATTTTGCGTTGTTATCGACTGGCGAGCCGCCCATCAGGAAATAATTTCCCTGAGGCACTTTCTCGACAAGACTATGTGCCTGCATTTCACCGACTTTTTCGTTATCGAATGAAATATAAAAATCGATGTCAGCGTTATTAATCATGCGATCATAAGCCAGCACTTTAATCCCTTCCTGCTTGGCTTCTTTAATAACGTTACTCAGCACCTGACCGTTGTAAGGAATAATAACTAACACATCGACGCCGCGGTTGATCATATTTTCAATTTGCGACATCTGTGTTTCTTCGTTGCCATTTGCTGACTGTACAAATACCGTTGCACCGAGAGCTTGTGCTTTATTAACAAAAATATCGCGATCTTTCTGCCAGCGCTCAAGTCGCAGATCGTCAATCGCCATGCCGATTTTGACCTCTTTGGCGATACCAGCCATGCTGGTCAGCATAAGAGAGGCGCAGAGGGTGAGGCAAAGGTGTTTTAATTTCATGATCGTGATGCCTTTTTTATCTGGTTGCAGGAGGTTGCAGGGTAGTTATAGAGACGAAAAAGAAACATACACTTCTGATACGCTGCAAATTTTTAACAGAGAATACGCATCTGGCAATTACCGCTTTTTCTTTTCGCATTATGATATTTGGTTTATTTTCCAAATTATGATGGCGATCGGATTTTGAACCGTTTCGCCTTTCTGTTGCATCACGCTATGGAAGCACTATTCCAGAAAAGAAGAATGAAAACGAGTGTTTTTTTGCGAGCCAGCGCACGTTTGTGGATTCTCTTAATGGCAGTGTGAAATAACGTAATTGAGCAACTCAAAATCCGATCTCACTATTAGCCAATGAATTAATCCCCGCCGCCTGTCTGAATATGGAGTTCATTATGCAAGCTTATTTCGACCAACTCGAACGCGTTCGTTATGAAGGCCCGTCATCGGTTAATCCGCTGGCATTTCGGCACTACAACCCGGATGAGCAGGTTCTGGGTAAGCGAATGGAAGACCATCTGCGTTTCGCCGCCTGTTACTGGCACACGTTCTGCTGGAACGGTGCCGATATGTTTGGCGTTGGCGCTTTTGAGCGCCCGTGGCAGCAGGCGGGCGACGCGATGGCACTGGCAAAGCGTAAAGCCGACGTTGCATTTGAGTTTTTCCACAAGTTAAACGTCCCTTACTATTGCTTCCATGACGTTGATGTCTCACCGGAAGGCGCTTCACTGAAAGAATACCTCAACAATTTTGCCCGCATGGTCGATGTTCTGGCCGAAAAACAGCAACAGAGCGGGGTAAAACTGCTGTGGGGCACGGCAAACTGCTTCACCAACCCGCGTTACGGCGCCGGTGCGGCCACCAACCCCGATCCTGAAGTCTTTAGCTGGGCAGCCACGCAAGTGGTGACGGCGATGAACGCCACGCACAAACTGGGCGGTGAAAACTATGTTCTGTGGGGCGGCCGTGAAGGCTATGAAACCCTGCTGAATACCGATCTGCGCCAGGAGCGCGAGCAGATTGGCCGCTTCATGCAAATGGTGGTGGAGCATAAACACAAAATCGGTTTCCGCGGCACGCTGTTGATTGAACCTAAACCGCAGGAGCCCACCAAACATCAGTATGATTACGATGCCGCGACGGTGTACGGCTTCCTCAAACAGTTTGGCCTGGAAAAAGAGATCAAACTGAATATCGAAGCTAACCACGCGACGCTGGCCGGGCATTCGTTCCATCACGAAATCGCGACCGCCATCGCGCTGGGCGTGTTTGGTTCCGTCGATGCCAACCGTGGCGACGCGCAACTGGGCTGGGACACCGACCAGTTCCCGAACAGCGTCGAGGAAAACGCGCTGGTGATGTATGAAATCATCAAAGCGGGCGGTTTCACCACCGGCGGGCTGAATTTTGACGCCAAAGTACGCCGTCAAAGTACCGACAAATACGATCTGTTCTACGGTCACATCGGCGCGATGGACACCATGGCGCTGGCACTGAAAGTCGCCGCCCGTATGATTGAAGACGGTCAGCTTGATAAGCGCGTGGCGAAACGTTATGCCGGGTGGAACGGCGAGTTGGGTCAGCAGATCCTGAAAGGGCAACTGTCACTGTCTCAACTGGCTGCCTATGCTGAACAGCATAATCTGGCACCGCAGCACCAGAGCGGTCATCAGGAATTGCTGGAAAACCTGGTGAATCATTACCTGTTTGACAAATAATCCGCGTCATACGGTATTGCAGGCCCGGTCGTGTCACGCTACCGGGCATTTTTAGTTAAGGAGCCCTCACCATGTATATCGGGATCGATCTGGGTACGTCAGGCGTTAAGGTGATTCTGCTTAATGAGCAGGGAGAAGTTATCGCTTCGCAAACCGAAGCTCTCACGGTGTCGCGTCCGCATCCATTGTGGTCAGAGCAGGATCCCGAATCCTGGTGGCGGGCAACGGATCGAGCGATGAAAGCACTGGCGGCGCAGCACTCACTGCGTGAAGTGAAAGCGCTGGGGATTGCCGGGCAGATGCATGGCGCCACGCTTCTCGACAAACAGCAGCGCATCCTGCGTCCGGCTATTCTGTGGAATGACGGGCGCTGCGGTGAGGAGTGCGCGTTGCTGGAAGCGCAGGTGCCGAATTCCCGTGAGATAACCGGCAACCTGATGATGCCGGGTTTTACCGCGCCAAAGCTGCTCTGGGTACAGCGTCATGAGCCGGATGTTTTCCGCCAGGTCGATAAAGTGCTGTTGCCGAAGGATTATCTGCGTCTGCGCATGACCGGCGAGTTCGCCAGCGACATGTCGGATGCCGCAGGCACAATGTGGATGGATGTGGCGAAGCGTGACTGGAGCGACGCGATGCTGAGCGCCTGCAATCTGACGCGCGACAACATGCCCGCGCTGTTTGAAGGGTGCGAGGTGACCGGTACTCTGCTGCCTGCCGTCGCGCAGGCGTGGAACGTGGCGGAAATTCCCGTAGTGGCGGGCGGTGGCGATAACGCCGCAGGTGCGGTGGGTGTCGGGATGGTCGATGCCGGGCAGGCGATGCTGTCGCTTGGCACTTCAGGCGTCTATTTTGCTGTCAGCGAAGGGTTTCTGAGTAAGCCGGAAAGCGCGGTGCACAGTTTCTGCCACGCGTTGCCTGGTCGCTGGCACCTGATGTCTGTCATGCTAAGCGCTGCCTCCTGTCTCGACTGGGCTGCGCGTTTAACCGGGCTGGGCAGCGTGCCGGCGCTGATTGCTGTCGCAGAGAAAGCAGATGAAAACGCGGATCCGGTCTGGTTTCTGCCGTACCTGTCTGGCGAACGCACACCGCACAATAACCCGCAGGCGAAGGGCGTTTTCTTTGGCCTGACGCATCAGCATGGTCCGGCTGAGCTGGCGCGTGCGGTGCTGGAAGGCGTCGGATTTGCGCTGGCGGACGGGATGGACGTGGTGCACGCCTGCGGTATCACACCGAAAAGCGTGACGCTGATTGGCGGCGGCGCGAGGAGCCCCTGGTGGCGGCAAATGCTGGCGGATATCAGCGGTACGACGCTGGATTACCGCACCGGCGGCGATGTCGGTCCGGCGCTGGGCGCGGCGCGACTGGCGCAGATGGCGATGCATCCGGGCACGGCGTTTGCCGATCTTCTCCCGCAACTGCCGCTTGAACAGTCACACCAGCCTGATGCGGCGCGGCATGCGCGTTATGCCCCGCGACGCGAAACCTTCCGCCAGCTTTATCAGCAGCTTCTGCCGCTGATGTCATAAAAAATCGTTGCCGGATGGCGCTACGCTTATCCGGCCTACGGTTTTGTTTTCGCTTAACTGACAAACCGGCGTGTATCCAGCCGTTGTACCAGCATCGACAGCAGCAGGCTGACCGCCAGCGTCACGCCGAAAATCCAGAGAATATCCACCAGCGGCCAGCTTTTCAGTTCGATGCCGTTGGTGCGTAGCGCGTGGATAATCAGCGCGTGAAAACCGTAAATCCCCAGTGAATGGCGCGAAATCAGCGCCAGTCCCGGTAACGCCCGATCATTGAGCGTATTTTTCACTATCGTTAGTACTGCCGCCGCGCTGAGAAACACCATCGGCCCGCAATACAGATACCAGGTATCGGCGAAATTGCCGCGCCATTGCAGTTCGTGCAGCGTTCCGCGCGAAATGACTGCCACGGCGATGATAAACACCGCCACGCTCAGCAGCGTCAGTGGTTTTCTGTCGGTATCCATCATGCCGATGGCTCTGCCGAGCAGGCCATACAGCACGTAGTAAAAAGTGTCGCCGCTGATGTAGAGATTGACCGGCAGCCATTCGAAACCGTCCACTTTTTGTGAAACCGTATTGGGGTTCGCAACAATACCGAGTACGACGATCAACGCCAGCAACATTTTGCCGCTCACGGTTTTAACCTGAATCAGCGGCGAAACCAGATAAATAACGAAAATCGCGAAGAAGAACCACAGGTGATAGAAGACGGGTTTTTGCAGCACATATTTCAGTGACTGGACGACGTTGATCTGAGTGAACGCTGCGATATAAATCAGCGCAATCACACTGTAGAACAGCAGGCACAGCCCGATACGCAGGAAGTGCCGCGGTTGGGCGCTACGCTCGCCAAAAAACAGATAACCGGAAATCATGAAAAAAAGCGGCACGCTGACGCGGGACGCGGAATTCAGCACATTGGCGATTTCCCAGTTCAGATAACTGACGCCGTGTGCATTAGTCACATACCAGGTGGTGGTATGGATCATCACCACCATCAAACACGCAATCCCTCGCAGATTATCTATCCAGTTAATTTTTGACTGCATCAGTGCCTCAGTGCCCTCGCGAAAAGGGGTCAGACTTGCGATTTTTCACCATCATTGACTGGAAAATTCCGAGTTTTTCGCCACAGTCTTGTAGAGCCTGTGTCAGATTCGCAGAATGCTCCGACCTGAACGATAGTCTATTAAAAAATAACAGCCAGATAACAATGTGGTAATCAGAAAATGATGATGAAATATGTAGTTCCCTGTCTGGCCTTGCTGATGCTTGCCGGGTGCAGCGCCGAACACGCCCCGCCGCAAAAGGCGCAGAAAGCCAAAGTCACCCCGTTGCATTCGCTCGAAATGGAGCAATTGTGCAAGAACAGAGCGGCGGAGCGCTATAATACCGCGGCGCAGAAAATTGATGTGACTGGCTTTGAAAAGTATCAGGCCAGCTATGAATTACGTGGTTATACTTCGCGCAATGAGGGGTTTGTCTGCTCGTTTGATCCTGACGGCCAGTTTTTGCATCTTTCGATGCGCTGATCCGCTGTGTGCGCCGTCTGGCGCGCGCAAATCGTCCCTTTTTCCCCAATTTTACTTAAACAGCGCCGTTTCGTACTGTATATCTCGCAGCCAGCGGTTATACTGGTCCCTTCCTTTAAATCCACACGTATCCAGCACGAAAGAATATGCAAAAGTTTGATACCAGGACCTTCCAGGGCCTGATCCTGACCTTACAGGATTACTGGGCTCGTCAGGGCTGCACCATCGTTCAACCACTGGACATGGAAGTCGGCGCCGGGACTTCTCACCCTATGACCTGCCTGCGGGCGCTGGGGCCGGAACCCATTGCTGCTGCGTATGTGCAGCCTTCCCGCCGCCCGACTGACGGCCGCTATGGCGAAAACCCGAACCGTTTACAGCACTACTATCAGTTCCAGGTGATCATTAAACCGTCACCGGACAACATTCAGGAGCTGTACCTCGGATCCCTGAAAGAGCTTGGGCTGGATCCTTCCATCCACGATATCCGTTTCGTGGAAGACAACTGGGAAAACCCGACGCTGGGCGCCTGGGGCCTCGGCTGGGAAGTGTGGCTGAACGGCATGGAAGTGACGCAGTTCACCTACTTCCAGCAGGTCGGCGGCCTGGAGTGTAAGCCGGTGACCGGTGAAATCACTTACGGCCTGGAACGTCTGGCGATGTACATTCAGGGCGTGGACAGCGTTTACGACCTGGTCTGGAGCAACGGCCCGCTGGGTAAAACCACTTACGGCGACGTGTTCCATCAGAACGAAGTGGAGCAATCCACCTACAACTTCGAATACGCGGATGTGGACTTCCTGTTCACCTGCTTCGAGCAGTACGAGAAAGAAGCGCAGCATCTGCTGGCGCTGGAAACCCCGCTGCCGCTACCTGCCTACGAGCGTATTCTGAAGGCCGCCCACAGCTTCAACCTGCTGGATGCGCGTAAAGCCATCTCCGTCACCGAGCGTCAGCGCTACATTCTGCGCATTCGCACCCTGACCAAAGCAGTGGCAGAAGCTTACTACGCTTCCCGTGAAGCCCTCGGCTTCCCGATGTGCAACAGAGACAACTAAGAGGCGGCCATGTCTGAGAATACTTTTCTGGTGGAAATTGGCACTGAAGAGCTGCCACCGAAAGCCCTGCGCAGCCTGGCAGAGTCCTTTGCTGCGAACTTTACTGCGGAGCTGGATAACGCCGGCATCGCGCACGGCAACGTTGAATGGTTTGCCGCTCCCCGTCGTCTGGCGCTGAAAGTCGCCCGTCTGGCGGCCTCTCAGCCGGATCGCGAAGTTGAAAAACGCGGCCCGGCGATTTCCCAGGCGTTTGACGCGGAAGGGAAACCGAGCAAAGCGGCAGAGGGCTGGGCGCGGGGTTGCGGTATCACCGTTGACCAGGCCGAGCGTCTGACCACCGACAAAGGTGAATGGCTGCTGTACCGCGCCCACATGAAAGGCGAAAGCGCAGAAGCACTACTGCCGAACATGGTCGCCACATCGCTGGCGAAGCTGCCGATCCCGAAACTGATGCGCTGGGGCGCATCTGACGTTCACTTTGTGCGTCCGGTGCATACTGTGACGCTGCTGCTGGGTGACAAGCTCATCCCGGCAACCATTCTGGGCATCAATTCCGATCGCGTGATCCGCGGTCACCGCTTTATGGGCGAGCCGGAATTCACCATCGACAATGCTGATCAATACCCGCAGATCCTGCTGGAGCGCGGCAAAGTGGTGGCGGATTACGAAGCGCGTAAAGCTAAAATCAAAGCCGATGCAGAAGACGCAGCGCGCAAGATTGGTGGTAAAGCCGATCTGAGCGAAAGCCTGCTGGAAGAAGTCACCTCGCTGGTAGAATGGCCGGTCGTGCTGACTGCGAAATTCGAAGAGAAATTCCTCGCGGTTCCGGCGGAAGCGCTGGTCTACACCATGAAAGGCGACCAGAAATACTTCCCGGTTTACGCCGCTGACGGCAAATTGCTGCCGAACTTTATCTTTGTCGCTAACATTGAGTCGAAAGATCCGCAGCAGATTATCTCCGGTAACGAAAAAGTCGTGCGTCCGCGCCTGGCCGATGCCGAATTCTTCTTCAAAACCGACCGCAAAAAACGTCTGGAAGACAACCTGCCGCGTCTGCAGACCGTGCTGTTCCAGCAGCAGCTCGGCACTCTGCGCGACAAAACGGATCGCATTCAGGCACTGGCGGGCTGGATTGCCGCGCAGACGGGCGCTGATGTCAACCACGCCACCCGCGCCGGTTTACTCTCCAAGTGCGACCTGATGACCAACATGGTGTTCGAATTCACCGACACCCAGGGCGTGATGGGCATGCACTACGCGCGTCATGATGGCGAAGCGGAAGATGTTGCAGTCGCGCTGAACGAACAGTATCAACCGCGTTTTGCCGGTGACAACCTGCCGTCTAACCCGGTGGCCTGCGCGTTGGCGATTGCCGACAAGATGGACACTCTCGCGGGTATTTTCGGCATCGGTCAGCATCCGAAAGGTGACAAAGACCCGTTTGCGCTGCGTCGTGCCGCGCTCGGCGTGCTGCGCATCATCGTTGAGAAAAACCTGTCGCTGGATCTGCAGACCCTCACCGAAGAAGCGGTGCGTCTGTACGGCGATAAGCTGACCAATACCAACGTGGTGGATGATGTCATCGACTTTATGCTCGGCCGTTTCCGCGCCTGGTATCAGGACGAAGGTTATACGGTCGACACCATTCAGGCGGTGCTGGCGCGTCGTCCGACCCGTCCGGCTGATTTTGATGCCCGCATGAAAGCAGTCTCCCACTTCCGTACGCTCGATGAAGCGGCGGCGCTGGCGGCTGCCAACAAACGTGTTTCGAACATCCTCGCGAAATCAGACGAAGTGCTGAACGATGTTGTTCACGCCTCCGTGCTGAAAGAAGCCGAAGAGATCAAGCTCGCCACTCACGTGGTGGTGCTGCGTGACAAATTGCAGCCGTTCTTCGCTGAAGGTCGCTATCAGGAAGCGCTGATCGAACTGGCGGCCCTGCGCGAGCCGGTCGATGCGTTCTTCGATAAAGTGATGGTAAACGCCGAAGATAAAGACGTGCGTATTAACCGCCTGACGCTGCTGTCTAAGCTGCGCGAGCTGTTCCTGCAGGTCGCAGATATTTCGCTGTTGCAGTAAACCTCTGAGCCCGGCGGCGTTCTGCCAGCCGGGCTTTCCGTTTTTAATGCAGATCCTCAAGAGACAGCATTCCTGCCTCTGTGTTTAGCCAGCGCGGCGCTTTCAGCGTATCGGCAAAATAACACACCAGTTCGTGCAATAACTCTCCCAGTACCCGTACTTGTGTGGTGGCGAGCGAGCCACTCATCAGCAATTGCGTCAGCGATTGACACCAGACACTCAACTGATCGATTTCCGGCATAAAGGCCGGTGTATGCGTCGGCAGATCATCCACCGTCAGGCTGGCTTTTAAATAGTCCGGGATGGGTTCACGCAGTGTCGGGTGCAACAGCGCCAGACAAGCGGAGAGACGGCCACAAAGCGCCATTTTTTCGGCTTCGTCGTCGCTCTCTATCAGGACGTCGGCAAAACGTTCGCAGTTGTCTGCCAGCTCGGTGAAATCGGTAGTGTGGTTAAACGGAACGGTGAAAAGCGAGTAGGTTTGGGTTGTAGCCATGAAGTAGCCTCTGCAATAGATGATATTTGCCAGTATGAAATCCAGGAGGCTAATCCCGGCACCTGATTTTGCAGGTGCGCGGTGAAGATACTGCTCGCCAGGCCAGGCGACAAGCGGGATTTGAGGTACGAAAAGAGACATCGTATTACTGGAATCCGCCTCGCAAAACGTCATTCAGGCAACCGACTGGCCGGTTACCAGTCCCCGTAGGGGTACGTTTTCCCTTTGATAAAGTCTTTAGTGTCCTTGTCAAAATCACGAGAAAAATCGCTTTGTGTTATTCCCTTACAGGCCCGCAGTTTGTCCCCGGACAGGGTGGTGATTTTTTTCGGCTCCAGCGGTACATCATCCCCCCCGGCACTGTTCTGCAGCCATATCCTGACCTTGCCTCCAGGTGCAAGGCCAAACAGCAACGATTTATACCATTCCGTATTACCCCACTCATCTTTACCCGTCGGCGTCAGCATGGTTTCCCGCAGGGACGGCGGGAAAATAATCCGGGTCTCGTAGGTCTTATTATCGATATGAGAATCCCAGCAGAACAGCATCATGACGGGTGGATGTCGTGCTTTGTTAAACTGGATTTGTATTCGTACCCGCTTATTCCAGGTCTGGATGGTTTCAGGATCATCTGACGTGTAGTCCAGCATACGGAATGTCGACACTACCTTTTCACTGTCGATAATCATGGCGCGGGTGACGACGGCGGGTAAGGCGTAGGGTGTAAAAAAGGCGAACCCCCATCTACCGTAGGGCATTTCTCCGGTCTCTTCCGGCGTCTGCGGTTCGCCGGTATGGCAGCCCGTTAATGCCACCAGCAGGAACAGTGGTGACAGCGTTTTCAGTATCATATTTGTTCCCCGTCCATGTTGTAAATTGTGCGTCGCCAGTTCTCATCGGGCCGGTTAACAAAACTGATGATCTCTACAGGCGCAGCCCCGCCTCTGATAACGCCATCGGCATCTGTCGCGATGGCATTCCAGTTTGCCGAGCAGTGCAGATATTGTCCGGCAATGATATTCAGCTCTTCTGACGTGAATGCGTCTGGGGTCTTACCGGACCGGGCTGCTCTGCCCATTGCCCGTGCTTTTTCACTCAGCGAAACCAGTTCACCAGGAAGGGATAACTCACTACTTTTTTCATGAACAGATTTAAACAATACCCCGGCATCCCGTGCAGCATCGAGCATCACCTGCAACACCACCTTCGACCAGTCATTTCTCACGGTCCGGTTGCGTAAGGTGACAGCCGCATAGCTACGCTTCTGTGGCACGCTATACCGATCTGGTTGCATCCTGTCGTCATACCAGGTTTCCACCGCAACCTCGCTGCCTGACAGAAGGGGAGCAATGCTGGGGTATGTGTGCAGCGCGGTCATCGCTTTCACCGCCCGGTGATAACAGTGGGTTTGCTGGTCGGGCTGGCGGAGCGGCACAGTTTCCGTTTCCGGCCGGGTCAGAAACAGGTTTTCCTCCACCACCGGCAGATAACCGCCGCCAAGGTCTGAATGCACGCCGGGTAGTACCAGCTCAGGCCATGCAGGTTTGACACTGTTGAGGGCGAAATTAAACCGACACTCATGCGCCGCGGTGATATGAAAGACCTTATCCGCCACCCCCTTATGCAGTTTTATGTTTACCTCGCCGGTGTCTGCGGTATGGGGATTCAGGCCGTTTGTCGGGGTGCCAATTGCCGCCACGGTATCAAAGATACCGATAAAGCGGGTTTTACCGGCAGGCGCCCCCGTAAATGTGATGTCGCCAATGCCCTCCCGGATGGCGCTGATAATGGCGGGGTCTTCTGCCAGAATACGGTTGGCAAAATGTCTCGATGCCGCAGCACCCCGGCTAAAGCCAAAAATATCAAATTGAAGGCTTTTTATGACAAGCTCACACCCGGATGATTTATCTTTTATTTGTTTAATCGTGTTAGTAATGGTCCGGGAAATTTGAGCAACAGACTTATCCGTTTTAGCGATAACTCCCGTGTCGGATGTCCCGAATACCAGTCCCGCCATGCTGTCAGGCTTACCACTGTCTGTCCCTATGCCGTCAATATAAATAGCCTGTTGGATCTCAGAGTTATCTGCAGAGACGGTTTTATCATACAGCGTATTCAGCCAGTGAATGTTGGTGTAATAACCGTTGTAACTGGTCGCTCCTGTTCCCGATACGCTAAATTCTTCTTCTGCACATTTTTCCAGAATACCGGCAGCCTCGGCGTCATTAAGGTTATAATGTCTGGCTGTGCAGACTTTCAGCATATTAGCCGTATTAACAGCGTTATTCCCGGTACCGTCAAAAAACACGCCAAGCGTCAGCGTAATTTCCCGCCTGGGTTTTTGTGTCTTTTCCTCTTGTTGAGGTTCCGGTGCAGCTTTCCTCCGGGCCGCCTGCGCGTGCTGCTCTGGCTCTTGCTCCTCACTACATAACAGCGAATTGCTGGCAGACGAACCGACCATGCCGTTTTCATAACCGATAAATTCAAAGGTATTCGGAGAAGCAATAACACGATTGGTGCCTGGAGGGCAGGCACATTCAACAATATCGCCTTCAAGGCAGACCAGTTTATTTTCTGCGAAGACCTGAAATTGTTTGGTTTTGCGAATAATACCTGTGGTCTTGCATTGTGGGCAAAATGACTCAGAACCGATAAGTGCAACAGGTCTGTTATGGCAAATAACAGTAAGCGCTCCGCTTTCAATTATTCCACCCGTTGTGGTTTTATCACCAATAGTGATAACTTTAAGTTTAACAGGCATTATTCACTCCATGAATATAAATAATGTGAAACTGCAAACATGGAAATAGACGAAGAGAGCACGTTCGACCTTATTTATGGCGTCCCGTTGCTTCTCTTGTTGTATTTAGTGATGTGCTAAAAACAGAATATTATGATTAAGAACGTGGCAACCGCTATATTGTGCTGAACCCAAAACAGGCGACAAATAACAGGCAAAAAAAATCCCCGTCATTGACGAGGATCTTTACGTGCTACAGAGCCTGAATCAGGCTCTTAGTCAGGCTTACAGGCTGGTGACGTTACCAGCAGCCGGGCCTTTAGCGCCGTTTTCGATGGTGAAGGATACTTTCTGGCCTTCATCAAGAGATTTGTAGCCATCGTTCTGGATAGCAGAGAAGTGAACGAACAGGTCTTTAGAGCCGTCGTCCGGAGTGATGAAGCCGAAGCCTTTATCAGCGTTGAACCATTTTACGATACCAGTCATTTTGTTAGACATAGTGATTTCCTTTAATGTAAGTGTGCTGCCAGATGGCAATAATGGTATGGATTACAGATTTGAAGCATAAAGGGAAGGTCACTACGAGGGTATCAACGGACAACCTATGAGAGGACTGCTCAGCTCAACTGCTTTATGGTCTGTAAATCAAACCGGCGTCATTAACGCACGTTGAGCCCACGATAGCAATGTTTTTCTTTCTGAAAAAGAAAACGGTCCTGTTTTCAGGACCGTCGGTACTATCTCATTTGAGATAAACTCAATCTGTTAACAGCCTCGAGACCTGCGGGTTTGCCTGCATCAGACGCATCAGATTTAGCTCAGTGGCGGAAGGTCTCACGCGTTTCGACTCCCACTCTTTCACCATCGTCACACTGACGCCCATTGCTCTGGCGAATTCGTCCAGCTTCAACCCGGTACCTTTTCGTAACTGTTCAAAATCAATGAGGGTTGAAGCCGCCGGCTTCAGGGTGACAAACTGCGATGCATCTTTAAAAACAATCTGTTCCAGACTGCCTAACAGATCAAACTCAGGATCTTTATATTCCATTGAGAACTCCTCTGAATCACACTGCGGGATCGTGAATAACAAGAGCTCATTAATCATAGCCAGTTATTTCTCCTGGGATCGATTTCGTTTCGGTACTCTCCAGGCCTGATGCGTTTCAGCTTTTTGCAATAAAAGGGTAATACATTGAAAAATCACGCCAGGTCCGGCAATGAATTTTTTTGTAAATACTCTTCACAAAAGTGGCAATGCAGGCGAAGCGCAGCAGGATCTTCTGCTGCTTTTTGCACCTGGAAGGTAAGGAAAAGGTATCTTGCCGCGCTGACCTGGACTATCCTTGTCAGCGTCAGGCACACGTGTGCCAGTTTGCGCGTTTTTTGCTGAAAGGAGTAATAAAAATGGCGACAGGAAAGTCCTGCTCTCGCTGGTTTGCGCCTGTTGCGGCGTTATTAATGGTGGTTAGCCTGAGCGGGTGTTTCGATAAAGAAGGCGATCAGCGCAAAGCGTTTGTCGACTTTTTACAGAATACGGTGATGCGTAGCGGCGAGCGGTTGCCTACCCTGACCGCAGATCAGAAAAAACAGTTCGGGCCTTTCGTTTCCGATTACGCTGTGTTGTATGGCTATTCTCAGCAGGTCAGCCAGGCGATGGACGCGGGTCTGCGCCCGGTCGTGGACAGCGTAAACGCCATTCGTGTGCCGCAGGATTACATGACGCAACGCGAACCGCTGCGCCAGGCGAACGGCGCGCTGGGCGTGCTCAGTCAGCAACTGGAAAACGCGAAAATGCAGGCTGATGCCGCGCATGCTGCGCTGAAACAACCGGATGATTTAAAACCGGTGTTTGATCAGGTGTACACGAAAGTGGTGACGGCGCCGGCAAACGCGCTGCAACCGTTGATCCCGGCGGCGCAGGTATTCACTCAGCAACTGGTGCAGGTGGGTGACTTTGTCGCGCAGCAGGGCGCGCAGGTGAGTTTTGTGGCGAACGGCATTCAGTTCCCGACGTCACAGCAGGCCAGCCAGTATAACGCGCTGATTGGTCCTCTGGCGGCACAGCATCAGGCTTTCAGTCAGGCCTGGAGCAGCGCAGTCGACGCGACACGCTAAAATGATAAAAAGCCGGGTGGCATCGCGCTCACCCGGCCGCAAAACGTCACGCCACCTGCGGGTTCACGCAGTTTTTGTCCACCTTACCATTCAGCGCATCAATCAGATTGTCCACCGCCGTTGCCGCCATGTTGTAGCGTGTCTCATGCGTGGCTGAACCGATGTGCGGCAGCGCTACCACGTTCGGTAATGACAGCAGCGGTGAATCCACCGGTAATGGCTCTTTCTCGAACACGTCCAGCCCGGCGGCGTGAATTTCACCCTGCTGAAGTGCGGCGATCAGCGCAGGCTCATCCACCACCGGTCCGCGACCAGCATTGATGAAAATGGCGGAGCGTTTCATCTTTTTGAACTGCTCAGCGCCAAACAAATGACGCGTTTCGTCGGTCAGCGGCAGGATCAGGCAGACAAAATCCGCTTCCTGCAACAGGGTATCCAGGTCACAGTAGCGGGCATTGAAGCGGGTTTCCGCCGCGTCATGCTGGCGGCGAGCGTTATAGAGAATCGGCATGTTAAAACCGAAATGCGCGCGCTGAGCCAGCGCCATGCCGATGCGTCCCATCCCGACGATACCGAGCGTTTTATGGTGAACATCCACGCCGTACCAGTCCGGGCCGATGCTTTTAGTCCATTCACCGGCTTTTACGCGCTCTGCCACTTCCACCACCCGGCGCGCGGTGCTCAGCACCAGCGTCATCAGGGTATCGGCCACTGTTTCGGTAAGCGCGGTCGGGGTGTGCATCAGCAGAATTTTCCGTGCGTTCAGCGCATCGACATCAAAGTTGTCGTAACCCACTGACACCGTGGAGGTCGCACGAAGCGCGGGCATCTTCTCCAGCAGCGCCGCGTCCACTTTCTCGCTGGAGCCCAGTAAACCGACCGCGTGCGCGAAGGCTTCGGCATGCTGTTCAACCGTTTCCGGGCGCAGGTTTTTCACCTGCGTAACGGTAAAGTGGTCTTCCAGACGTTGCAGCAGATCGTCCGGGAGCGTTTTGTAGAGAATGACTGACGGCTTCATGCGTATCTCCGTAGTTGGCATAATCAGGCGTGACGAGCGCCTGCCGGGAGTTGTTGATTATTAGCAGGCTTAACAATCAGAGTTAGCCATACTGAGGCGAAAAGTGCCACCCCCATGAAAATGTATGATGCGGACGGGCTGCCGGTGGAGCCGTTCAGATAGCCCACAAACCAGGAGCCGAAGAACGAGCCAAGCGCGCCCATACTGTTGATCAGCGCCATCGCGCCACCCGCCACGTTACGCGGCAGCATTTCCGGGATGATGGCGAAGAATGGGCCATACGGGGCATACATCGCCGCACCGGCAATCACCAGCAGAGTGTACGACGCCCAGAAGTTATTGGCCCCGACCGCCCACGAACCGATGAACGCGAACGCGCCAATCAGCAGCAGTGGCCAGACGAACAGTTTGCGGTTTTGCAATTTGTCAGAGGCCCAGGAGGCGGCGATCATCGCAATGGTGGCGGCGAGATAAGGCACGGACGAGAGCCAGCCCACTTCGACCATACCGAGATTTTCACCGCCGGAACGGATAATGGACGGCAGCCACAGTACGAAGCCATACACGCCGATACTCCAGGCAAAATATTGCAGGCACAGCAGGATCACATTGCGGGAGCGGAACGCTTCGCTGTAGTTACGGACGGCTTTGATACCTTGCTGTTCCTGCTCAAGCTGCGCCTGCAATGCCGATTTTTCGCTGTCAGACAGCCAGCCCACCTGCGCCGGTTTGTCTTTCACCAGCACCCACCAGCAGAAGGCCCACAGAATGGCAGGCACCCCTTCGATGATGAACATTTCGCGCCAGCCAAATGCCTGAATCAGATACCCGGAAACCACCGACATCCACAGCACGGTCACCGGGTTCCCGAGGATCAGGAACGTGTTGGCGCGTGAACGTTCGGATTTGGTAAACCAGTTACTGATGTAAATCAGCATGGCGGGCATGACCGCCGCCTCCACCACGCCGAGCATAAAGCGGATCGCCGCCAGCGCCGGGATATTATTAACGACACCGGTCAGCGACGCGCATGCACCCCACAGGATCAGGCACACGAAAATCAGTTTGCGCACACTGCGGCGTTCAGCGTAGATAGCGCCGGGGATCTGGAAGAAGAAATAGCCGAGGAAGAAGAGCGCCCCGAGCAGGGACGACACCCCTTTGGTGATGTTCAGATCGTCGTTAATGCCCGCCGCGGAGGCGAAGCTGAAGTTTGCACGGTCGAGATACGCCAGGCTGTACGTGATAAACACGATCGGCATGATGTACCACCAGCGCTTGGCTGCATTTGTAGAACTGTTCATAGGCTTGCCTCTGGGTATGAGGTGAGTGCCGCCGTTGATAGTAGGGTACACGGTGGCTGTTATTTATGCACAATGCCTGTCACGCGTCGCCAAGGGCGTCGCGGGTCGGCAGACCTTCACTGTCGCCTTGCACCTGAATCGCCAGCGAGCCGATTTTGTTGCCTCGCGCGACGGCCTGGTGCAGCGTTTTTCCTTCCAGAAGGGCACTGATGACGCCAACCGCAAAACCATCACCCGCGCCCACGGTATCCACAACGTTTTCCACTCTGACGGCGGCGACGGCACCTTTTTCACCCGTCGCTGATTTGTACCAGGCGCCATCGGAGCCGGTTTTAATCACTACCGCCTGCACACCGCGATCAAGATAGAAATCGGCGATCGCTTCCGGTGTCTGACGCCCTGTGAGGATCATTCCTTCTTTCAGACCCGGCAGCACCCAGTCCGCCTGCACGGCGAGCTGATTCAGCTTTTCCACCATCTCCGCTTCGCTTTCCCACAGCACCGGCCGCAGGTTCGGATCAAACGACAGCGTTTTGCCCTGCGCTTTCATCGTTCGCGCCGCGTGATCAAGCAGTTCGTACGAGGAGCGGGACAGCGCTGCCGCCACGCCGCTCAGGTGCAAATGACGGGCGCGGGAGAAGTAGCCGGCATAGTAGTCATCCACCGAGAGATGGCTGGCCGCCGAATCTTTGCGGAAATATTCCACGATGGGATCGGTTCCATTTTCGACTTTAGATTTCAGCTGAAAGCCGGTTCTGTAACAACCATCGAGGATCACGCCTTCGGCGTTAATGCCCTCTTTTTTCAGGCCGTTAAGCACGAAGCGGCCAAAGCTGTCATCGCCGACGCGGCTCACCCAGCCCACTTTCAGACCCAGGCGTGCCAGGCCAGTCGCCACATTCAGCTCGGCACCCGCGACGCGTTTCATAAATTGTTCTACGTCCGCCAGGTCACCGGTCTCTCTGGCGACAAACATCGCCATGGCCTCGCCGATAGTGATGACATCCAGTGCATTGTCCATGGTTTATTCCTCACGTAATAAATTGACGTAGTGGCGGGTGACGGCGGTCAGATCGCGGCCTTCCAGCGGAAACTCAATACCGCGCGGCGCATCGCCTGGCAGGTCGTTGAGCAGCGCCAGCCAGCGCGCCGGGGCGTTATCCGGCGGCACGGCGCGGTAGTGATGATGATGCGGTTCGGCGGCTTTAACGTGGATATAACTGACCGCCGGCGCCAGCAGATGCGCGGCTTCTTCAGGCGATTCCCCCACCCACAGCCAGTTGCCCATATCGAAGGTTAGCGTGACGGGCAGTTTCAGTACCTGGCAGGCGGCTTTAAAGCGCTGCATCGGTGCCAGTTGGCCGCAGTCGGTCTGATCGTTTTCCACCACCAGCGCCATTCCGGAACTCGCCAGAATCGCGCGCAGAGGCTCCAGCGCGGCGCTGTGAGAAAAATGACCCAGCGACAGTTTCAGCCACAGCGCGTTGAGGGTCTGCGCTTCCTGTAGCAGAGCCCCGATGCGCGGGTTCAGCTTGCCGTCGCGTTCAAACAGCGGTTCCGGCGCGGAATAACAGGCCAGCAGTTTTTGCTGTTCGATTTCCGCCGCCAGCCGGGGCAGGTGGTGAAGTTCTTCTTCGCTGAACAGTTCGCGGCGAATTTCGACGCCATCCGCACCCGCGGCGGCAATGAATGGCAGCACGGCGGACTGCCCGCCCAGCGCGTTGATGCGATCGTTACCGTAAGCAGCGGTCACAACGATAATTTTTCTTCCCATCGGCTATTTCCCCGGCGGCTACTGCATTAATCTTGTAGTAACGCTAAATGGAACCGATTCCAAAGAAAAGTCGCCTTTGCTCAAATTATGATCGCAGTCACGAAGAGAATTTAACGGGCGGTAGAACCGCGGACGATCAGCTCGCCGGAAAAAACCTGTTCGCGGATGGGTTCGTGGTTGCCCTCAATGCGGCGTACCACCTGTTCTACCGCGGCGAAACCGATCTGCCAGGTGGGCTGTTTGAGAGTGGTGATCCCGACGCCTGCCAGCTCCGCCCACTCCAGCTCGTCGAACCCCAGCAACCCGATATCGCTGCCCCAGTGCAGCCCCAGCCGTTTCAGTGAGCGGGCAACCTGCAGCGTTAACGCGCCGTTGGCGGAAATCACCGCTTTGCGCATGCCACGATGGCGAGTATGGAACTGGCGCAGGGCGTTATCGATAACGGCGCTGTCCGCCAGCGGCACTTCTGCGTTTTCAGCCATGATACCCGGGTAGCGGGCGAGGGTGGCGCGAAAAGCACTCAGACGCTCGCGCCGCGTATTGACGGTGCCCAGCGGCTCGCTGAGAAACAGCAACGCCTCAAAGCCCTGATCGACCAGATGCTCAGTGGCGGTAGTGGCGGCCTGGGTGTTGTCGAGACCGACGACGTCGCAGGCGAACTCAGGAATTTTGCGGTCGATAAGCACCATTGGTAGCGCTGACTGTTGCAGACGGTTCAGACCCTCTTCACGCATGCCGACGGCGTTCACCACAATCCCTTCTACCTGATAACTGCGCAACAGATCGAGATAATGCAGCTCCTGATTAACCTCGTTGTTGGTATTACAGACCAGCGGCGTAAAGCCCTTTTCGCGACAGGCGGCTTCGATGCCGCTCAGCACATGGACGGAATAGGGGTTGGTGATGTCAGCGATGATAAGACCAATCAGACGCGTACGGCCATGCTTCAGGCCACGCGCCATCAGGCTCGGACGATAGTCGAGATCGGCGATGGCTTTTTCGATACGAGCCAGCATGGCTTCAGAAAGCAGATGCTTTTCGCCATTGAGATAGCGTGAAATGCTGGTTTTGCCTGCTTTCGCTGCTTTTGCAACGTCACTGATGGTGGCACGCGCCTTATTCGCCATGACTGCTCCCTCGCCTGAATGTGCCAACACCTTAGCGCGAAAACGGAGGATGCTTAATCTTTTTTATTCTATACGTCGCTATGGTCAGCGGTTGATTATAACGCGTGAATATGTACAAAATTACAGGTAACCCTCACCCCGGCATCCGTGTTCAGGAGCACGCTTTGGCAAACTCATCCACCACGAAAACAATCTTAACCGCCGCCCACTGGGGACCAATGCTGGTTGAAACCGATGGCGAGACCGTGCTGTCGTCACGTGGGGCGATCACTACCGGCTTCAGCAATTCACTGCAATCCGTCGTGCGCGAGCAGGTGCACAGCAAAACACGTATCCGTTATCCGATGGTGCGAAAAGGTTTTCTCGCCTCGCCGGAACAGCCGCAGGGCGTCCGCGGGCAGGATGAATTTGTCCGGGTGAGCTGGGATGAGGCGCTGGATCTCATCCACGCGCAGCACCGGCGTATTCGAGGAAGCTATGGCCCGTCGTCCATTTTTGCCGGATCTTACGGCTGGCGCTCAAACGGCGTGCTGCACAAGGCGGCCACATTGTTGCAACGCTATATGAGTCTCGCGGGCGGTTATACCGGGCATCTGGGGGATTATTCCACCGGCGCGGCGCAGGCGATCATGCCGCACGTGGTCGGTGGTAACGAAGTCTATCAGCAGCAGACCAGCTGGCCGCTGGTGCTGAAGCACAGCGACGTCGTGGTGCTGTGGAGCGCCAACCCGCTGAATACGCTGAAGATTGCGTGGAACGCGTCGGATGAGCAGGGCATTCCCTGGTTCGACAAACTGCGCAACAGCGGGAAACGGTTGATCTGCATCGATCCGATGCGTTCGGAAACCGTCGATTTCTTTGGCGACGCGGGCGAATGGATTGCGCCGCATATGGGCACCGATGTGGCGATGATGCTTGGCATTGCGCACACGCTACAGGAAAACGGCTGGCATGACCGCGCGTTTTTACAGCGCTGCACCACCGGTTATGAGGTGTTTGCCGGTTACCTGACCGGCGAAACCGACGGGCAGCCGAAAACGGCCGAATGGGCGGCGGCGATTTGCGGCGTCAGCGCGGCAAAAATCCGCGAACTGGCGCAATTGTTCCATGAAAACACCACCATGTTGATGGCCGGCTGGGGGATGCAGCGCCAGCAGTTTGGTGAGCAAAAACACTGGATGCTGGTGACGCTTGCCGCCATGCTCGGGCAAATAGGCACGCCGGGCGGCGGGTTTGGTCTGTCTTACCATTTCGCCAACGGCGGCAATCCGACGCGTCGCGCTGCCGTGCTCGGGTCGATGCAGGGCAGCGTCGTGGGCGGCACCGATGCGGTAGATAAAATCCCGGTCGCGCGCATCGTGGAAGCGCTGGAAAACCCCGGCGGCGCTTATCAGCACAACGGGTTGGATCGCCACTTCCCGGACATTCGTTTTCTGTGGTGGGCGGGCGGCGCTAATTTTACTCATCATCAGGATACCAACCGGTTGATCCGCGCATGGCAAAAACCGGAACTGGTGGTGATCTCCGAATGTTTCTGGACCGCTGCCGCACGCCATGCGGATATTGTGCTGCCCGCGACGACGTCGTTTGAACGTAATGATCTGACCATGACCGGCGACTACAGCAATCAGCATCTGGTGCCAATGAAACAAGTGGTCGCCCCGCGTGACGAGGCGCGGGATGATTTCGACGTATTCGCCGATCTCAGCGAACGCTGGGAAACGGGCGGCAGAGCGCGCTTTACGGAAGGTAAAAATGACCTGCAATGGCTGGAGACGTTTTACGACATCGCTCGTCAGCGCGGCGCCAGCCAGCAGGTAACGCTGCCGCCATTCAGCGAATTCTGGCAGGCGAACCAGCTGATTGAAATGCCGGAAAGCGAGCAGAATGCGCAGTTTGTCCGTTTCGCCGCGTTTCGCGCCGATCCCGACGCGAACCCGCTGAAAACACCCGGCGGTAAGATTGAGATCTATTCCGAACGTATCGCCGGGTTTGGTTACGCCGACTGCCCGGGGCATCCGATGTGGCTGGAGCCTGACGAGTGGCACGGCAACGCTGAGGAAGGGCAACTGGAATTGTTGTCAGCACACCCGGCGCACCGGTTGCACAGTCAGCTGAACTACACGGCGTTGTGCGAACAGTATGCCGTCGCCGGGCGCGAACCGCTGACGATTCACCCGCAGGATGCGCAGACGCGCGGCATTGCCGATGGTGATCTGGTGCGGGTCTGGAACGCGCGTGGGCAGGTACTGGCGGGCGCGGTGGTGACGGAGGGCATTCGCCCCGGTGTGATATGTCTGCATGAAGGTGCCTGGCCCGATCTGGACCCGGCAGCGGGCGGCATTTGCAAAAACGGCGCGGTCAACGTCCTGACGAAAGACCTGCCCAGCTCGCGTCTGGGCAACGGCTGCGCCGGCAATACCGCGCTGGCGTGGCTGGAAAAATATGACGGCCCGGCGCTTACACTAACGGCGTTTGATCCGCCTGCCAGCGCATAATCCAGGTCGGATGCCCGGTCTCTTCCTGCCATGCGCTGTCTTCAATACGAAAACCCAGCGCATGGTAGAAGTTTACCGCCCGGCTGTTCTTCTGATACACCTCCAGACTAAGCTCGGGAAAGTGCTGCTTAACGTGATTTAACAGCGCGCTGCCGATGCCGCGCCGTTCGGCGTCGGGCGCGACAAACAGCGCCCCGACGTACCGGGATTCCATGACACTCACAAATCCCTTCACCACACCGTGCTCTTCCCATACCCAGGTCACGGCGGCGGGCAGATAAACGTCGCGTACCAGCGCTTCGCTTTCGTGCCAGTAGCTTTCCTCAATAAAGGGGTGGGCGTGGATGGTGCTTTCCATCCACAGCGTCAGTAAGGGCGCGGTATCATCATTGTGCCATTCACGAATCATCCCGACCTCCCCTGGTGACAGAAACAGTCAACGATATGGTCGTTAACCAGCCCGCAAGCCTGCATAAAAGAGTAGCAAATCGTGGTGCCGACAAACTTAAAGCCGCGCTTTTTGAGCGCTTTCGACAGGGCGTCGGACGCCGTAGTGGATACCGGGATCTCCGCCAGTGTCGCCGCGGTGGTCACCACCGGCGTGTGGTTGACAAACGACCAGACGAAATCCACAAACGGTTCGCCGTTCTGCTCCATCGCAAGGAAGGCGCGCGCGTTGCCGATAATGGCCTGAATCTTACCGCGATGGCGGATGATACCCGCATCAAGCACCAGCCGTTCCACATCCTCGTCGGTCATGGCCGCGACTTTCTGCGGATCAAACTGATGGAAAGCCTGACGGTAGTTTTCTCTTTTTTTCAGTACCGTGATCCATGAAAGCCCGGCCTGCTGGCCTTCGAGACAGATCATCTCGAACAGCTTCTGCGCGTTTTTTTCGGCAACGCCCCATTCCTGATCGTGATAGGCGATGTAGAGCGGATCCTGACTGACCCAACCGCAACGTTGCATAGCATCTCTCCCTATTTGAATGTCTGTCATAACGAAATTGTCTTCGCTTCGGCTTGACGTGTCTGTTAAAGAGACAATAGTTAATAAGGGTTATTAAAGCCTCTTCAAATAACAATACCGCCGGGTTCGGCTCTTTTCTGGAGTCGTTTCATGATTATAAAGAAATTCTGTGGCCGCTGGAGCGTACTGGTTCCGGTGTGTACCTCCGTCTGGATCGGTATGGCGACGGATGTTTTTGCCTGGCAACAGGAATATATCGCTATCGGCCCGCAAAGTAATACGTCGGAACGCTATACATGGGATAGCGATCACCAACCGCGCTACGAGGATATTCTCGCTGAGCGGATCAACGCTTCACAGAGCGCGGTGGGATTTACGACGAATACCTCGAAAGGCGTGTCGCCGGAGGGGATGCATACCCTGAGCGTGGGCTGGCGGGTGAATTCCGGCCTGCTGTGGGGGGTACGTCCGTGGGCGCAGTTTAACTTTAATCAGCAGGATGGTAATGATCCGTGGCAGTCGCCGTCCGACCTGTATCGGGTGCCGGGCGCAGAGCCGAACAGTAACTGGGTGGATGTGACCGTCGGCGCGGATATGTCGCTGAATTCGCACCTGGCGGCTTATGCGTCGTTATCGCAAACCGACAACACCCTTTATGGCGAAAATACCCTGTATGTGCTAGGCGTCAGCGCTGCATTTTAGCTTTGCTTTAGCAACTGGTTTACATTTCAATTACAGTAATGGCGCATCCTTCGCTGAAAGTAGGCACTAACTTACGTTTTCAACGCGCATCTGGCGATTAACGCCATGTCATTCATTCCGCAAGGCATGCATTTCATTCCGCTCTCACAGCATTTCATGCCCTTTTCCCCCTGGCATGAAATGCGTTTCGTTATGGTAGCGCCAGTGAATAGATAAAGGCGCATCTGCTATGAAACCTGTTACGCAACACACCCGCTGGCTGACGCTGTTCGGTACCATCGTGACGCAATTCGCGCTCGGATCGGTCTATACCTGGAGCCTCTTCAACAGCTCACTCTCTGACAAACTCAACGAACCGGTAAGCCAGGTGGCGTTTTCCTTTGGTCTGTTAAGCCTCGGGCTGGCTATCTCGTCCTCCGTTGCCGGTAAGCTGCAGGAGCGTTTTGGCGTGAAACGTGTGACCATGGCCTCCGGCGTTCTGCTGGGGCTGGGCTTTTTCCTGACGGCGCACTCCAGTAGCCTGATGATGCTCTGGCTGAGCGCGGGGATCCTGGTGGGTCTGGCGGATGGCGCGGGTTACCTGCTGACGCTCTCTAACTGCGTGAAATGGTTCCCGGAACGTAAGGGGCTGATCTCCGCTTTCTCGATTGGCTCTTACGGTCTCGGTAGCCTGGGCTTTAAGTTTATCGACAGCCAGTTGCTTGCCAGCGTCGGCCTGGAAAAAACCTTCATTATCTGGGGCGCGATTGTGCTGGTGATGATTGTCTTCGGCGCGACGCTAATGACCGATGCGCCGGATCAGGCAGTGAAAACCACCGACGGCGTGGCGGTGAATGACTTTACTCTCGCCGAATCCATGCGCAAACCGCAGTACTGGATGCTGGCAGTGATGTTCCTGACCGCCTGCATGAGCGGCCTCTATGTGATTGGCGTGGCGAAAGATATTGCTCAGGGCATGGTGCATCTTGATGTGCTGACAGCCGCCAATGCGGTGACGGTTATTTCCATCGCCAACCTCAGCGGTCGCCTGGTGCTCGGCATCCTGTCTGACAAAATTGCCCGTATCCGCGTGATTACGATTGGTCAGGTGATTTCGCTCATCGGGATGGCTGCCCTCCTGTTCGCCCCGCTCAATGCCATGACCTTCTTTGCTGCCATCGCCTGTGTGGCCTTTAACTTTGGCGGCACCATCACCGTGTTCCCGTCACTGGTCAGCGAATTCTTTGGCCTCAATAACCTGGCGAAAAACTACGGCGTGATTTATTTAGGCTTCGGCATCGGCAGTATTTGCGGGTCGTTGATTGCCTCTCTGTTTGGCGGTTTCTACGTGACCTTTTGCGTCATCTTTGCCCTGCTTATTCTTTCACTGGCTCTGTCGACAACGATTCGCCAGCCAAAAGCAGAAATGTATCAGCACGCCCATGCCTGATCGCTTCAAAAAGGAAAAGCCGGGAAACCGGCTTTTTTTGTCTGTAATTTGTCTGAAAACTGAGCAGAAAAGTTGTTTTTTGTGCTGAACAAGACTTGAACTTTTGTAAAGCTTTGCCTGAATCACACTTCCCGCTGTAATTATTTCTTAATGTCGTGGTCTACTTACCGCGCTTGTAGACGTTTCTTATAACGATTTGTTAAGCGATTACTTACTCTGCTGACTGTCACGCGACAGGTATGTCAGTTTTTTTACCCCTTATTCTAGGGTTGCTTGCATGAATTATATTAAGTCCCTCACCCAGCAGAGGCTGTGTCTGATGCTGGCGGTGTACATTGGTCTGTTTCTGAACGGCGCGGTTTTGTTCAGACGACTCGAAGGTTATCTGGAGCACTTCACTGCAAGAAATGGAATTTTTGCCGTCATCGAATTGTGTGGTTCGGTGCTTGCCACCTTCTGCGTGCTGCGGCTGCTGTCGCTGTTCGGGCGCCGTCCCTGGCAAATACTGGCGACGCTTATCGTCATTGTCTCTGCCGCTGCCAGCTATTACATGACCTTTATGAATGTAGTGATTGGCTACGGCATTATTGCCTCGGTCATGACCACGGATATCGATTTGTCGAAAGAAGTGGTGGGCCGGGGTTTTATTCTCTGGACAGTCGCGACCAGCCTGCCGCCGCTGTTCTTTATCTGGAGTAACCGTTGCCGCTATACGCTGCTGCGCCAGGTGCGGACCCGCGGGCAGCGCGTCCGCAATGTGGTAGTGGTGGTAATGGCCGGTCTGCTGGTCTGGGCGCCGATCAGAGTGATGGAGCAGCAGCAAAAGAAAATCGAAAAAGCGACTGGCGTTGATATGCCGAGCTACGGCGGCGTGGTCGCGAACTCCTATCTGCCGTCGAACTGGCTCTCGGCGTTGGGCCTGTATGCCTGGGCGCAGGTCGATGAATCGTCCGACTATAAATCACTGATTAACCCAGCGAAAAAGTTTACCTATAACGCCCCCGGCAACGCGCTGGATGACACGTATGTGGTGTTTATCATCGGGGAAACCACGCGCTGGGATCATATGGGGATTCTGGGCTACGAACGGGATACCACGCCGAAACTGGCGCAGGAGAAAAACCTGGTGGCGTTCCGCGGCTACTCCTGCGATACGGCAACGAAACTCTCACTGCGCTGCATGTTTGTGCGCGAAGGCGGTGCGGATGAGAATCCGCAGCGTACGCTGAAAGAGCAGAACGTCTTTGCAGTACTGAAGCAACTGGGCTTTAGCTCAGACCTGTTCGCGATGCAGAGCGAAATGTGGTTCTACAGCAACACCATGGCTGACAACATCGCCTACCGCGAGCAGATTGGCGCCGAACCGCGCAACCGCGGAAAAAATGTCGACGACATGCTGTTGCTCAATGAGATGTCGGTGTCACTGAAAGAGCACGAAAAGGGTAAGCATCTTCTCATCCTGCATACCAAAGGGTCTCACTGGAGCTATTACCAGCGTTACACCCGTGACTTTGCGAAGTGGCAGCCGGAATGTGTGGGGATCAATAAGTACTGCAGCAAGCAGGAGCTGATCAACGCTTACGACAACTCGGTGCTTTACGTGGATACTTTTATCAGCCAGGTGCTGGATCAGCTGCGCGACAAGAAAGCAATTGTGTTCTATGCCGCGGATCACGGCGAGTCGATCAACGAACAGGAGCACCTGCACGGCACGCCGCGTAAGCTGGCGCCGCCAGAGCAGTTCCGCGTGCCGATGATGGTATGGATGTCGGATAAGTATCTGGAAAACCCGACCAACGCTGACGCCTTTGCCCACCTGAAGCAGCAGGCGGAAATGAAAGTGCCACGCCGTCACGTTGAACTGTATGACACCATCATGGGGTGCCTGGGCTACACCTCGCCGGACGGCGGAATCAATGAGAATAACGACTGGTGCCATAACCCAAACAGCGCGAAAGGCGTAATAAAATCGCAGTGATGGCGACTTTCTCGGCGATCGGATGGCTTTTTCTCAATAAGGGATTGACGGGGTAGCATCACGGCAGTAATATGCGCCCCGCATTCGGTGATTGGCGCAGCCTGGTAGCGCACTTCGTTCGGGACGAAGGGGTCGGAGGTTCGAATCCTCTATCACCGACCAAATTTAAAAGCCTGCTCAACGAGCAGGCTTTTGTGCATTTAAACCCGAGAGGATGAGAACCTCCGGGGGAAGAGATTCGACTCGAGCGAAGCGAGAGAACGTTGCGCAGCAACGGCCCGAAGGGCGAGCCACGCAGTGGCGAGTTATCCTCTATCACCGACCAAATTTAAAAGCCTGCTCAACGAGCAGGCTTTTGTGCTTTTAAGCCCGAGAGGATGAGAACCTCCGGGGGAAAGAGGTTCGACTCGAGCGAAGCGCCACCCGACAAAAGCAAGCAGCAAACCCACCAAAATCCCGCTGATCCCCACTTCTCACCATCAGTTAACTATTTTGTGACATATTCCATTGTATTTTTTTATATTTGCATAGTTCTTTTTGCGCGTTACTTATGGATAAGCGCAGCATTTTCCGCTGAGCGTTTTACGCTTACTGGTATTAATCGCTCAGATATTCACCATACTGCACGAATTTTTTGCCATTTTGCATAAATGTTAATCACTGTTTGTTGCAGAATATGGAGAGATTTGTGCTGCTTTGTGGTGCGTAGCATAAATTTCCCTGCTGAAAATAACACGTCGAACTTTTTTTAATCTTTGTTTGCCGTTTCTCACCCTCGTTGTAAATCCTGGTTACCTGTATTGACGTTTGCACATTCTGTTGACAGATTGTAGGGCATGAGGGGCACTTTAAGGACAATCTGCACTGCAACTCAGTCGACCTTGTGAAAGGATTCCCCATCTCTCATAACGCTTTCGGGCACTGCCGACCAGACCGGGCAAAAAACAAATAAAGGCTGGCGGACAAAACACAACAGACAACATCACATTCGGAGCACAACAATGAGTATTTCCTTGAAAAAGTCAGGGATGCTGAAGCTTGGACTGAGCCTGGTGGCAATGACAGTCGCAGCAAGCGTGCAAGCAAAAACCCTGGTCTATTGTTCAGAAGGCTCGCCGGAAGGCTTTAACCCACAGCTTTTCACCTCTGGTACGACTTACGATGCCAGTTCGGTGCCAATTTATAATCGCCTGGTTGAATTTAAAATCGGGACGACAGAAGTGATCCCTGGCCTCGCTGAAAAGTGGGAAGTCAGCGAAGACGGTAAAACCTACACGTTCCATCTGCGCAAAGGCGTGAAGTGGCAGGATAACAAAGACTTCAAACCGACCCGCGATTTCAACGCTGATGACGTGGTTTTCTCTTTCGATCGTCAGAAGAATGATCAAAACCCGTATCACAAAGTTTCTGGCGGCAGCTACGAATACTTCGAAGGCATGGGCCTGCCGGAACTGATCAGCGAAGTGAAGAAAGTGGACGATAACACCGTTCAGTTCGTGCTGACCCGTCCGGAAGCGCCGTTCCTCGCCGATCTGGCGATGGACTTCGCATCCATTATGTCCAAAGAATATGCTGACAACATGCTGAAAGCCGGTACGCCGGAAAAAATCGACCTGAACCCAATCGGTACCGGTCCGTTCCAGCTGCTGCAGTACCAGAAAGACTCCCGTATCCTGTACAAAGCGTTCGCGGATTACTGGGGTACCAAACCGCAGATCGACCGTCTGGTGTTCTCTATCACCCCGGATGCGTCCGTGCGTTACGCCAAACTGCAGAAAAACGAGTGTCAGGTGATGCCGTACCCGAACCCGGCTGACATCGCTCGCATGAAGCAGGACAAGAACCTGAACCTGATGGAGATGCCGGGCCTGAACGTGGGCTACCTCTCCTATAACACCGAGAAGAAACCGTTTGACGACGTGAAAGTGCGTCAGGCGCTGACCTATGCGGTGAACAAAGAAGCGATCATCAAAGCGGTTTACCAGGGCGCAGGCCAGGCCGCGAAGAACCTGATCCCGCCGACCATGTGGAGCTACAACGACGACGTTAAGGATTACACCTACGATCCAGAAAAAGCCAAAGCACTGCTGAAAGAAGCGGGTATGGAAAAAGGCTTTAGCGTCGACCTGTGGGCAATGCCGGTACAGCGTCCGTACAACCCGAACGCGCGCCGTATGGCTGAGATGATTCAGGCTGACTGGGCGAAAGTGGGCGTTACCGCTAAGATCGTGACCTACGAGTGGGGCGAGTACCTGAAACGTGCGAAAGCCGGTGAACACCAGACTGTGATGATGGGCTGGACCGGTGATAACGGGGATCCGGATAACTTCTTCGCCACTCTGTTCAGCTGCGCGGCGGCCAAAGACGGTTCCAACTACTCTCGCTGGTGCTACAAGCCGTTTGAAGATCTGATTCAGCCGGCGCGTGCGACCGACGATCACAACAAGCGTATTGAACTGTACAAACAGGCTCAGGTAGTGATGCATGACCAGGCTCCGGCACTGATCATCGCCCACTCCACCGTGTATGAGCCGGTGCGTAAAGAAGTCAAAGGCTATGTGGTTGATCCGTTAGGTAAACACCACTTCGAAAACGTCTCTGTTGAATAATTAAAAGCAACGCCAGGCGGCGCTGCGCTTGCACTGGCCTACACATCGTAGGCCGGGTAAGCGTAGCGCCACCCGGCAGCAGTGCTTTATCCCTTGTCAGTTGGCGAGTGGAGAAAGATTTGTGAGCAATACAGACGCACCGTCACCAGGCGGGGCGTCATTATAGAGAATCCGGGTTATGTTGCAGTTTATCCTCCGACGTCTGGGATTAGTTATCCCGACGTTTATCGGTATTACCCTTCTCACTTTTGCCTTCGTCCATATGATCCCCGGCGACCCGGTAATGATTATGGCGGGTGAGCGTGGTATCTCCCCTGAGCGTCATGCACAGCTGCTGGCCCAACTTGGCCTCGATAAACCAATGTGGCAGCAATATCTTCACTATATCTGGGGTGTTCTGCACGGCGATTTAGGGATCTCATTGAAGAGCCGTCTGCCGGTGTGGGACGAGTTCGTGCCGCGTTTCAAAGCGACGCTGGAGCTCGGTGTCTGCGCCATGATTTTTGCGGTTGCCGTGGGTATCCCGGTTGGGGTGCTGGCGGCTGTTAAGCGTGGTTCTATTTTCGATCATACCGCGGTTGGCCTCGCGCTGACCGGCTACTCCATGCCCATCTTCTGGTGGGGCATGATGCTGATTATGCTGGTGTCCGTACAATGGAACCTGACGCCGGTCTCCGGGCGTATCAGCGACTCCGTCTTCCTCGACGATACCCTGCCGCTAACCGGCTTTATGCTGATCGACACGGCCATCTGGGGCGAGTCGGGTGACTTCATCGACGCTTTAGCGCACATGGTCCTGCCCGCTGTTGTCCTCGGCACCATCCCGCTGGCGGTGATTGTGCGTATGACCCGTTCGGCAATGCTGGAAGTGCTGGGTGAAGATTACATTCGTACCGCGCGCGCCAAAGGGCTGACCCGCATGCGCGTGATCATCGTTCATGCGTTGCGTAATGCCATGCTGCCGGTGGTGACCGTTATCGGTCTGCAGGTGGGCACGCTGCTGGCCGGGGCGATCCTGACCGAAACCATTTTCTCCTGGCCCGGCCTGGGGCGCTGGTTGATTGACGCGTTGCAGCGTCGTGATTACCCGGTCGTTCAGGGCGGCGTTCTGCTGGTCGCGACGATGATTATTCTCGTCAACCTGCTGGTCGATCTGCTGTACGGCGTGGTGAACCCGCGTATTCGACATAAGAAGTAAGGGGCCATCATGTCACAAGTTACTGAAAATAAAGTCGTAGCAGCACCCGTGCCAATGACCCCGATGCAGGAGTTCTGGCACTACTTTAAACGCAACAAAGGCGCCGTCGTGGGGCTGGTGTACGTCGCCATCATGATCTTCATCGCCGTGTTCGCGAACTTTATCGCGCCCTATAACCCGGCGGATCAGTTCCGCGATACGCTGCTGGCGCCGCCGGCATGGATGGAAGGCGGAACCTTCGCGCACTTGCTTGGCACTGACGACGTGGGCCGCGACATCATGACGCGACTGATGTATGGCGCGCGCCTGTCGCTGCTGGTGGGCTGTCTGGTGGTCGTGTTGTCGCTGGTGATGGGGATTATCCTCGGCCTGGTGGCAGGTTACTTCGGTGGCATCGTCGACACCATCATCATGCGTATCGTCGATATCATGCTGGCGCTGCCAAGTCTGCTGCTGGCGCTGGTGCTGGTGGCGATATTCGGCCCGTCCATCGTTAACGCCTCGCTGGCGCTGACTTTCGTTGCCCTGCCGCATTATGTGCGTTTGACACGTGCGGCGGTGCTGGTGGAAGTGAACCGCGATTACGTTACCGCCTCGCGCGTGGCAGGCGCCGGGGCGATGCGCCAGATGTTCGTCAACATTTTCCCGAACTGCCTTGCGCCGCTGATTGTTCAGGCGTCGCTCGGTTTCTCTAACGCCATTCTCGATATGGCCGCTCTTGGCTTCCTTGGCATGGGTGCGCAACCGCCAACACCGGAGTGGGGCACCATGCTCTCCGACGTGTTGCAGTTCGCGCAAAGCGCCTGGTGGGTCGTCACCTTCCCGGGTGTCGCGATCCTGCTGACGGTGCTGGCATTTAACCTGATGGGCGACGGGCTGCGTGATGCGCTCGATCCCAAACTGAAGCAGTAAGAGGCACGAGATGGCGTTATTGAATGTAGATAAATTATCGGTGCACTTCGGCGACGAAGGCAGCGAGTTTCGCGCCGTAGATCGTGTGAGCTACAGCGTGGATCAGGGTGAAGTCGTCGGCATCGTCGGGGAGTCCGGCTCCGGTAAATCAGTCAGCTCGCTGGCGATCATGGGGCTGATTGACTATCCCGGCCGCGTGATGGCAGAAAGCCTTGAGTTTAACGGTCAGGATCTAAAGCGCATTTCCGAAAAAGAGCGCCGCCAGCTGGTGGGCGCGGAAGTGGCGATGATTTTCCAGGATCCGATGACCAGCCTGAACCCATGCTACACCGTCGGCTACCAGATTATGGAAGCCATTCAGGTGCATCAGGGCGGCAACAAGAAAACGCGCCGTCAGCGGGCGATTGACCTGCTGAACCAGGTCGGCATTCCCGATCCGGCGTCGCGTCTTGATGTCTATCCGCACCAGCTTTCCGGCGGGATGAGCCAGCGCGTGATGATCGCGATGGCGATTGCCTGTCGTCCGAAGCTGCTGATTGCCGACGAACCGACCACGGCGCTCGATGTCACCATCCAGGCGCAGATCATCGAACTGCTGCTGGAACTGCAACAGAAAGAGAACATGGCGCTGATCCTGATCACCCATGATCTGGCGCTGGTGGCAGAAGCGGCACATAAAATCATCGTGATGTACGCAGGGCAGGTTGTCGAAACCGGCGAAGCGCAGGACATCTTCCGCGCGCCGCGTCATCCATACACTCAGGCGCTGCTGCGCGCGTTGCCGGAATTTGCGCAGGACAAAGCGCGTCTGGCTTCGCTGCCGGGCGTGGTGCCGGGTAAGTACGATCGCCCGACAGGCTGTCTGCTCAACCCGCGCTGTCCGTATGCCACCGAAAAATGCCGTGCTGAAGAACCGGCGCTGAACGTTGTTGACGGTAGCCGTCAGTCAAAATGTCACTATCCGCTCGATGATGCCGGGAGGCCCACATTATGAGTTCGCAAGAGGCCACCCTGCAGCAGCCGTTGCTGCAGGCTATCGACCTGAAAAAACACTATCCGGTGAAGAAGGGGCTCTTCTCGCCGGAGCGACTGGTGAAAGCGCTGGACGGCGTATCGTTCAGCCTCGAACGCGGTAAAACGCTGGCAGTGGTGGGCGAGTCCGGGTGTGGGAAATCCACGCTGGGTCGCCTGCTGACGATGATCGAAACGCCAACGGGCGGGCAGCTCTATTATCAGGGGCAGGATCTGCTCAAGCATGATCCGCACGCGCAAAAGCTGCGCCGACAGAAGATCCAGATCGTCTTTCAGAATCCGTACGGATCGCTGAACCCGCGTAAGAAAGTCGGGCAGATCCTCGAAGAGCCGCTGAAAATCAACTCCGCACTCAGCAAAGAGGAACGTCGTGAGAAAGCGCTGGCGATGATGGCGAAAGTGGGGCTCAAAACCGAGCACTATGACCGTTATCCGCACATGTTCTCCGGCGGTCAGCGCCAGCGTATCGCGATTGCCCGCGGTCTGATGTTGGATCCGGACGTGGTGATCGCCGATGAGCCGGTGTCGGCGCTCGACGTCTCCGTCCGTGCGCAGGTATTAAACCTGATGATGGATCTGCAGCAGGATTTAGGGCTTTCCTACGTCTTTATCTCTCACGACCTGTCAGTGGTGGAACACATCGCCGATGAAGTGATGGTGATGTATCTCGGTCGCTGTGTGGAGAAAGGCACGAAGGATCAGATCTTCAGCAATCCGCGCCATCCGTACACGCAGGCGCTGCTGTCTGCCACCCCGCGTCTGAACCCGGACGATCGCCGCGAGCGCATCAAGCTCACCGGCGAGCTGCCGAGCCCGTTGAATCCACCGCCGGGTTGCGCCTTTAATGCCCGCTGCACGCGCCGTTTCGGCCCCTGCACGCAGCTACAGCCGCAGTTGAAAGACTACAACGGTCAACTGGTTGCCTGCTTCACGGTCGACCAGGACGAAAACGGCGAAAAGCCGCTGGCGTAATGTAAAAACAGCCGTTCGTGGCACCAGACGGGCAGGTGGCAACCCCCTGCCCGTCACATCACAGAATTACTGCGGGTACGGCACCCAGTCGCCGCCGTTCAGCCGGACGTAAGGTTTGCCCTGATACTGAATGACCACCGCGTTCGAGTTCTCAGACACCGGTGCCGTTTGCGGCAGGTTGCTGGTGTACTGCTGCCAGTTTACGTTGTCCTGAGTGAACATCTTGCCATCCACCGCGCGAACCACCAGTTCGGAAATCGCCAGATAGCTGCTTGGCTGGGTGATTTCCACCGCCGCGCCCTGATGCGGCGTTTTCATGCCGAAGAATTTTATCGCCGCAGGGACGTTAGTGATCGACGGGCTTGGGATATCGCGCAGACCAGAGACCTGCATTTTATCGCCCCTCAGCGCGCCGCCATGTTCCGGCACCACCAGCACCATCACTTTACGCCCGGATTTCTCCAGCCCGGTGAAGAACTGATCCAGCTCGTCAAACAGCTTCTGCGCACGCGCTTTGTAATCTGCCGTTTTACTCTGACCCGGATAGTGGTTACCGTCGTGTAGCGGCAGGGTGTTGAAGAAGGTCGCGGTACGCGGCGCGTTGGCTTGTTGTTGCTTATCAAGCCAGCGGTTGAGGTTGGCCAGATCGTCATACACCGGCGAACCGTCGAAGCCGAGCAACTGCACCGGCAAACCTTTCTGATCCATCAACGGCGCCTGCATGCCGCCCTGGTTACGCACCTCTTTCAGGAAGTCGCCAAACACGCCGTCATGCCCCAGCATCAGCTGTTCGGTAAAGCCGAGACGGGCGAGGTCGTCAAAGATATAGCACTCATTGCCCGCCGGCTGATACAGGTTGGTGTGTGATGGCTGACCGCAGCTCGCGCGCAGCAGACGAATCGCCGCCGGGCCGCTGTAGGAGGTGCCGGAGTTAAAGTTCTTAAACACGATATCGAAATGCGCCCACAGCGGGTGTTGCATCAGCCCGGCGGCATCAATGTCCGACCACGACAGCGAACAGATATTGATGATCAGCACATCGAACGGCTGCGCATCGGCCGGAAGGGAGGCCGGGAAAGTCGTTTTCCGCTTCTCTTCCGCCGCATAGAAGCTGGTCAGCCAGGCGTTCAGGTTCGCGGAGGTGGGCGGTGCGGTTTGCGCAGGGATATCGCCAATCACGGGTTTATCCCCCGCCGCGGCGAGGGTCGCCGCTGCCTGACCGCCAGTGGTGGTGACCGTCGTCGTTGGCTGGCCACCAGGCCACAAGGTAAAGGTCGGGCCGATCAGGGTAATGGCCGTCAACCAGACCATAATGGCGACCACAAAAATCGTCACCCGCACCCACTGGGTTAAAAACAGCCAGGCCACCAGCAGGACAAAAAAGGCGCCGACCATCTGCCAGTTAATAAAGCGGGTCACGAGATCGAGAATGTAGTCGGCGCTGAAACCGGCCACCTGCGATCCCTGGCTCATAATACTTTCCGGGCCGGGCAGCCAGGTGTCATGCCAGAACAGGCCAAAGCCAATGGGGATGGCTATCCAGTTACGCCATTTGTGCAGCCGTGAGCTGGGAATGGGTAACAACAAAAACGCCATGAACACCAGGTTTTTCATGGGGTGGAAATTTAAGTATCCCGCCCACAGCAAACCAAACTTCGCCAGGAAGTAAAAGTTCCACCCGGAAAGTCCGCGCCAGTATTGCCAGAGGGGGGACGGCCTCGTAGCGGTGTGAATTGAATTAGTCATTTTTTCGCTTTGCCCTGAACGGTCGATGTTCGGCGCAGTACGCCTGCCGGTTTCACATAACGAGGTTTAAAAAACATCATCCGTAACGTAGTTTCAATTCGACGCCGGAAATGGCGCGCCATATAGCCCAGTGGGAGGAAGATCAGTGCGCAGAGCACGATCAGTTGCAGAATATCGCTTATCGACATCATGATGCATGCTCTCCGTGAGACTCTGCCAGTCGAATCGGTTCCGGGTTACGGCGCCAGCTACGTCCGTCGTGCTCAACGTTCATCACGGTCTCCGGTCCTGTGGTGATCGGCAGCGGCGTTGTCCAGCGCTCAGGTTTAACCGCCTGCATCTGCCGGATTTCTGAAGTAATTTGCTTATCCTCAAACCAGACCATCCTGTTAGAAAAAACATCGCCCGTCGGCAGCGGGAAGATGTGATTGAGGGCGGTATCGAGATCGTTAATGCGACAGAAGGATAAAAACAGCACCAGGCGGTTCTCGCCGATAGTCACGATATCGCCCGTTCGGTTGGGGCGGCAGAGCGTTAACGCCTGCTCGACACGCAGCCCTGGCGCCGGACGCAGCGCGACCATCACCCCGCGACCGTCCGCGGGCAGGAGCGGATTGGTCATCATGTTATGTACTGCTTCGCAGAACACGTCCCATTTCTGGAACCCGCGCAGCTTTAGCGGCTGCGTCATTGACAGCAGGGTGGCGATATCTTCCGGCACATGGCGGTTAAACAATTGCCGTTGAACGCTTTCGATCAGTGTCAGACAGCGCGACAGCGGCGCATTCCAGGGCACCACGATATTCGCGCCGCAGCCGAGCAGCAGACGTTCGTCGGTAGCACGCAGGCTGGCGGTGCTCTCCCGTACGATGATTTTCAGCGCGCTGCCACGCTGACGGCGTAGCGTATGAATATACGTGGCGAGCTGTTCAATCTGCGCGTTTTGCGCCACGGTGAAGATGATGGTGGCGGCTTGCGCGGTGCGCGCGGCGTTAAAGACCGCATCGTTGGTATCAAACAGCGTCCAGTATTCCGAGAGCGGCGGCGCGCCTTCCAGCACGGCAATATTACATAGCACGTCTTTTTCGTCGCTGCGGGGTTGTACGATGGCTTCGACCTCTTGCGATACCCGCCATCCATTATTATCCTGAATGACTGGAAGCTGTTGTCGCGCACTTACGCCTTTGTCGTTACACCAGAATGCAATATCGAAAAGATAATTATCGCCCTGAAAACGGACACTTGCGAGACCGGATAATGAACGATATTCACTCAGTAACAAAGATAACTGTGTGTCAGTGTTATTACCGGGATTAATGATTAATAGCGTGCAATGATGATATTTTACCCATTTCTGCATTTGTGCCAGCCAACCGCGAAGTTTCTTCGGCGTAATATTTTGCAGGGCATTATCGCTGCATAAAAGGATAAATAAAGAATGTGCCGGTTCGATAGTACAAAGTAGATCACGGCCCAGCGAGTATAGACCATTTTCATCATTTGGCATGGAAAACAGACGTATTTTTTCTGGTCCGCGATCAGGGTTTAATTTTACAACGTTTTTCGGGTTTTCACCCATCACCACGGCAGCAACACTGGCCTCTTTGTTTTGCGCGGCTAAGGTATAGTTGAGCAGACTTACCGCGTCCTGATAACGGTCAGAATTAAGCCACCACACGCCACCCGCGGGCATCTGGCTGACTTCGTCCCACAGTGATTGAATACCAATAGAAAATATGGGCTCCACGGTGTCCCTCATCAATTCAAATTTACCTGTTAATCAGTTTACTAGCGAAAGCGTGAGAATAAACCTAACATTGAAATTAAAGAACATCAGATTTAGCATGTAAACCGTATTTCATAGTTGAATGCATTGTCTTCACTATTGAACACACATTTTAGTCCAGGTGGATACAAAAATGTCTGGTAATGATGAGCCAATAACTCCGACGGATCCTTCGCTCGGATATACTTTTCAAAATGACTTTATGGCACTGAGCCGGGCATTCTCATTGCCGGAAATTGATTACACTGATATTTCCCAGCGCGACCAGTTAGCCTCTGCGCTAAAACGTTGGCCGCTGTTGGCCGAGTTGGCTGAGCATCAATAAGAAGGAAGCCGTGGATGGCTATTCTGGGATTACAAGGCGTTCGTGGCGGCGTGGGTACGACGTCGATCACTGCAGCGTTGGCCTGGGCATTACAGTCTCTGGGGGAGACAGTCCTGGTGGTCGATGCTTCCCCGGACAATATGCTGCGCCTGTCATTCAATGTCGATTTCATTCATCGCGACGGATGGATGCGTGCACTGCTGGACGAAAAAGCGTGGCGCGACGCCGGAATGCGCTACACCGCTCAGATTGACCTTCTGCCTTTTGGTCAGTTGACGCCCGCCGAACAGGAGAACCTGTATACCCTGCAGACGACATGGTCTCAGCTGGGAGATATTCTTCGCGAGCTTCATGCGCTCGGTAACTATCAGTGGATTTTAGTCGATCTGCCGCACGGCTATTTGCCCCATACGCAGCCTCTGCTGGAGGCGTGTCATCACACGCTGGCGATCGTCAACCCCGATACCAACTGCCACGTGCGGTTGCATCAACAGGCACTGCCCGCCAATGCGCATGTGCTGATTAACGACCTGCGGGTCGGTAGTCAGATACAGGACGATATCTACCAGATCTGGCTGCAAAGTCAGCGTCGCCTGCTACCGGTGGCAATCCACCGTGATGAAGCGGTAGCCGAAAGCATGGGCGCGAAACAACCGCTGGGGGAATACCGCAGCGACGCGCTGGCCGCTGAAGAGATCATCACCCTGGCGAACTGGTGCCTGCTGCATTACGCCGGGGTGCGTACTCCCGTCGGGAGCGAAACATGATTCGCCTCACCGGGTTATTCCTCGCCCCGCCGGTGGCGGCATCGCTTAATGCGCGCTTCCGGGATTATCGTCATCACGGTGCCTCCTGGCTCGGCGCGACGCTGGCCTGTTTCTGGGTGGGGCTGGCCTGGACGTTTATTCCGCTGGAACATCCCCGCTGGCAGCGGATCCGCGAACGGCAGCGCGAGTATTTCCCGCATATCGATCCGCATCGCCCACGGCCGTTAGATCCGGCGCGCTATTTGTTACAGCTGGCCTGGCTGCTGACCACCCGAACGCCGCAACCGCGCAAAGAGGGCCGTTGGCGTGCGTTCAGGTCACTGAAAGATTTGCAGGAGCGTTATCACCAGTGGCTGGAAACGCTGCCGTCGCGGATCAGTGAAAAAACGGAACACCTTGACGACCAAAAAGAGCTGGGGCACCTGCACCCGCGATTACGCAAAACGATCCTCGGCGTGATTATGTTCCTGTCGTTTATGCTGGCGCTGATCTGCGTTACGCAGCCGTTTAACCCGTTGTCACAGTTTATTTTCCTGATGCTGCTGTGGGGCGTGGCGCTGTTTATTCGCCGCATTCCGGGGCGCTTCTCGGCGCTGATGCTCATCGTGCTGTCGCTCACTGTCTCCTGCCGTTACATCTGGTGGCGTTATACCTCGACGCTCAACTGGAATGACCCGGTGAGCCTGGTCTGCGGCATGATCCTGCTGTTTGCAGAAACCTACGCCTGGATTGTGCTGGTGCTGGGCTTTTTCCAGGTTGTCTGGCCGCTCAACCGCCACCCGGTTTCGCTGCCGAAAGATACCTCGCTGTGGCCTGCCGTGGATATTTTCGTCCCGACCTATAACGAAGAGCTGAGCGTAGTCAGAAACACGGTTTACGCCTCGCTGGGTATCGACTGGCCGAAAGACAAACTGAATATCTGGATCCTCGACGATGGCGGGCGCGAAGAGTTTCGCCAGTTCGCCAAAAACCTTGGCGTGCATTATGTCGCGCGTACCACCCATGAGCACGCGAAGGCCGGTAACATCAACAATGCGCTGAAGATGGCGAAGGGCGATCTGGTATCGATTTTCGACTGTGACCACGTCCCGACGCGCTCCTTCCTGCAGATGACGGTTGGCTGGTTCCTGAAAGATCCGAAACTGGCAGTTATGCAGACGCCGCACCACTTCTTCTCGCCTGACCCGTTCGAGCGCAACCTCGGGCGTTTTCGTAAAACGCCGAACGAAGGCACGCTGTTTTACGGCCTGGTTCAGGACGGCAACGACATGTGGGATGCCACCTTCTTCTGTGGATCGTGCGCGGTTATCAGTCGTAAAGCGCTGGATGAGATTGGCGGCATCGCCGTCGAAACGGTGACCGAAGATGCGCACACTTCGCTGCGCCTGCACCGTCGCGGTTACACCTCGGCGTATATGCGTATCCCGCAGGCGGCGGGTCTGGCGACGGAAAGCCTGTCGGCGCACATCGGCCAGCGTATCCGCTGGGCGCGCGGCATGGTGCAGATCTTCCGTCTTGATAACCCGCTGTTTGGCAAAGGGCTGAAATTCGCTCAGCGGATCTGCTACCTCAACGCCATGTTCCACTTCCTGTCCGGTATTCCGCGGCTGATCTTCCTCACCGCGCCGCTGGCCTTCCTGTTGCTGCATGCGTACATCATCTACGCCCCGGCGATCATGATTGCGCTGTTCGTCCTGCCGCATATGATCCACGCCAGCCTGACGAACTCGAAAATCCAGGGGAAATTCCGCCATTCGTTCTGGAGTGAAATCTACGAAACGGTACTGGCCTGGTACATCGCGCCGCCGACGCTGGTGGCGCTGATTAACCCGCATAAAGGCACATTCAACGTCACCGCGAAAGGCGGTCTGGTGGAAGAGGAATATGTCGACTGGGTGATTTCCCGCCCTTACATCTACCTCGTGTTGCTGAACCTGGTCGGGGTGGCGTTTGGGATCTGGCGTTATTTCTACGGCCCCGAAAATGAAATCCTTACCGTGTGGGTCAGTCTGCTGTGGGTGTTCTATAACATGATCATCCTTGGCGGCGCGGTGGCGGTCTCGGTAGAGAGCAAACAAGTGCGTCGCTCGCACCGTGTGGAGATGACCATGCCAGCGGCGCTGGCGCGCGAAGACGGCCATCTGTTCTCCTGTACCGTCCATGACTTCTCCGACGGTGGTCTGGGGATCAGTATCAACGGCGAAGCGCAGGTGCTGGAAGGGCAGAAAGTGCAACTGTTGCTCAAGCGCGGACAGCAGGAATACGGCTTCCCGGCACAGGTGGCGCGGGTTCACGGCAGCGAAGTGGGTCTGAAACTGCTGCCGATGACCAACCAACAGCATATCGATTTTGTGCAGTGTACATTCGCCCGTGCAGATACGTGGGCGCTCTGGCAGGACAGCTTCCCGGAAGATAAGCCGCTGGAAAGCCTGCTGGATATCCTGAAACTGGGGTTCCGTGGCTACCGCCATCTCGCGGAGTTTTCGCCCCCGTCCGTGAAATATATTTTCCGGTCACTCACTTCACTGGTTGGCTGGGTTGTCTCGTTTATTCCGCGACGCCCGAAGCAGGACGCAACGGCACGTCAACCGGAACCGGCTATGGCTCAACAATGATGATTACGCGATGAAAAGAAAACTATTCTGGATGTGTGCAGTAGCGGTGGGCATGAGCAGCATGCTGCCGATCACAACTTACGCGGAACCTGAAACCGGCGCGGCTACTGCGGCTCCGGCGCAGCCTGTTGCGACGCCACCGGAGAATGCCGCTGCCGCAAATCCTGCTGCTGTCGCAAATCCTCCCGCGGCCACAAATCCTGCTGTGGTGCTGGATAACAACACGCCATCGCGTGAAGTGAAACTGTCCTTCGCTCAGATAGCCCCGGCGCCAGGCAGCATATTGCTTCGCGGCGCCAACCCTGACGGCTATGTCGAATTCGGTACCCGCAGCGACGAAGTGGTGACCAAAGCGATTCTGAATCTCGACTACACCCCTTCACCTTCGCTGCTACCGGTGCAGTCGCAACTGAAGGTCTATCTGAACGATGAACTAATGGGCGTGCTGCCGGTGACGCCGGATCAGCTCGGGAAAAAGGTCAGCGCGCAACTGCCCATCGACCCGCTCTACATCACCGATCTCAACCGCGTGCGGCTGGTGTTTGTCGGCCACTATCGCGACGTGTGTGAAAATCCGTCCAGCACCACGCTGTGGATGGACGTCGGGCGCAGCAGCGCGCTGGATTTAACCTTCCAGACCTTAGAAGTGCAGAACGATCTGTCGCACTTCCCGGTGCCGTTCTTTGACCCGCGCGATTACCGTCCGCTGACGCTGCCGATGGTCTTTGCCGGTGCGCCGGACGTCATGCAGCAGCAGGCCGCCGGGCTTATCGCCTCCTGGTTCGGTTCCCGTGCTGGCTGGCGCGGCCAGGCGTTCCCGGTGCTCTACAACACGCTGCCTGACCGCAATGCGATCGTGCTGGCAACTAACGATAAACGCCCGGATTTCCTGCGCGATCACCCGCCAGTGAAAGCGCCGACCGTAGAAATGGTCAGCCACCCGGATAAGCCGTACATCAAGCTGCTGGTGGTGCTTGGCCGTGATGATAAAGATCTGATGCAGGCGGCGAAGGGCATAGCCCAGGGCAACATTCTGTTCCGTGGTAACAGTGTGGTGGTGGACGATGTGAAACCGCTGCTGGCGCGTAAGCCGTACGATGCGCCGAACTGGATCCGCACCGACAGCCCGGTCACCTTCGGTGAACTGAAATCTTATGATCAACAACTGCAGTCCACGGGCCTGAATCCGACCGCGATTTCGCTGTCATTGAATCTGCCGCCGGATCTCTACCTGCTGCGTAGCAGCGGTATCGATATGGATCTCAAATACCGTTACACCATGCCGCCAGTGAAAGACAGCTCGCGGATGGACATCAGCCTGAACAACCAGTTCCTGCAGTCGTTCAACCTCAACAGTACCCAGGAAGCGAACAAGCTGATCATGCGTCTGCCGGTGCTGCAGGGGCTGCTGGACGGCAAAAACGACGTGCAAATTCCGGCGTTGCAACTGGGTGCAACCAACCAGCTGCGTTTTGACTTCCAGTACATGAACCCGATGCCGGGCGGAACGATTGAAAACTGTATTACTTTCCAGCCGGTGATGAACCACGTGGTGGTGAGTGACGATTCCACCATCGACTTCTCCAACTACTATCACTTCCTGGCGATGCCGGATTTGCGCGCGTTCGCCAACGCGGGCTTCCCGTTCAGCCGGATGGCGGATCTCTCGGAATCTATCGTCGTCATGCCGAAAACGCCGGATCAGAGCCAGCTTGGCACGATGCTCAATACGCTGGGTGAAATCGGCGCACAGACAGGTTTCCCGGCAGTTAACCTGACGGTGACCGACGATGGCAGCCAAATTCAGGACAAAAACGCCGATGTCCTGCTGATCGGCACCATTCCGGAAAAACTGAAAGATGACAAACAGATTGATCTGCTGGTTGATGCCACAAAGAGCTGGGTGAAAACGCCGGTTCGCCACAACGATCTGCCGTCGGTGATGATGGATGCTGAGGCGCGGAAAGCGAACGCGCAGACCAGTATCAGCTCTTCTGGCCCGATGGCGGCGATTGTCGGCTTCCAGTCGCCGTATGACGATCAGCGCAGCGTAGTGGCGCTGCTGGCGGACAGCCCACGCGGTTATGAGCTGCTGAATGAAGCGATGAACGACAGCGGCAAGCGGGCGGTAATGTTCGGTTCGGTCTCGGTGATCCGCGAAGCGGGCGTCAGCAGCCTCCGGGTGGGCGATATTTATTACGTCGGTCATCTGCCGTGGTTTGAACGCGTCTGGTACGCGCTCTCTAACCATCCAATCCTGCTGGCGGTGCTGGCGGCGATAAGCGTTGTGCTGCTGGCCTGGGTGCTGTGGCGTCTGCTGCGCATCATCAGCCGTCGTCGTCTGACGCCAGGTGATGACGAGTAAACGATGATGAACGTAGCCCGCTGGATGGCGCTGGTATTGACCCTGCTGGTCACTGTACAGGCGAATGCCGCCTGTCACTGGCCGGCATGGGACCAGTTTAAAAAGGACTATATCAGCGACGACGGGCGGGTCATTGACCCCAGCGACGCGCGCAAAATTACCACCTCAGAAGGGCAAAGCTATGCCATGTTCTTCGCGCTGGTGGCGAATGACCGCAACGCCTTTGCCACGCTATATGGCTGGACAAGAGACAACCTCGCCGGGGGGGATCTGAGCGCCAGCTTACCCGCCTGGCTGTGGGGCAAAAACGAGGATAAGTGGACGGTACTCGACAGCAACTCCGCGTCGGATGCCGATCTGTGGATCGCCTGGTCGCTGATGGAAGCCGGGCGCCTGTGGAAAGAGCCGCGCTACAGTGACGCCGGGAAAGGCCTGTTGTCGCGGATCGCCAAAGATGAAGTGGTGACGGTGCCGGGGCTGGGCTCCATGCTGTTGCCGGGGAAAGTCGGCTTTGACGACGATAAAGGCTGGCGCTTCAACCCCAGCTATTTCCCGCCGCAACTGACCAGCTACTTTGCCCGCCTTGGCGCGCCGTGGAGCACGCTGCGGGAAACCAACCTGCGCCTGCTGCTGGAGACCGCACCGAAAGGCTTTTCGCCGGACTGGGTGCGGTATGAAAAAGGCAAAGGCTGGCAGTTAAAACAGGATAAAACGCTGGTCGGCAGCTATGACGCCATTCGCGTCTATCTGTGGACGGGCATGCTGCACGACAGCGATCCGCAAAAAGCGCGGTTGCTCAAACGCTTTAACCCGATGGCGATGCAAACCACCCGTGAAGGATTACCGCCGGAGAAAGTGGATATCGCGACCGGTAAAGTGACCAACAGCGGCCCGGTCGGGTTCTCCGCCTCGTTGCTGCCCTTCTTACAAAATCGCGATGCCCAGGCCGTTCAGCGCCAGCGCGTCGCGGATAACTTCCCCGGCGCGGACGCCTATTTTAACTATGTGCTAACCCTGTTTGGACAAGGCTGGGATCAACACCGTTTTCGTTTCACCGCCCGCGGTGAATTACTACCTGACTGGGGCCAGGAATGCGCAAGTTCACAGTAAGTCTACTCAGTTTGTCGCTCGGCCTTGCCATGGTGCCGACTGCCTGGGCTGCGAATACCGCCGCCCAGCAGCAGCTCCTGGATCAGGTTCGTGTCGGGGAGGCCAGCAATCGGGAAGATCTGGTCACCCAGTCGCTGTATCGACTGGAACTGATTGACCCCAATAATCCTGACGTCATCGCCGCGCGGTTGCGTTATCTGCTGCGTCAGGGCGATGCGGCAGCCGCGCAGACCCAACTTGACCGGCTGGCGAAACTGGCGCCGGACTCCAGCGCCTACAAAAACTCGCGCAGTGAAATTCAGTTAACGACGCCGGAAGGGCGACAGGCACTGCAACAGGCGCGGCTGTTAACCACCACCGGCCATGTTGAAGAGGGGCTCGCCACCTACGATAAGTTGTTCAATGGCGCGCCGCCTGACGGTGCGATGGCGGTGGAATACTGGACCGCAGTGGCGCGGTTGCCCGCGCGGCATGACGAGGCGGTGAACCAGCTTAAAAACCTCAACAAAACGATGCCGGGTAACGTTCAGCTGCAATCGACGCTGGCAAGAATGCTGTTTGACGATGACAAGCGCGACGAGGCTTTCACCGTCCTCGAGCAGATGGCGAAATCCAACGCCGGACGCAATACGGCGGCGGACATCTGGTACGATCAAATTAAAACCATGCCGACCAACGACGCCAGCATCCAGGCACTGCAGCGTTTCCTGTTATTATTTACAACGGGCGATCTGGCGACGACGGCGAAAGCGCAACTCGACGAACAGAAAAAACAGATGGCTGATCCGGCGTTCCGGGCGAAAGCGGAACAGCTGGCGAGAGAAGAGAATAAACCGCAGAGCTGGGAAATTTACTGGCCGATGATCCGCAAAGCTGATGCGGCGCTGAAAGCCGGTAACCTTGATCTGGCCGAACGCACTTATCAGCAGGCGCAGCGCGTGGACAGCACCGACAGCTATGCCGTGCTGGGTCTTGGTGATGTGGCGATGGCGCGCAAAGACAGCGCCGCCGCAGAGCGTTATTATCGGCAGGCGCTGCGCCTCGATAGCGGCAACAGCAATGCCGTGCGTGGGCTGGCGAACATCTACCGCGAACAGTCGCCGGAAAAAGCCACCGCCTTCATTGAAAGTCTCAGCGCGGCACAGCGCAAAAGCGTGGATGATATCGAACGCAGCCTGACCAATGATCGCCTGTCGCAACAGGCGGAAGCGCTGGAAAACGAAGGCAAATGGGCGCAGGCCGCGGCGTTGCAGCGTCAGCGTTTAGCGCTCGATCCGGGCAGTGTGTGGGTAACCTACCGCCTGTCGCGCGATCTCTACAGCGCCGGGCAACGCAGCGAAGCCGATGCGCTGATGCGCGGTCTGGCGCAGCAAAAACCCAACGATCCCGAACAGATTTACGCCAATGGCCTCTACCTTTCCGGCAACGATCAGGATCAGGCGGCATTAACGCACCTGAACCGGCTGCCGCGTAGCCAGTGGAATGACAATATTCGCGAGCTGGCCGACCGTTTGCAGTTCAACCAGATGCTGGAAAATGCGAACCGTCTGCGCGACGGCGGTCAGGAAGAACAGGCCATTGCGCTACTGAAACAGCAACCACCCTCAACGCGCATCGATTTGATCCTCGCCGACTGGGCGCAACAGCGCGGCGATACGCAAACCGCAGTGGCGCAGTACAACGCGGTACTGGCGAAAGAGCCGGAAAACCAGGATGCGCGTCTCGGGCTGGTGGAGGTGTATCTCGCCGCGGGGGACAAAGCCAGCGCCCGCGAACAACTGGCAAAACTGCCGCCGCTGGAGGCGAATCCTTCGCTCAACATGCAGCGCCGTGTGGCGCTGGCGCAATCGGGGCTGGGCAATACGGCCAGCGCGCAACAAATCTTCAGCCGCATCGTGCCGCAGGCGAAATCGCAGCCGCCATCCATGGACAGCGCGCTGGTGCTGCGTGACGCCGCGCGTGTGGAAGTGGCCGCAGGCAACCCGCAGCAGGGGCTGGAAGATTACAAAGACGCGATGGTGGCGACGGGGATTACGCCAGCGCGTCCGCAGGATAACGACACCTTTACCCGCTTAACGCGTAATGATGAGAAAGACGACTGGCTGAAGCGCGGCCTGCGCAGCGATGCCGCCGATCTCTATCGCCAGCAGGACGTGAACGTCACGCTTGAGCATGATTACTGGGGCTCGAGCGGTACCGGCGGCTATTCTGATCTGAAAGCGCACACCACCATGCTGCAGGCGGATGCGCCGCTGGCGGACGGGCGCATGTTTTTCCGCTCTGATTTTGTGAATATGAATGCCGGGACGTTCTCAACCAGCGGCGGCACCTACACCGACAGCTGGGGTACCTGTTCGTTGGGCGACGATGGCTGTCGCGGCGGCACGAAGCAGTCGGACAGCGGCGCGAGCATCGCCGTCGGCTGGAAAAACGATACCTGGAATATGGATCTCGGCACCACTCCGATCGGCTTTAACGTTGTCGATGTGGTGGGCGGGCTGAGTTACAGCGACGATCTCGGACCAATTGGCTATACGGTCAATCTGCATCGCCGGCCAATTTCCAGTTCGTTGCTGGCCTTCGGCGGGCAAAAAGATAACGACAACAACGGTCATACCGGCACCACCTGGGGTGGTGTTCGCGCCACTGGCGCGGGCGTCAGCATGAGTTATGACAAGGGTGAAGCCAACGGCGTGTGGGCCAGTCTCGGCGCTGACAGCCTGAATGGCAAAAACGTGGAGGACAACTGGCGCGTCCGCTGGATGACCGGTTACTACTACAAAGTCATCAACGAGAATAACCGCCGCGTTACCATCGGTCTGAACAACATGATCTGGCATTATGACAAAGATCTGAGTGGCTACACGCTGGGTCAGGGCGGTTATTACAGTCCGCAATCGTACCTCTCCTTCGCCGTGCCGGTGCTGTGGCGCCAACGTACGGAAAACTGGTCGTGGGAACTGGGCGCCTCCGGCTCATGGTCACACTCGCGCACCAAAACCATGCCGCGCTACCCGCTGAACAATTTGATTCCGTCCCAGTGGCAGGATGAGGCGGCGAGCCAGATCTCCGAAGGCAGTAGTAGCAACGGCTTTGGTTATACCGCCCGGGCGCTGCTGGAGCGCCGTGTGACCTCCAACTGGTTTGTCGGCGCGGCGGTCGATATTCAGCAGGCGAAAGACTATGCGCCGAGCCACTTTTTGATGTATGTGCGCTACTCGGCAGCAGGCTGGCAGGGCGATATGGATCTGCCGCCACAACCGCTGGTGCCGTATGCAGACTGGTAACCCACCGGAATAGTCTCTAAATCTGAGGGATTCTCTGAACGATCGGGTATAATCAGCCGGCGTTCTGGTAACATTTCGTTACCGGGCCGCCGGCTGAGTTCGCTGATGAACGCGGCATGCTGGTTGTTTTTTGTCTCAGTGGAGAGTCCTTTTGCGCGTTAGCCGTTCGTTGACAATTAAACATATGGCAATGGTGTCAGCCGTTGTCATGGTGTTTACGTTCATTTTTTGCTTCATCTTGCTCTTCCACTTTGTGCAACAGAACCGCTATACCACTGCGACGCACCTCGAAAGCGTCGCCCGCTCCGTGCGCGAGCCGCTCTCGGCCGCCATCCTGAAAGCGGATATCCCGGAAGCCGAAGCCATTCTGGCGCGCATCCAGCCCGCGGGGATTGTCAGCCGCGCCGACGTTGTGCTGCCGAACCAGTTTCAGGCGCTGCGCATGAGCTTCATTCCTGAGCGCCCCGTCCCGGTGATGATCACCCGCGTGTTTGAGTTGCCGGTACAAATCTCACTGCCGATTTACTCGCTGGAACGCCCCGCCAACCCGCAGCCGCTGGCTTATCTGGTATTACAGGCGGATTCCTGGCAGATGTACCGCTTTGTGATGAGTGCGCTGGCTACGTTGGTGACTGCTTACTTACTTTTATCGCTGATGCTGAGCGTCGCGATCACCTGGTGTATCAACCGGCTAATTGTGCGCCCGCTACGCAGTATTGCCCGGGACGTGAACGACGTCTCGCCGCAGGAGCGCGTGGGACATCAACTGGCGTTGCCGCGTCTGCATCATGATGATGAAATCGGTATGCTGGTGCGCAGCTATAACCGCAACCAACAACTTCTGCTCCGCCAGCATGAAGAGCTGAACAGCCACGCCACCCGTTTCCCTGTCTCTGATCTGCCCAATAAGGCGTTTTTACTGGCACTGCTGGAGCAGACCGTCGCCCGTGAACAGGCGACCGCGCTGATGGTGGTGGCCTGTGAAACCCTGCAGGATACCGCAGGCGTGCTGAAAGAGGCGCAGCGCGAAATTCTGCTGTTGACGCTGGTGGAAAAACTGCGCTCGGTGATTTCGCCCCGCATGGTGCTGGCCCAGGTCAGCGGCTACGACTTCGCGATTCTGGCACACGGCGTAAAAGAACCATGGCACGCTATTACGCTTGGTCAGCAAGTGCTCACTGTCATTAACGAGCGTCTGCCATTGCAGGGCATTCAGCTTCGCCCGAGCGCCAGTATTGGTATCGCCATGTTCAATGGCCAGTTGACCGCCGAACAGCTCTATCGTCGCGCGGTATCGGCGGCGTTCGCCGCCCGTCGCAAAGGCAAAAACCAGATCGAGTTCTTCGATCCGGCGCAGATGGCAGCGGCGCAGCAACGGCTGAGCGAAGAGAGCGATCTGCTGTCCGCGCTGGAAAACCAGCAGTTCGCCATCTGGTTACAACCACAGGTGGATACCGCGACCGATAACGTCTGCAGCGCGGAAGTGCTGTTGCGACAAAAACAGCCCAACGGCCAGTGGGAGTTACCTGCCGATCTCATTGAGCGCATTGAAGCCTGCGGGCTTATTGTCGCCGTGGGTTATTGGGTGCTGGAGGAATCCTGCCGGTTGCTGGCGGCGTGGCAGCATAAAGGGATTATGATGCCGCTGTCAGTGAATTTATCTGCTTTGCAGTTGCTGCATCAGAATATGGTGCCGGACCTGTTGATGTTGATGAAACGTTACAGAATTGCTACTGGCACTCTGATTCTGGAAGTCACAGAAAGTCATCGTATCGACGATCCCAAAAAGGCGGTCGACATTCTGCGTCCGTTACGCGAAGCCGGCGTTCGCATTGCCCTCGACGATTTCGGCATGGGCTATGCCGGGCTGTTGCAACTCCAGCACATGAAGTCTTTGCCGGTGGATATCCTCAAAATCGACAAAGCGTTTGTCGACCTGCTGCCGGATGATGCCAGCATGGTGTCGGCGATTATTCAGCTGGCGCGAAGCCTCAACCTGGAAATCGTCGCCGAAGGGGTGGAAAACCAGGCGCAGTACGAGTGGCTGAAAGCCGCAGGCGTTGAATCGGTGCAGGGTTACCTTTTCGCCCGCGCGGTGCAACCCGAAATCTTCGAGCAGGACTACCTCTCCGGTTCCAGACCGCATGAAAGCAAATGACTTACGCGCCAGGCTTATGCGGTTCAGCTCAAAAATTTTAACATTCCCGTTGCAGATGACTGGCTAAATATTTCTGTTATGTTTCCCGGGTGTTATTTTAAGAACCGCAGGCAATTTAAAAACCCTACATAGCCTGTGGTTTTATTCTAAGGACACCCTATGAAAGTTTCTTTGTTTAAAAGCCTCTACTTCCAGGTCCTGACAGCCATTGCAATTGGTATCTTGCTTGGTCATTACTACCCTGAGTTGGGCACCCAAATGAAACCGCTTGGCGATGCTTTCGTTAAGCTCATCAAGATGGTTATTGCGCCGGTGATTTTCTGTACCGTTGTAACCGGCATCGCAGGCATGGAAAGTATGAAAGCCGTGGGGCGCACCGGGGCGGTGGCACTGCTTTACTTCGAAGTGGTCAGTACCATTGCGCTGATCATTGGTCTCATCATTGTTAACGTGGTGCAACCCGGCGCCGGAATGAACGTCGACCCGGCGACACTGGATGCCAAAGCCGTGGCAGTCTACGCCGAACAGGCAAAAGATCAGGGTGTCGTTGCCTTCCTGATGGACGTTATCCCGAACAGCGTGATCGGGGCGTTCGCCAGCGGCAACATTCTGCAGGTGCTGCTGTTTGCCGTGATGTTTGGCTTTGCGCTGCACCGTCTGGGCAACAAGGGCCAGCTGATTTTCAACGTCATTGAAAGCTTCTCGCAGGTCATTTTCGGCATCATCAATATGATCATGCGGCTGGCGCCCATCGGTGCGTTCGGGGCCATGGCCTTTACCATCGGTAAATATGGTGTCGGTACGCTGGTGCAACTCGGTCAGTTGATTATCTGCTTCTATATCACCTGTATCGTATTTGTGGTGGTAGTGCTGGGCTCTATTGCGCGTGCTACCGGTTTTAACATCTTCAAGTTCATTCGTTATATCCGCGAAGAACTGCTGATTGTGCTGGGGACGTCGTCGTCTGAATCGGCGCTGCCGCGGATGCTCGACAAGATGGAGAAACTGGGTTGCCGTAAGTCGGTGGTGGGTCTGGTTATCCCGACGGGCTATTCGTTTAACCTCGACGGCACCTCGATATACCTGACGATGGCGGCGGTGTTTATCGCCCAGGCGACGAACAGCGAGATGGATATTTTCCATCAGATCACGTTGCTGGTGGTTCTGCTGCTCTCCTCGAAAGGGGCTGCAGGCGTGACCGGCAGCGGCTTTATCGTCCTGGCGGCGACCATCTCTGCGGTTGGCCATCTGCCGGTAGCCGGTCTGGCGCTGATCCTCGGCATCGACCGCTTCATGTCTGAAGCGCGTGCGCTGACCAACCTGGTGGGCAACGGCGTGGCGACGGTTGTGGTCGCTAAATGGGTGAAAGAACTCGATCAGAAAAAACTGTCCGACACGCTCAATAACCGTGTTGCAGACAACAAAACGCAAGAAATATCTTCATAATCCCGCCACTTAAGCCCGTAGTCCTTGATGGACTGCGGGCTCCTGCGCATAATTGATGAATTATTTACGTTCGCGTGTGACGATCCCTCGTTTTCGCGGTCTAACCGACGTATTTCACTCTATTTTTAGGCTGCCCACGCAGAACGGGCGGCCTTTGTAACCAGGATTGTTCATCAGGGGTTCACATGCAGGGCACTAAAATTCGACTCTTCGCTGGTGGTTTACTGATGATGGCGGCGGCCGGTTATGTGCAGGCAGAAGCACTCCAGCCGGATCCCGCCTGGCAGCAGGGAACGTTAGCAAATGGATTTCAGTGGCAGGTGCTTGCCACCCCGCAGCGCCCGAGCGACCGCATCGAAGTTCGTCTGTCGGTCAATATCGGTTCGCTGTCTGAAAGCACGCAACAGAGCGGCTACAGCCATTTTCTCCCGCGTCTGGCGTTAACCCAGAGCGGCAGTTTGGAAACCATGCAGGCGCGCTCGCTCTGGCAGCAGGGCATTGATCCCGTTCGCCCGATGCCGCCCGCGATTGTCTCTTACGATTACACCCTCTTTAATCTCAGCCTGCCCAATAACCGCAACGATCTGTTGAAAGAGTCGTTGACCTGGCTTGCGGACGCCAGCGGCAAGCTGACTATCACGCCGGAATCGGTCAACAAAGCGCTCGCGACGGAAGACATGGTGGCGACATGGCCGCAAAACCCGAAAGAGGGCTGGTGGCGCTATCGTCTCAAAGGTTCAACCATGCTCGGTCACGATCCTTCCGAGCCGATGAAGCAGCCGGTTGATGTCGAACAACTGAAAGCGTTCTACCAGAAATGGTATACGCCGGATGCGATGACCCTGATTGTGGTCGGCAACGTTGACAGCCGTGCCGTGGCGGAGCAAATCAACAAGACGTTCGGCGAGCTGAAAGGGAAACGGGAAACCCCGGCCGCGGTGCCGACGCTCTCCCCGCTGCGTGCAGAGCCGGTGAGCATCATGACCGAGGCGCAACATCAGGATCGCCTGTCGATTATGTGGGATGCGCCCTGGCAGCCGATTCGTGAATCAGCGGCACTACTGCGCTACTGGCGCGCCGACCTCGCGCGTGAAGCGCTGTTCTGGCACGTTCAGCAGAACCTGAGCAAAAGCAACGCCAAAGACATCGGTCTGGGCTTTGACTGCCGTGTGCTGTACCAGCGCGCGCAGTGTGCGGTGAATGTTGAATCGCCAAACGAGAAGCTCAACGCCAATCTCACCACCATCGCCCGTGAGTTAGCGAACATCCGTGAAAACGGCCTGACGGAAGAAGAATTCAACGCCCTGGTGGCGCAGAAGAAACTGGAGCTGCAAAAGCTGTTCGCCACCTACGCGCGAACAGATACGGGCGTGCTGACCGGCCAACGCATGCGCTCGCTGCAAAACCAGGTGGTGGATATCGCACCGGAGCAGTATCAGAAACTGCGTCAGGACTTCCTGAATTCGCTGACGCTGGAGATGCTGAATCAGGATCTCCGTCAGCAACTGTCGCAAGAAATGGCGCTGGTGCTGCTGCAACCGCAGGGTGAGCCGGAGTACAGCATGAAGGAGTTGCAGGCGACCTGGGATCAGTTCATGACCCCGACAACGCCAGCGGCGCCAGTCGCGAGCGATGATGCCCGCGACGTCTCGGATATCCCGCCGGGTCAGTAAAATCAGTAAGAAAAAGAAAGCCCGGCAGGCGTCATGCTTACCGGGCTTATTTTTTGGCTCTGACTGAATTACGCCGGCATCGCGTCGCGCGGAATAATCGCCCCGCGATACTGAATCACCGTGCTGGCCGTCAGGTGCCCGCGTTTTGCGGCGGCGGCGGGGTTGCCACCGGTCAGGCGTACCGCCAGATAGCCTGCGCTGAACGAATCCCCCGCCGCGGTGGTATCCACCACTTTCTCTTTCGGCAGTTTCACCGCAGGGACGTCAATCAGCACTTCACCCACCACGGACACCAGACATGACTCTGCGCCACGCTTGATCACCACTTCACTCACGCCCGCGGCGTGCGTCCGCGCAATGACTTCGTCCGCCGGTTTCGCGCCCCACAAGGCGTCTTCGTCATCCAGCGTCAGAAAGGCGATGTCGGTACATTCGAGCATCTGCTGATAAACCTGCTGCGTCTCTTCACGGCTTGCCCACAGGCGCGGGCGGTAGTTGTTATCAAAAATTACTTTACCGCCGTTAGCGCGGCATTCGCGCAGCAGCGAGAGCAGTTTTTCACGGCTTGTCGGGCTCAGGATCGCCAGGCTGATGCCGCTCAAATAGAGATAATCATAGGTCGCCAGCGTTTCACAAATAGCGGCGGCCTGTTCGCTCTCCAGCCAGAATTTGGCGGCGGCTTCATTGCGCCAGTAGTAGAACGTCCGTTCGCCGGTGTCGTCCGTTTCGATGTAATAGAGCCCCGGCAGGCGGTTATCCATTCGCTGGATAAGGCCAGTGCCGACGTTTTCACCCTGCCACGCGTCCAGCATCTGCTGGCTGAAGCTGTCAGTACCGAGGGCGGTGACGTAATCAACGGTCAGCGCGGCGGCATTCACCTGACGTGCAATGTACACGGACGTATTGAGCGTATCGCCGCCAAAACCGCGGCTGACGTCTGCACCTTTTTCAGACAGCTCAATCATGCATTCGCCGATCACGGCAATTTTTTTAGACATAATCATGAACCTGGATCCGGGAAATTAGCGCTAGTGTGCGCTGTGGCATTTTTGTGGTCAACCATATTAAAACAACGTTCCATTATTTTTTTGAGCTGGCGCGTATTCCTGTCTGATTCTTGCTAGCAGAAAAAGAAAATGGCCGCCATTGAACATAAAGTTCTCATTTTCGCCGCCGATAATCCTGAAGCAACATGAGACCATTTCTCCTTTTTCGACAGGACAGCTGAGATGAAGTCAAAGCAGGTTATCCAGCAGATAAGCATTCCGGATGTGGGCCTGAAAAGCCTGCAGGAGCGCCGCTATTGGCTAGGATGTGAACGTGCTTATACTTATCAGCCGATCTATAAAACCGATGGTCGCCTGATGGCGGTCGAATTGCTGACGGTTGTCACGCATCCTTCACACCCCGGCCAGCGCATCGCCCCGGACCGCTATTTCGCCGAAGTGGCTGTAAAACAGCGCAGCGATGTGGTGAAAGAACAACTGACGCTACTGGCAGAAAAAAAAGCGTTCTTCGAGAAAAACCAGATCCTGGCGTCGGTGAACGTCGATGGCCCGACGCTGCTAATGTTGCGCAAAGATCCTGAACTGGCGACGCTTATCGAATCGCTGCCGTGGGTCCGCTTTGAGCTGGTGGAGCACATCCGCTTGCCGCAGGATTACACTTTCGCTTCCCTGTGTGAACTCGGCCCGTTGTGGCTGGACGATTTTGGTACCGGCATGGCGAACTTTTCCGCACTGAGCGAAGTGCACTACGACTACATCAAAGTCGCCCGCGAGCTGTTCATTATGCTGCGCAAAACCCAGGAAGGGCGCAACCTTTTCACCCAGCTGTTGCAACTGATGAACCGCTATTGTCAGGGGGTGATTGTCGAGGGCGTCGAAACGCTGGAAGAGTGGCGCGACGTGCAGCAATCCCCGGCTTATGCGGCGCAAGGTTATTTCCTTTCCCGCCCGGTTCCCTTTTCTACGCTTGAGAACGTTCTGCTCATATTAGCCTGATTTGCCGCAGGTTCTGCTCACCTCAACTATATTCAAAAAGGTGAGGCAAGACAGGAGTGGACCCGGCATGACAAAAACGCGAAAAGCCATTGCCCTGATTTCAGGCACGATTTTGCTGATCATCGTCGTATTGTTCATCATTATCGCGACCTTTGACTGGAACCGGCTGAAGCCAACCATTAATCAAAAAGTCTCTACTGAGTTAAACCGTCCGTTCGCCATTCGCGGCGATCTGGGTGTGGTCTGGGAGCGTCAGCCGGGGGAAACCGGGTGGCGAAGCTGGATCCCGTGGCCGCATGTGCATGCGGACGATGTGCTGCTCGGTAACCCACCTGATATCCCGGAAATCACCATGGTGCACCTGCCGCGCGTGGAAGCGACACTCGCGCCGCTGGCGTTATTGACCAAAACGGTTTACCTGCCGTGGATCAAGCTCGTTCAGCCCGATGCGCGGCTGATTCGGCTGTCGGAAAAGAACAACAACTGGACTTTCCATCTGGCGGGAGATGACAACAATGATCCGAACGCGCAGCCGTCCGGCTGGTCTTTCCGGCTCGATAACATCCTGTTCGATCGCGGACGCATCAAAATCGACGACAGCGTGACGCGCGCCGATGTGGAGATCCTGGTCGATCCGCTGGGCAAGCCGCTGCCGTTCAGTGAAGTGACGGGCAATAAAGCGCAGGGTGACAACGCGAAAGCGAGCGATTACGTCTTTGGCCTGAAAGCGCAGGGGCGCTACAACGGCCAGCCGCTGACCGGCACGGGCAAAATCGGCGGCATGCTGGCGTTACGCAGCGAAAGCACGCCGTTCCCGGTGCAGGCTGATTTCCGTTCCGGCAATACGCGGGTGGCCTTTACCGGCACAGTCAATGATCCCATGAAGATGGGCGGCGTCGATTTACAACTGAAGTTCTCCGGCGATTCTCTCGGCGAACTGTATGACCTGACCGGCGTCCTGCTCCCGGACACACCGCCGTTTTCCACCGACGGCCACCTGGTGGCAAAAATCAACAGCGAGAAGGGTTCCGTTTTTGACTACCGTGACTTCAATGGCCGCATCGGCGACAGCGATATTCATGGTTCGCTGACCTACACCACCGGCAAACCGCGGCCGAAACTGGAGGGTGATCTCGAATCGCGCCAGTTGCGTCTCGCCGACTTAGGCCCGCTGGTCGGCGTCGATTCCGGCAAAGGCACCAAATCCTCAGAAGTGAAGAAAGATCCGCAGCCTGCCGGGAAAGTGCTGCCGTACGACCGCTTTGAAACCGACAAGTGGGACGTAATGGACGCTGACGTGCGTTTCAAAGGGCATCGCATCGAACATGGCAGCACGTTGCCGATAAGCGATCTCTCGACGCACATCATTCTCAGCAACGCCGATCTGCGCCTTAGTCCGCTGAAGTTTGGTCTCGCGGGCGGCACGATTGCGTCCCACATCCGTCTCGAAGGCGATAAAAAGCCGATGCAGGGACGGGCGGAGATCCAGGCGCGACGGCTGAAGCTGAAAGAATTGATGCCGAACGTCGAACTGATGCAGAAAACGCTGGGTGAAATGAATGGTGATGCGGATCTGCGCGGCACCGGGAATTCGGTGGCGGCGCTGCTCGGCAGCAGTAACGGCAACCTGAAGCTGCTGATGAACGACGGGCTGGTGAGCCGTAATCTGATGGAAATCCTCGGGTTGAACGTCGGCAACTATATCGTCGGGCAAATCTTTGGTGATGACGAAGTGCGGGTGAATTGCGCAGCGGCGAATCTCGACATCGCCAACGGTGTTGCGCGACCGCAGATATTCGCTTTCGACACCGAAAACGCGCTGATTAACGTCACCGGTACCGCCAGCTTTGCTTCGGAACAGCTGGATTTGACGATTGATCCGGAAAGTAAGGGGGTGCGCATTATTACGCTGCGTTCACCGCTGTATGTGCGCGGAACGTTCAAAAATCCGGATGCGGGGGTGAAAGTCGGGCCGCTGATTGCCCGTGGCGCGGTTGCGGCGGCGCTGGCGACACTGGTTACTCCGGCTGCCGCGCTGCTGGCGCTGATTTCGCCGTCAGAAGGCGATGCCAATCAGTGCCGGGTAATTTTGTCGCAAATGAAGAAATGATTCGATCGCAACGCCGGATGGCGCTGGCGCTTATCCGGCCTACGGTTCGGGCAGTTTTGCAGGCCGGATAAGGTGTTTACAGCGACTGGTGCTTCGTTTCGTGAGTTAGCAGCAGCGCAATCAGCGTCAGCGCCGCCATGGTCGCCAGATAAACGCCAACGTAAAACAGCCCGTAAGTGCCCTGCAACCACGCGGCGATATACGGTGCGACAGACGCACCAAGAATCGACGCCACGTTATAAGAGAACGACGCGCCGGTGTAACGCACTTCGGTCGGGAACAGCTCCGGCAGCAGTGCGCCCATCGGGCCAAAGGTCAGCCCCATCAGGCTCAGCCCCAACAGCAGGAAAGCGAAAATCAGCGCCGGGTTGCCGGAGCCGAGCAGCGGCTGGAACAGGAACAACGCAAAGACGATAATCAGCGACGTAATGATGATCATGCTGACGCGGCGGCCAAAACGGTCGGCCAGCAGGCCCGCGACCGGCACCATCACGCCAAAACCAATCACTGCCATCATCAGCATCCACAGCACTTCATTGCGCGGCAGCCCCAGACCGTGCGGTACGGCGGCGGTGCTGTAGGTCATTGAATAGACGGTCATGATATAGAACAGCGTATAAGTCGCCAGCATGATGAAGGTGCCGAGAATGGTCACCCGCAGATGTTTACTGAGCAGCGTACCCAACGGGACTTTCACCTGTTTTTTGGCGGCGGCGACTTTGGCGAACACTGGCGTTTCGTGCAGGGAGACGCGAACGTAAAGGCCGATAATTACCAGCACGGCGGAGAAGATAAACGGCACGCGCCAGCCCCAGCTCATGAACTGTTCATCGGACAGCAGCCACGAGAGCAGCAGGAACGTGCCATTGGCAAAGAAGAAGCCAATCGGCGCGCCGAGTTGCGGGAACGAGCCGTACAGTGCGCGCTTGCGCGGTGGCGCGTTCTCCGTCGCCAGAAGCGCTGCACCGCCCCACTCACCGCCAAGGCCGAGACCCTGACCAAAACGCGCCAGCGCCAGCAACAACGGCGCCAGCAGGCCAATGGTTTCATAGCCGGGCAGCAGACCGATCACCACGGTCGAAATTCCCATGGTCAGCAGCGATGCCACCAGCGTCACCTTGCGGCCGACACGGTCACCGAAGTGACCAAACAGCGCGGAGCCAATCGGACGCGCGACAAACGCGATAGCGAAGGTCGCCAGCGACTGTAGCGTAGCGGCGGCGGGATCACCCTGCGGGAAGAAGATATGCGGGAAAACAATCACTGCCGCCGTGGCGTAAATATAGAAGTCGAAGAACTCAATGGCGGTACCAATGAGCGATGCCACGACGACTTTGTTGCGTGAGTTGACGGGGGCGATGGTTTGTTCGTTGTCGAGTGTTGTGGCGGTTGCTTGCATATAATATTTTCTTATTTTTTGGCGAACGAACGACCATATTACGCACAGCAAAAGTGACATTTCAATCTGCTATGGGGTGCCAGATGGTTCATAAAACAGCCAAAAAGCGGATAATTTTCATGCCTGCAATTTCACGTCTATGAAATGCTTCACACAAATACAAACTTAGTGAATAAAACCAGAAATTGGTTAAATAAAAGTTAACGTCTGGATTTAAATGCTGAAATGGTGTGCAGGGCCGAAGTTTTACGTTTCGCTTCAGCCCTGAGCGCGGGTTAACGGTGCGTTTTACCTGGCATGCGCGGATCGTCTTTATACTCGGCGGTGGCAATCCAGGCGGCGCAGAACAGCGTCAGGCGGGCGAAGAAATAGAAGAATGCCATCAGCCCGAGTACCGAGCCAAACGCCGCGCCGGACGGGGATTTCACCAGCGACGGCAGCGTCCAGGTCATGATGATTTTAATCACCTCAAAGCCGATAGCTGCAATCAACGTACCGCGAATCAGCGCTTTTCGGCGCGGGCGATGGCGTGGAAGGCGCCAGAAAATCCAGAAAAACAGCAGATAGTTGGCGAAAATCGAAATCACCAGACCAACCAGCCGCCAGGCCGGTTTCAGCCATTCAATGCTGTCGAGATAGAGCGCGGAAATAATCATTTGCTGCGCGGAACCCGACACCGAGGTGATCGACAGCGTGACGATCAGCGCCACCAGCAGGCCAATCAGCGACACGAAATCACGGAAGTATTTGACCCAGATTTTCTCCTGGTCCTGCGGCGTGCGTTCCCAGACGTCGCGCGACTGTGCGCGAATGGCTTCTCGCAGGTTGCCCATCCAGTTGATGCCGGAATAGAGCGCAATCAGCAGACCGACGATCCCGACAGTAGTGCGCTGCTGAACGGCGGTATTGATTGTGCTTTTCAGCGTGGCGGCAAGTGTTGGGTCGCTGACGTTTTGCAGGATTTTGTCGAAGATATCCTGCAGCAGCGTCGGGTGCGAAGCGAGAATAAACCCCCCGGCGGCGAACGAGACCATCAGAATGGGGATCATCGACAAAAAAGAGAAGTAGGTTATAGCGGCGCCGAACTGGTTTCCCATGCGATCATTAAAGCGCTCGGCGGCACGCAGCAGATGGGCAATCACCGGCTGGCGCTGAATAACGGCAGCCGTCCCGGTGGCTTTTTTCAACGCCTTGTTGGCGGTATTGATTACCCCGGAGGCGGGTTTATCTTGTGGGTCCATTTTCCTGACGGGATCATATTCCAGATCCTGAATGGGGCGCTTATCGTCGTTTTCCGGCGTCATCAGGTTGTTATTCCTTTCTTTGTTGCTCAAATAAAAAAGTATAGCGCGTACCGCTCAATGTTAATCGACATAGGCTTTCATCACATCCGTCAGCCATTCCATAAACAGATGCACGCGGCGGGAAAGGTTGCGGCGATGGGGGTAAATCAGTGATACCGGCATTGGCTCCGCGCGGTACTGCGGCAGGATTTCCACCAGCTTACCGCTACGCAGCGCTTCACGAACGCCGACGCGCGGCACCTGAATAATCCCCAGCCCCGCCAGACACGCGGCGTGGTAAGTTTCGGTGCTGTTGACGGTCAGAACGCCGCCGGTTTTAATCCATCGCGTGGCGTTATCGAGCATCACCTCGAACCCCGGCGGACGTACGCCGAGATTCACCGCATAGTGAACCAGCGCGTGACCAGCCAGATCTTCAAGGGTTTCCGGGTAACCAAAACGCGACAGATATTGCGGGCTGGCGCAGTTAATAATCGAAAGTTTCCCTAACGGACGCGCGATTAATCCGGAATCTTTCAGCGTCCCCACGCGCACGACGCAGTCGAATCCTTCCCGAATAACATCCACCAGTCGATCGCTGCTGCTGAGTTCCAGTTCAATGCCGGGGTATTGCTGCAGAAAGGTGGGCAGACGGGGGATCACCAGATTACGCGCCACGCCAACGGGCATATCGACCCGCAGCTTGCCGCTGATACTGGTGGGATCGTGCTGGAACATGCCGTCCAGCTCATCCAGGTTGCTAAGCACGTCTTTGGCCCGCTCGTAATAGACCATGCCATCCTGCGTCAGCTGTACGCGGCGTGTGGTGCGATGGAGCAGCCGGGTACCGAGCTGGTTTTCCAGCGCCTGAATCTGGCGCGATACGCTACCTTTAGGAAGACCGAGGGTATCGGCGGCGCGAGAAAAACTTTCCAGTTCCGCGACACGGATAAACAACTGCATTGCGTGAATTTTATCCATACCTTAAACCGATTGTTGATGTATATGAAACAGTAAAGCGTAATTTACTATATTTATTGTTTTTGGCGCACCTAATAAGCTCTTTTCTCAGGTTTATCACAGCGGAGATGAGGTTCTTATGACACAACGTATTGCTTTAGTCACAGGTGGCAGCCGCGGCCTGGGGAAAAACGCGGTGCTGAAGCTGGCAGCGAAAGGGATCCACATTATTTTCACTTACAATAGCAATGTTCAGGCGGCACAAGAGGTTGTGCAGGAAATTGAACAAAGTGGAGTGAAAGCGGTGGCATTGCAGCTCAACGTCGGCGAAACGACACGCTTCCCGACATTTGTCCAGGATGTGCAGCAGCACCTTAAGCAAATCTGGAATCGCGACTCCTTTGATTATTTAGTCAACAACGCCGGGATCGGCCTGAACACGCCGTTTGCCGAGACCAGTGAAGAACAGTTTGATGAGTTGATGAACATTCATTTCAAAGGGCCTTTCTTCCTGACGCAGCGCCTGCTGCCGTTGCTGAAAAATGGCGGACGTATTCTTAATGTTTCCACCGGGCTGGCGCGCTTTACACTGCCGGGATACGGGGCGTACGCGTCAATGAAAGGGGCGATGGAAGTGCTGACGCGCTATCTGGCGAAAGAACTGGCCGTGCGCGGAATTGCTGTTAACGCCATCGCGCCGGGGGCTATCGCAACGGATTTTAGTGGTGGTCGCGTGCGCGACAACGAGCAAATGAATCAGTTTGTGGCATCGCAGACTGCGCTGGGTCGCGTCGGTCTGCCGGATGACATCGGTAATGCGATTGCAGCGCTGCTCAGCGATGAACTGGGCTGGATGACGGCGCAGCGCGTTGAAGTTTCAGGTGGTATGTTTTTATAAGCAACATCCCCGGTTTTCATCCGAAAACCGGGCTTTTTCTCTCCCTTCCTCAAACGCAAAACTGAAAGAAAGTGGTCGCGAAAAGTGCTGCTTTCGCTCCTGGTTAATATGGCGATCACGGTTGCTGAATATAATCTGGTATATCTTGGAAATGCCTAAAATAAAAAAGAAAACTTTAAGTTAAATCAGGCAGATTCCTCACTTAATCGTGCGTTAAGGAAGAGAGAGATGCAAACAGCTTCGAATCAGATGTTTGAACAATTTGAACACAGTCTGTCGATGATTCGTCATGCATCCGTAGACGTGCTTCAGTTGTTAAAAATTTATGTGGCAGAAGGAAAAGATCCGCGCTGGTTTCTGGAACAACTGGAACAGGCGCGTCTGAATCTGGGGGGATGGACGAACGTCGCGAAGCGGTTACATCTGAATGACGCCGAAATGAGCGAATTCACTCTCCAGCTTCGCCATCTTCAACAGGCGGTACCCCAATACGAGCGTGGGCAAAACGTGCATGAAAATCAGCGGATTGCGGCGCTACGTTTTCTCAGTACCCTGGAAGCGGTAAAGGCGAAACAACCGCGGCTGCGCTATGACACCAAAGTGGGCGAGGCGGGCGATGATCTGCAAATTCAGGCGCAGCGGCAATTACGGGCGCTGGAGCTGACCATTAAGGCACTGGTGTCACAGGCGTGGCCCGATACGTTGCAACTCACCAACCACCTGAAGCTTCAGTTTGGCGCCGATAACGTGCGTCGCTGGCTGACCCTGGGCAACTCCGGCGATATCCTCAGCGGGATGATGTTCAGCGAACTGGCGCTGCTGCTGGTGGATAAAAAAGAGTTTGCGCGACACTACTCAACGATTTTCCATACCGCCACCTCGTTGACCTATCTGGTCGATCCGCGCATTACGCTGCAGGCGTTTCTCGAACATTGCCGACAGCTTCGCAACGCGGTCATCAGTGGGCGGCCTCTCTCTTCTGCCGAACTGGCGCTGCTCGACAGCTACAGTCAGCAGATTGCCGGGCCCGTTCAGCGCGCGTTTGAGCAGAAGAAAACGGGCGTTAACCCATCCACTTACATGATAGTGGATGACGCCGCGTTAAAAGCGTTCTGGGAGCAGGCCATCGAGCGGGATAAAGAAGCCGGTGGCGATACAACGTCCGTGAGCGACAACATTGAAGGCCAGGGCAGGCATGCGAAACGCACCCCGGAAGAGCGTGAACAGCTGATTTCCGGCGTGCTGTGGGGCGCGGTCGGGGTGATGATACTGGCGATCCTCGGCGGCGCGATCTGGATTTTTAGTTCTGAAGTGGCGCAGCGACCGATTCCCCGCGTTCCCACTGCTGAGGCGCTGGAGTCCACGGAACTGGAAGTGCCGTCGCCGCGCGAAAGGCTCTCCAGCCTGGGGGTCACCTGGGATGCGTTCAGCCTGCATTCGGCTATTGATCGCAACGACGTGAAGGTGGCGCAACTTTTCCTGCAAGGGGGAATGAACTGGGAGCTCTCCTGGACCGAGCAGGCGATGGCCATCAAGAATGACGAGGTGCTGGAGCTGTTGCTACGCTACCGGATGCAGATGGACGAGCCAAAACCCTGCCGCCGCTTTATCAACAATATCAGCCATTCAATGGCTAACGGCCAGAAGCTGACGATGATGCGCAAAAGCTATCTGCAAACCTTCTGCTCACGTCCGCCGGTGATAGCGCGCCAGCACCATGAGCTGGAGCTGGCGGAGCAGCGCATGCTGTCACAGCCGAATGAGCTGAACCAAAAATGGCTGGATATTCAGCAGGCCATTTACGATCAAATTCGCTAGCGAATTCCGGCGGCAGCCTCTCCGCCGGAGTGCCTTAAATCGGCTCGCCATACAGGCCAATCAGACGACGAACGACACCGTTCGTCCAGCCGAAACCATCCTGTAACGGATACTCACCACCGCCCCCTTCGCGCGGCGTGCCGGTCGCGATATGGTACTTCTCGATAAGCTTGTGGTGCGTTTTATAAAACGTGTTGACTGTTTGCAACCAGCTCTGGGCTATCTCATCGCCAAGCGAGTCCTGGCCGTACATTTTGAAGCCCTGCACCGCCATCCATTGCAGCGGTGCCCAGCCGTTGGGAGCGTCCCACTGCTCGCCGCTTTCGTATTCCGTCGCCATGATACCGCCGGGTGTCAGCAGGCGCGCACGGATCGCATCGCCCAACCGGTCAGCCTGCTCGTGGGTCGCCAGGCCAACGTAGAGCGTCACAATGCTGGCGGCGGAAAACAGCGCCAGCTGCTCGCGTCGCCAGTCATAATCACGAAAACAACCACTCTCATCATCCCACAGATAGCGGGTCACGGCGTCGCGGCGCTGGGTCGCTTTCTGACGAAACAGCGCTTCGGTTTCCGGATCCCCCTTTAAACCAGAAATATTGGCAATTGTATTTTCCAGTTTGAACAGAAAAGCGTTTAAATCGATCGGCACGAACTGGGTCGTGCGAATACTCGCCAGCCGGGTGGTGTCCCGCAGCCAGCGCGAGGAGTAGTCCCAGCCGGATGCCGCCCCGGCGCGCAAATCCCGATAGACTTCGTTCGGCGGACGGCCAGAATGTCTGGCGGTTTCGACGTCCTCAAGCCAGGATTCATCACGTGGCGTGTCGCGATCGTCCCAGTAGCGGTTAAGCAGCGAGCCATCCGGCATGCGCACCACATGGCGATAGGCCTGATTGGGCAGCAGCGACTCGGCGCCGTCCATCCAGAACTGATACTCCAGTTTCAGATGGTCGAGGTAACGACGTGCGCCACGCACACCATCTTCTTCGAACAATTCCACCATCAGAGCAAATACCGGCGGCTGCGAACGGCTGAGGTAGTAAGTGCGGTTGCCGTTAGGAATATGGCCGTAACGCTCAATCATCCAGGCAAAATTATCCGCCATACATTTCAGCAGATCTTCACGACCGCTCTCCGCCAGCCCCAACATGGAGAAATAGGAGTCCCAGTAGTAGGTTTCGCCAAAACGCCCGCCGGGAACAATATACGATTGTGGCAGCGCCAGCAGCGATGACCAGGGGATATGGTCCTGCGGCTCGCGGGTCAGCACCGGCCACAGGCTGTCGATGTGCTCTTTCAGCGAGTTCTCGGGATTGGAAACGTATTCGTTATCATGGGTTTCCGGTAACCAGAAATGGTTCTCAATGAACTGACGCAAATCGAAATTCGGATGGCGTCTGACTTTCCGGTAACGGATCAGAATATCCAGCGGATCCATTTTCGGCGCGCAGTCGGGAAAAGTTTTGCTGTCGGCAAACAGCCGCGATGACTGCACGCGTTCAAACAGTTCAAGGTAACGATCGGCAGGGGTTAACGCATCGGAGGCGGGAAGCCCCTCGATCATCTCCGGCTCGGGTTCTGCTTCGATCATTTCATCCAGTTTTAACTCGCAAGGATCGATTTCGTAGCAGACTTCGGCCTCCACTGGCGGCATTTCTGGCTCATCGTTGCGTAGATTCTGGTTGAACATAACGATTCAGACCTCCGGGTGTTGTAGGTTCAAAAATGGGTTTTTGCAGGTCACTTATTAAGCGTAGACACTCGCTTCGGTGCCGGGGATAAGAGGAATCAGAATTCGGCGCTTTTTAGGCCGGAAAGAGGCGATATGCAAAGAAATGATACAAAAATCCCCTCATCTGAGGGGATTTTGCTCAGCGGTTTAGCGCATGGTCACGAACTCTTCCGCCGCCGTCGGGTGGATGGCGACGGTGTTGTCGAAGTCTTTCTTGGTGGCACCCATTTTCAGTGCAACCGCGAAGCCCTGCAGCATTTCGTCCATACCGAAACCGATGCCGTGGATACCGACAATCTTCTCTTCCGGGCCGACACAGACCAGCTTCATACGGCACGGCTGGCGATGAGTGGTAACGGCGGTGTACATGGCGGTGAAGGAGGATTTATACACCTTCACGGCATCGTCGCCATACTGCATGCGCGCCTGGGGTTCGGTTAACCCCACCGTGCCGATCGGTGGGTGGCTGAAGACCACGGTCGGGATGTTGCTGTAGTCCAGATGCTCGTCCGGCTTGTTGTTAAACAGACGTTCGGAGAGACGACGACCTGCCGCCACCGCGACCGGCGTCAGTTCGACGGCACCGGTGTTATCACCCACCGCGTAGATGCCCGGCACACTGGTGTTCTGGAATTTATCGACAGCAATGTAGCCTTTGTCGTCAGTTTTCACGCCGGTTGCGGCGAGATTGAAATTGTCAGTGGCCGGTTCACGACCAATCGCCCAGATCAGGCTGTCGACGGTCTGGCTACGGCCATCTTCCAGCTCCAGCGTCAGGCTGCCATCGGCATTTTTCACTACCGCTTTCGGGATCGCGTGGGTGTGCAGCGTCGGGCCTTCGGCAGCCATGATTTCGACCAGTGTTTCGGTAATCATCGGGTCAAAGGTACGCAGCGGCGCGTGTTTACGTACGAACAGGTGCGTTTCAGCGCCCAGACCGTTAATCACACCCGCCAGTTCAACGGCGATATAGCCTGCGCCCACCACGGCAACGCGTTTCGGTAACGCAGGCAGAGCGAAGAAACCATCGGAATCAATACCATACTCGACGCCCGGAATATTCGGGTGGCTCGGGCGGCCGCCGGTGGCGATCAGAATGTGATCTGCGGTCAGCGTTTCACCGTTCACTTCGATGGTTTTCGCATCGACGAAACGGGCAAAGCCTTTGATGACATCCACCTTGTTCTTGCCCAGCACGTTGTCATACGAGGTATGAATGCGATCGATATAAGCGCTACGGCTGCCGACCAGTTTCTGCCAGTTAAACTGATTGATGGTGGTGTCGAAACCGTAATCCGGGCCGTACATATGAATGGCTTCGCGGATCTGCGCCGCATGCCACATCACTTTTTTCGGTACACAGCCGACGTTCACGCAGGTGCCGCCCAGCTCTTTCGCTTCGATCAGCGCACACTTCTGGCCGTACATGGCCGCACGGTTGATGGAGGCGATACCGCCGCTGCCGCCGCCGATAGCGATGTAGTCATAATGCTTGCTCATGGGTCTTATCCTTAATGTCTGATTGCCGCGATTGTATACCTGAAATCAATAGCTTCCACCTATGACTGCGATTACTCAGGTACGATCCAACTTACGGAGGTATGCCCGGTGCCAGTCGGCACCAGTTTACGATGCAGCCACGGCAGAACGTTGTTCATCTGCTGCTCCAGCTTCCACGGCGGGTTGATCACAATCATGCCGGACGCGGTCATGCCGCGCATGTCGCTGTCCGGGCGCACCGCCAGCTCAATCTGCAGAATACGGCGAATACCGGTGGCTTCCAGCTCTTTGATCATGCGTTTGATTTGCGCGCGCAGCACCACCGGATACCACAGCGCGTAAGTGCCGGTGGCAAAACGCTTGTAGCCTTCACTGATGCCGGTAACCACCGCCTGATAATCGGTTTTGATTTCATAGGGTGGGTCGATGAGTACCAGACCGCGGCGGGAAACCGGCGGCAGTTTGGCTTTGAGTTGCTGGTAGCCATCCGCTTTTTCTACCCGTGCCCGTTCGTCTTTCTGGAACTCAGCGCGCAGCAACGGGAAATCGCTCGGATGCAGCTCGGTAAGTTGCAGGCTGTCCTGCTCGCGCAGCAACTGACGGGCAATCAGCGGCGAGCCCGGATAGTAGCGCAACTGACCGCTGCGGTTGAAATGCTGCACCACGCCAATGTACGACTCCAGTTCGGCCGGGAGATCGTCCTGCTGCCAGATGCGGGCGATACCTTCCAGATATTCGCCGGTGCGTTCCGCATGCTCGCTGCTCAGCTGATAACGCCCGGCGCCAGCGTGAGTATCAAGATAGAGAAACGGTTTCTCTTTCTCTTTCAGCGCGTCGATGATCAGGCTCTGAACGGTGTGTTTGAGAACGTCGGCGTGGTTGCCGGCGTGGAAGCTGTGGCGATAACTGAGCATGAAGATAAAGTTCCGGAAATGAAAAACGATTTGCGACAGTTTACCGCAGATCGGGTCAGATTACCCGCTGGCCGGTAAGCGGTTATCCAGGCCGACGGCATTGAAATCCTCTACACTTGACCCCATGCTAGATCGCAACGTAAAAGCGCCGGACTGCGCGCTTCACTCAAACAATTCAACAGGACAGCGCTTATGACCAATCCATTACTCACGCCTTTCACCTTGCCGCCGTTTTCCCGCATTTTGCCCGAGCACGTGGTGCCTGCGGTGTCGAAAGCGCTGGATGCGTGCCGCGAGGCGGTAGAAAGCGTGGTCGCGCAGGGCGCGCCGTATACCTGGGATAATCTGTGCCAGCCACTGGCGGAAGTGGACGATCGCCTGGGGCGCATCTTCTCGCCAGTGAGCCATCTGAACTCAGTCAAAAATAGCCCTGAGCTGCGTGAAGCCTACGAACAAACCCTGCCACTGCTCTCTGAATACAGCACCTGGGTCGGCCAGCACGAAGGACTCTACAACGCTTACCGCGACCTGCGTGATGGTGATCATTACGCCGGGCTGAACACCGCGCAGAAAAAAGCGGTCGATAACGCGCTGCGTGATTTTGAACTGTCCGGTATCGGTTTACCGAAAGAGAAACAAAAACGCTACGGCGAAATCGCTGCGCGGCTGTCTGAGCTCGGCAACCAGTACAGCAATAACGTGCTCGACGCCACCATGGGCTGGACGAAGCTAATCACTGATGAAAGCGAACTTGCCGGTATGCCGGAAAGCGCGCTGGCGGCGGCTAAAGCGCAGGCCGAAGCCAAAGAACAGCAGGGCTATCTGCTGACGCTGGATATTCCGAGCTACCTGCCGGTGATGACCTATTGCGACAACCCGACGTTGCGCGAAGAGATGTATCGCGCCTACACCACTCGTGCCTCCGATCAGGGACCGAACGCCGGTAAATGGGATAACAGCCCGGTGATGGAAGAGATCCTCTCTCTGCGTCACGAACTGGCGCAACTGCTGGGATTTGAAAGCTACGCCTTCAAATCGCTGGCGACCAAAATGGCGGAAAACCCGCAACAGGTGCTCGACTTCCTGACCGATCTGGCGAAACGCGCCCGTCCACAGGGGGAGAAAGAGCTGGCGCAGCTGCGTGCCTATGCCAAAGCCGAATTTGGTGTGGACGATCTGCAGCCGTGGGATATCGCGTACTACAGCGAAAAACAGAAACAGCATCTCTACAGCATTAGCGATGAGCAACTGCGTCCGTACTTCCCGGAAAACAAAGCCGTCAACGGCCTGTTTGAAGTGGTGAAACGCATTTACGGCATTACCGCCAAAGAGCGTACCGACATCGATGTATGGCACCCGGAAGTGCGTTTCTTCGAACTGTATGACGACCACAACGAACTGCGCGGCAGTTTCTATCTCGACCTCTACGCCCGCGAGCACAAGCGCGGCGGCGCGTGGATGGACGACTGCGTCGGCCAGATGCGTAAAGCGGACGGCTCGCTGCAAAAACCGGTCGCTTACCTGACCTGTAACTTTAACCGTCCGGTGAACGGCAAACCGGCGCTGTTTACTCACGACGAAGTGATCACCCTGTTCCATGAATTCGGTCACGGTCTGCATCACATGCTCACCCGCATTGAAACCGCCGGGGTATCGGGCATCAGCGGCGTACCGTGGGATGCGGTCGAACTGCCGAGCCAGTTTATGGAAAACTGGTGCTGGGAGCCGGACGCGCTGGCGTTTATCTCTGGTCACTATGAAACCGGCGAACCGCTGCCGAAGGAACTGCTGGATAAAATGCTGGCGGCGAAAAACTACCAGGCGGCGATGTTTATCCTGCGCCAGCTGGAGTTCGGCCTGTTCGATTTCCGTCTGCATGCTGAATACAGCCCGGCGCAGGGCGCGAAAATCCTCGAGACACTGGCGGAGATCAAAAAACAGGTCGCCGTGGTGCCCGGCCCGGCCTGGGGCCGCTTCCCGCACGCCTTCAGCCACATTTTCGCCGGCGGTTATGCCGCGGGTTACTACAGCTATCTTTGGGCCGACGTGCTGGCGGCGGATGCCTATTCCCGTTTCGAAGAAGAGGGTATTTTCAACCGCGAAACCGGGCAGTCGTTCCTCGATAACATTCTGACCCGTGGTGGTTCAGAAGAGCCGATGGATCTGTTCAAACGCTTCCGTGGCCGCGAACCGCAGTTGGACGCGATGCTTGAGCATTATGGAATTAAAGGCTGATTGTATTCGTGAAAATCTGCTTAGTCGATGAGACAGGCGCCGGAGACGGCGCCTTATCTGTTCTGGCGACCCGCTGGGGGCTGGAGCACGATCCCGAAAACCTGATGGCGCTGGCTTTAACGCCTGAGCATCTGGAACTGCGTAAGCGCGACGAACCAAAGCTCGGCGGCATCTTTGTCGATTTTGTCAGCGGCGCGATGGCGCACCGGCGCAAGTTTGGCGGCGGTCGCGGCGAAGCGGTCGCCAAAGCCGTGGGTGTTAAGGGCGATTATCTGCCGGATGTGGTGGATGCCACGGCAGGCTTAGGGCGCGATGCCTTTGTACTGGCGTCGGTGGGTTGTCGGGTGCGGATGCTGGAACGTAATCCGGTGGTCGCGGCGCTGCTCGACGACGGATTAGCGCGCGGTTACGCGGACCCGGAAATCGGCCCGTGGTTGCAGGCGCGTTTACAACTGATTCATGCCTCGAGCCTGACGGCGCTGACCGACATCACACCGCGCCCGCAAGTGGTGTATCTCGACCCGATGTTTCCGCACAAGCAGAAAAGCGCGCTGGTGAAAAAAGAGATGCGGGTATTTCAGTCGCTGGTGGGACCGGATCTCGACGCCGACGGGTTGTTACTTCCGGCACAGCGTCTGGCGACAAAGCGCGTGGTGGTGAAGCGCCCGGACTACGCGCCACCGCTGGCGGACGTCGCGACGTTAAACGCGGTGACCACCAAAGGCCACCGCTTTGATATTTATCCCGGTACTCCGTAGGCCCGATAAGCGTAGCGCCATCGGGCAATACCTGATGACGATGCAAGCGTCATATCAGGCCTACGGAAGCGCCCGTTACGCCTGTTCTGACGGCGTATTGATCATCTTGTTCAGCCACGGCACCAGAATCGCCATGACCACGGTCACCGCCAGCGTCACCAGCCCGATTTTACTGAACACGCCGGTGTAAATCGGCAGCGTTTGCAGCGGGTCGGTGATGTTTTCCGGCACGGCAGTGAAGGTCGCGACATAACCGCCAAGCAGGAACGCCGCCGCCTGCGTCAGGAACCACATCCCAAGAATGAAGCCCATCAGGTGCTGCGGCACCAGTGCGGCCACCATCGCCAGCCCCAGGGCGCTGATCAACAGCTCGCCGAGACTCTGGAACAGATACACCAGCACGATGAACCACGGCGACGTCAGGCCCTGTGCATCAGCAAACCACATGCCCGCGGCGGCGGCTGTCAGGAAACCGAGCGCGCACAGGAACATACCGAGGGTAAATTTCATCGGCATGGTGAGGTCTTTGCCGCGGCTGCCCAGGCGGGTGTAAATCGCCGCCAGAACCGGGCTCGCCACCACCACCCAGAACGGGTTTAGCGCCTGGAAACTGACCGGGTTGATAGTGAAGCCGAGGATTTCATGGTGCACATTATTGATAGCGAAGAAGTTCAGCGAGGTCGGCATTTGTGCGTAGAGGATATAAAACAGCACCGCTTCGAGCATCAGAATGAACGCGACAATCATCTTGTTGCGGCCGGTTTTATCCAGACGGAACGCCTCGCGGAAGAAGAAAATCGTCACCACGATGGAGAGCACGATCAGCACCAGGTTGGCGATTTTCACGTTATGCATCAGCCAGGCACAGAGGAACACCATCGCCACTGTACCGATCAGCACCAGCAGCAGATTTTTGAAATTCATCGGCTGATGATCGGGTTCTGAACCGATATCTTTCACCATCCCACGGCAGGCGAAATAGACCAGCAGCGCCACAATCAACCCGGCACCGCACAGGTTATAGGTCACCGCGTAGCCGAACTTATCGGCAATCACCGGCGCCAGCGACAGCGACAGCAGGGAGCCGATGTTGATGGACATATAAAACAGCGTGAACGCACCATCGAGACGCGGGTCTTTCGGCGGGTAACATTTGGAAAGCAGGCTGGCGGGGTTGGCTTTAAACAGTCCGTTACCGACCGCAATCGTCCCCAGCGCAATGAAAATCAGATCCGGCTTCAGCAACGACAGTCCGGTCATGAAATAACCGATCGCCAGCACCACGGCGCCAAGCACCAGCGTTCGTTTCGTCCCCAGCAGGTGATCGCCGACATAGCCGCCAATGGAGATCAGGCCGTAAACCAGCGCGGCGAAGGCGCCAAAGGTGATAAATGCCTGCTCCTGCGAAAAGCCTAACTGCTTGACGAAAAAGACTGCCAGGATGCCCTGAACGCCGTAGTAACCAAAGCGTTCCCACAGTTCGACAAAGAAAATCATGAAGAAAGGGCGAGGCTGTTGCATTAATCCCACGGAGGGAGATGTGTTCATGTTCTGTCGTCCTTATTAACCAACCCACAAAAGTATGAGCGCTTGCGTATAAATGTGCGAAGTCTGCAATTGTTGAAACACAATGCTGTTATATATAGAGACAATAGATTATTCGATTGACTAATGATGAAACAACTAATAGATCACACTAATTATCATCAGGTGATCAAAACATTATTTCTGTGGGGAGACGTAAAAATGAAAAAGCCCGCACGAGGCGGGCATCTTGCGGCAAGCAAACGATTAATCGTCTTCTTCGTCGCGTAACGGGACGATCAGCATATCAACGTGAACAGTGTTGATAAGCTGGCGTGCGGAGGACATCAGCTTGCTCCAGAAATCCTGGTGGTGACCACATACCACCAGATCCATGTCGTATTTCTTGATAGCATCAACCAGAACCTGACCCAGATCGCCGCTACCACTCAGGGTTTCGGTGATCGGATAACCCGCGTTGGTGGACAGCTCAGTCAGCGCGTGGTGGGTCTCCTCAGAAATGCGTTTTTGCATATCACCCAGATTGACGTCAATAAGGCCGGTGTAGAGATCGGAGTAATTCACATCAACATGAATCAGGGAAACTTTCGCGTTGTACGGGCGCGCCATCGAGACCGCTTTGTCCACCAGCACTTTACTCTCTGGTGACAGGTCTACCGCGATAAGAATATGTCTGTAAGCCATAGTGTTACTCCTTCCTTAAGTTATCGATGACTAATTTTAGTAAACAACTCCACCTTAAAACGACCCACAAGTTACGTCAATGTGACTTGCTTACCAATTAGTTAATCAAATTTATCTGCCAGGGGTATTGATAACGGTTAACCTTGTGGTAAAAAATTTAACTCATCTCCTACACTATTTAATAAGCCGGTTGGACATTATTTTGTGACCGGCTTCGCACTCTTTCACTGAACTGGTTTGGGTATGGGGAGCGGTAGTCCTGGGGGTTACCCTGTGGGCGGGTCGCCGGGGAGGAGTTATGATCAGCACTGTTGCGCTGTTTTGGGCCCTGTGTATCGTTTGTGTCGTGAATATGGCGCGTTACTTCTCATCATTACGCGCACTATTAGTGGTTCTGCGTGGTTGCGATCCCTTGCTCTATCAGTATGTAGACGGTGGTGGATTCTTCACCTCACATGGTCAGCCCGGAAAGCAAATGCGCCTGGTGTGGTACATCTACGCGCAGCGCTATCGCGATCATCATGACGAAGAGTTCATCCGCCGTTGCGAGCGCGTGCGCCGTCAGTTTATTTTGACCAGCGCGCTCTGTGGTCTGGTGATGGTGAGTCTGATTGCGTTGCTGATTTGGCACTGAGACGAATAAAAAAAACGGGCCAGTTTCCTGACCCGTTTTCTCGTATTGCCCAACGCTTAGATGATTTTCAGCGAAATCCAGTACAGCGCGCCAGACAGGATAATCGATGCAGGCAACGTAAAGACCCAGGCCATCAGAATGTTGGTCACGGTTTTCCTTTGCAGCCCGCCGCCATCCACGATCATCGTCCCCGCGACGGAGGAGGAGAGCACGTGAGTGGTGGAAACCGGCATCCCGGTATAACTGGCAAGACCGATGGAGACCGCAGCCGTCATCTGGGCTGACATACCCTGTGCGTAGGTCATGCCTTTCTTACCAATCTTTTCACCGATGGTAGTCGCCACGCGACGCCAGCCGATCATCGTACCGATACCCAGCGCCAGCGCTACTGCCATGATGATCCACACCGGCGCGTATTCGATGGTGCTCAGCATGTCGGTTTTCAGTTTCTTCAGCAGACGCAAATCTTCGCCGTTCACTTCCGGCAGCTTCGCCACTTTATCGGTGGTATCCGCGATGCACAGCAGCACGCGACGCAGCTGGCTGCGTTGCTCAACAGACAGCTTGTCGTAACTTTCGATGTTCGTCAGCATGCCTTTGGAGCGTTCCAGCGCGTTGATGGTATTGGCCGGATGGCAGTGAAACTCTGCGTTAGCCGCGACACCAGGTTCCGGCGACGGGATCAACTGTTCAGCACCAATCGCTTTGGTCAACAGCTCTGGACGCTGCTGGAAGAAGAGTTCCACGTTGTTGACCGCGTCACGGGTACGCGTAATTTCGTAACCAGAGGCGTTCATGTTGACCACGAACCCTGCCGGCGCCACGCCAATCAATACCAGCATCACCAGACCAATGCCTTTCTGACCGTCGTTCGCGCCGTGTGAAAACGAGACGCCAATGGCGGACAGAATCAGCGCGATACGGGTCCAGAACGGCGGTTTTTTCTTGCCGTCTTTCTTTTCACGTTCCGCAGGGGTCAGGTGAATACGTGCCTTCTTCTTTGTGTTGCTCCAGTAACGGCGCAGGATAAAGATCAGGCCGCCCGCGAACACCAGCCCGACGACAGGCGAGAGGATGAGGGACGCAAAAATGCTGATAACTTTAGGAATGTTCAGCGCATCCACCACCGAGGTGCCGGTCATCATCGCGTTGGTCAAACCAATTCCGATGATAGCGCCAATCAGTGTGTGGGAGCTTGATGCCGGAAGGCCGAAATACCAGGTTCCGAGGTTCCAGATAATCGCCGCCAGCAACATGGAGAACACCATGGCGAGACCATGTGCAGACCCCATGTTCAACAGAAGATCGGTCGGTAGCATATGCACAATTGCATAAGCCACGCTCAATCCACCCAGCAGTACACCGAAGAAATTGAAAATCGCAGCCATCGCGACCGCCAGTTGCGATCGCATTGCGCGCGTATAAATCACTGTAGCGACTGCGTTTGCCGTGTCGTGGAAGCCGTTGATCGCTTCGTAAAACAGTACAAAACCCAGAGCAAGCAATAATAACAGCCCGGTATGTAAATCCAGGCCGGCAAACAAATGTAGCATAGGACGTTACGCCATTTTGAGGACATGAACGCGGCGCATTATCAGGGACATTCGCGGCGCGGGCAAAGCGAAATATAGACTTTTTTTGATTTGCTTTCATGTAAGTCAAATCACTGTCAAGAATTATCCTATATATTTCAAAGTGCTACTTATATGACAGAATTTTTACGCTGGTGCGACCAGCAGGGAATATTTACAATTCCCGACATTCAAAAGTGAGGATTGTCGTGTGGAAAGGTTTGATGCCATTGTAGTAGGCGCCGGTGCGGCGGGGATGTTTTGCGCAGCGCAGGCGGGGCAGGCGGGTTGCCGCGTGCTGCTGGTCGATAATGGCAAAAAGCCTGGCCGCAAGATTCTGATGTCCGGAGGCGGTCGCTGCAACTTTACCAACCTGTACGTCGAACCTGCCGCCTATCTCAGCCAGAACCCCCATTTCTGCAAATCGGCGCTGGCGCGCTACACCCAGTGGGATTTTATCGATCTGGTGGGAAAGCATAGCATCGCCTGGCATGAAAAAACGCTGGGGCAGCTGTTTTGCGATGACTCCGCAGAGCACATCGTGCGCATGCTGGTGGCCGAGTGCGAAAAGGGCAACGTCACGCTGCGCCTGCGCACCGAAATTCTCAGTGTTGAACGTGATGACGACGGCTACACGCTGCAACTGAACGGTGAGATGGTGGCGGCGAAAAAACTGGTGATCGCCAGCGGTGGGCTGTCGATGCCGGGTCTGGGTGCCACGCCGTTCGGTTATAAGATCGCCGAACAATTTGGCCTGAAAGTACTGCCGACGCGGGCAGGTCTGGTGCCGTTCACGCTGCATAAGCCGCTACTGGAACAATTACAAGTGCTTTCCGGCGTGTCAGTTCCGGCGGTTATCACGGCTGAAGACGGCACGGTCTTTCGCGAAAGCCTGCTCTTCACCCATCGCGGGCTTTCCGGCCCGGCGGTACTGCAAATCTCCAGCTACTGGCAACCCGGCGAGAATGTCAGCATCAACCTGCTGCCCGAGTGTGATCCGGAGGCTTTCCTTAATGAACAGCGCGAGGCGCACCCCAATCAGAGCCTGAAAAACACGCTGGCGATGCAGCTACCAAAACGGCTGGTGGAGTGCCTGCAACAGCTCGGGCAGATCCCCGACGTCACGCTGAAACAGCTCAATGTGCGCGATCAGCAAACGCTGGTGGAAACGCTCACTCAATGGCGCGTCCAGCCTAATGGCACCGAAGGCTATCGCACCGCCGAAGTCACCCTTGGCGGTGTCGACACCAACGAACTTTCTTCCCGCACCATGGAAGCCCGCAACGTGCCAGGTCTCTACTTTATCGGCGAAGTGATGGACGTCACCGGCTGGCTCGGCGGCTACAACTTCCAATGGGCATGGTCGTCCGCCTGGGCATGTGCGCAGGCGCTGGTGGATGATTAGGCCATTATCCGCTTAGCACAACACCATCAATCATCTTCCGCCGTCAGGCACTGCAAATGGCCGTGCCGGACGCCGCGTTCGGCAATCATCTCATCGGCAAAATGCTTTATCTCGTGCATGTTGCCCTTCAGCACGGCAATCTCAAGGCAGTCATCATGACTGATATGCACGTGCAGCGTGGCGACTGACAGGTCGTGATGGTGATGCTGACTGGAGACCAGACGGCTCGCCAGATCGCGCTTTTCATGTTCATACACGTAAGAGAGTACAGCGTAACCCTGGCGGTCAGCCTGCTGGCTTTTCTCCTGCACCAGCGCATTACGTAAAATGTCACGGATGGCCTCGGAGCGGTTGCGATAGCCGTGATGCTCACTGAGCGCATCCAGGGTGGTTAACAGATCGTCATCAAGGGTAATGGTCACGCGCTGCATGCGAGTTTTCCTTCAGTCAGGGTGGCGGGAAACGCAGGCAGCACGGCGCGCTGGAGCGCCTGTCCTGCTGGGGAGTGAAATCGAAGCGGCGACTGCACGGCGGTGGTTTCCACCAGTTGCCCATGCTCCATCACCATCACCCGTTGGCAAAACCGCTCGACCAGCCGCAAGTCGTGGGTGATGAACAGGCAGGCGACGCCGGATTGTTGTTGCAGGCGCTTCAGCAGGCGAATAATACCCGCCTGCAGGACGAGATCGAGGCTGGAGACGGCCTCGTCGAGGATCAATAGTTTCGGTTCAACAATCAGCGCGCGCGCCAGACACACTCGCTGGAGTTGACCGCCACTGAGTTGCGGCGGCCGTTTATCGAGCAGCGACAGGTCAAGCTCCACCGCCGCCATCATCGCCGTGATTTTCTGTTGCTGTTCCTGTCGTGAACAACGCAGCAGGTGGCGCAATGGCTCGCGAATAATCTCGCGTACGGTTTTACGCGGGTTCACCGCGCTGAGCGCATCCTGAAATACCATCTGAATGTCGCGATAAAAGCCGCGTTTTGCCTCGCCCTTCAGCGCAGAAAGCGGTTTGCCCTGCCAGAGGATCTCGCCCGAGGCCGGGGTTTCCAGCCCGACCAGCAGCCGCGCTAATGTACTTTTGCCGCAACCGCTGCGCCCCAGCAGGGCGACAGTTTCGCCGGGCCTGAGCGCGAAAGTAACGTCGTTCAGCACATCGGGACGCCGGGGATAACCGTGATTTAACTGACTAACAGTGAAAAGCGTCATTGCGGTAACTCCATGCCATACAGCGCCAGATGCGCCGCGAGTAATTGCCGGGTCACCGGGTGCTGCGGCGCGGTAAAGAGGGTTTCTACGTCGCTGTGCTCCACAATGCGCCCGCGATCCATCACCGCGACCTCATCGGCCAGCCGCGCGGCGACACCCATATCATGAGTTACCAGCAGTAATCCCGGCCGACGGGTCTGCATCAGCGAATCCAGCAGATCGAGAATGCGCGCCTGCGCCACGGCGTCGAGGTCGGTGGTGGGTTCATCGGCGATTATAAACGGCGCGTCGCTGAGTACCGCCAGCGCCATCATCATGCGTTGCAACATGCCGCCGCTCATTTCGAACGGATAGAGCGCCAGCACGCTGCGGGGGTTTTCCAGCCCGACGTTTTCCATCGCGGTAAGCAGCGTCGCGTCATCCAGCGATTTCCCCAGCGCCCGACAGGTTTCCCGCGCGTGGGTCGCCATGGTGTAAAGCGGGTTAAAGGCGCTGCGCGGGTTCTGCATGATGGTGGCGACAGTCGTGCCGCGTAGGATCGCAGGCGATACCGCCCGGCTGTCTGCCAGCACTTCGCCCGCTGTCTGGCGTACGCCTGTCGGTAATACACCCAGCGCGGCGGCGCAGGTCAGTGATTTTCCGCTGCCGCTACCGCCGAGCAACGCCAGCACGCGGCCTTTACGCAGTGTCAGCGACACGCCGTGTACCAGCGGGCGATCGGCACTTAATGTGATGTTATGCAGTTCCAGTTGCGAGGTCATCCGTGGCTGTGCTCCGCATTGAGGTACGGGTCGAGGCGATCGCGCAGCGCATCGCCGGTCATGTTAAAAGCCATCACGCTGATAAATAGCGCCAGCCCGGGCCACAGCATCTGCAGCGGCTGCGTCCAGATGTACTGCCGCGCATCGTTGATCATCACGCCCCATTCCGCCGTCGGCGCGCTGACGCCGAGGCCGAGAAACGACATTCCGGCGACGTGCAGCATCATGTGCCCGATATCCAGCGTCGCCAGCACCAGCAGTGACGGCACCACCGCGCCCGCCAGATGGCTGATAAACACCTGCACGTGGCTGGCGCCGCTCAGGCGGGAGGCCAGCACAAATTCCCGGTGGCGCAGGGAGAGCACCAGATTTCGCACCATGCGGGCATACCACGCCCAGTGTGACAGGGCGATAGCGATAATCACGTTAGTTAACCCGGTGCCGAGCACGCCAACCATAAAGAAGGAGAGGATCGACGTCGGAAAGGTCATGAACATGTCGGCGACGCGCATGATGGTTTGATCCACGCGACCGCCCAGCAAACCGGCGCTGCCGCCGAGCGTCAGCCCGAGGGCGAGGATCAGCACCAGGCAGAGCATCACCGACCCCAGCGACACACGGGTGGCGGCGAGCAGGCGGGAGAAAATATCACGGCCCAGGTGATCAGTACCGAGCCAGTGCGCCGCGTCTGGCGGCAACAGGCGTTGCGGTAAATCAATCGCCAGCGGATCGTAAGGCAGCCACCACTGGCTGGTCAGCGCGATCATCATCAACAGCGCGATGGTTATCAGTGCCAGACGAACGGGCCAGCGAGCGGTCAGGAAAAAGTTCATGCCTGCGCTCCTTCATGACGACGAATGCGCGGGTCGAGCGCCGCATTCAGTACATCCACCGCCAGGTTGCACAGCACGAATACAGTGACCATCAGCAGGGTGAAACACTGGATCACCGGATAATCGCGGTTGAAGATGGCTGACACCGCATAACGTCCGACGCCGGGCCAGGCAAAGATGTTTTCGATGATCATCGTGCCGCCAATCAGTTCACCGATATGCATGCCAATGGCGGTGACCACCGGCAGCGTGGCGTTACGCAAAACATGCCGTTGTTCGATCTGCCGCTCGCTGAGCCCGCGCAGCCGCGCCCAGACAACATGGCGTTGCCCGGCGGCGTCCAGCATGCTGGCGCGCAGCAGGCGGGCGTTAATCGCCAGCGACATAAAAGCGATAGAGACGGCGGGCAGAATGATATGTTGCCAGCCGCCGTAGCCCATAGCCGGGAGCCATTGCAGATGGACGGAGAAAAACATCACCAGCAAAAAGGCGAGCCAGAAATTGGGCATCGACACGCCGAGAAACGCGATGACGCGAACGGCGAAATCCGGCAGCCGGTCACGGTGGCGCGCGGCCAGAATACCGAGCGGCACTGAGGTCAGCAGAATCAACATCAGCGCCGCGCCGGTCAGTTGCAGCGTGGCTGGCAGGAAATGCAGCAGGTCATTGAGCACCGGGCGCTGCGAGGCGTAAGAGATGCCAAAATCGAGGTGCAGCGCGCGCCACAGCCACGTCAGATACTGTGCCGGCAGGGATTGATTCAGGCCAAGCAACTCCCGCGTCGAGGCGACCATCTCCGGCGTCGGCGGCAGGTTCGACAGGCGCAAATAGTCCAGCGCCGGGTCGCCCGATCCCAGCCGCAGCAGCAAAAAGATAATCGCTGAAGCGGCGAGGAGTATCGGGATGAGCAGCAGCACGCGCCGCAGAATAAATCGCAGCATCATGGCGTTACCGGGTGAATACGCTCAAAGGGAATGTCGGTGGCGATGGGCGCAAACGGGATCTTGCCGAGCGCCGGGCGCGATACGGACATTAACGAGGCATAGCTTATTGGCAGATAAACCGCGTCGTTGTGCAGACGCGTCAGCACATCACGATAGAGTTGCTGGCGGTGCGTGTCATCAGTGGTCGTCAGGATCTCGCTGATTTCGCTGTCGATCAGTTTCTTGTCCGGCAACCCCTGCTGCGCCTGAAAATCGGCATGCGACGGCACGCGCATCGAGCTTAAATAGGCGTGAGGATCATACGGCGCGCCCCAGGTTCGGGTAAAAATCATACCAAAGCGGCCATCGCGCTGGCGGGCATCAATGCTGCTCTCTTCTTCACCGACCATCGTCACGTCGACGCCAATCTGACGCAGATTCGCCTGAATGATTTCCGCCATGGATTTGCTGAGCGCATCGGTGCCCATAAAGGCCAGTTCAATGGTCAGCGGCTGGCCGTTTTTCTGCCGGATGGTTTTTCCCGCCGGTAGCGTCCAGCCAGCCTGCTCCAGCAGCGCAACAGCTTTATGCGGATCATACTGGCGCGGCGTCAGCGGAATGTTGGCATACGGCACGGAAGGGGCGAACAGGGTATCAGCCACCTTTTGTGTGCCATACAGCGCGCTGTCGATCAGCGTTTTTTTATCGACCGCGTAGTTCAGCGCTTCACGTACCGCCAGTTCACGCGTTGGCCCCTTCGCGGAGTTGAGGGCCAGCAGGATGGTTTCCATCGATGGCGAAAGCGCGGTTTGGTACTCCGGCTGGTGGCGGAAACGTTCAAATGTGTCGAGCGGCAACAGGCCCTCATCCCCGTACAGCAAATCCACCTCGCCTGCTTCAAAGGCAATCGCCCGACTGGTCGGATCCGGGATCACTTTGAGGGTGATCTGGCGGATGGCAGGCTTCTCACCCCAGTAGTTATCGTTACGCACAAACACGTCGTACTGATTCATCTGTGAGGCCTTTAATACCCATGGCCCGGTGCCGATCGGCGCCTTAATGCCAGACACCGTACCGTTCTCTTTAAACTGCGACGGCGCGATAAAACGGAAAGGGCGCGGCAGCGAGAGCTCCTGCAGGAAAGGGTAGTAGGCACTTTTCAGGGTGATTTGCAGTTGCTGTGGGCTCAGGGCTTTGACCGCGACAATTTGATTGGTCAGCTCCAGCCAGGCATGCCGATGGCGGTTCGCCAGAATCGCCGTGAAATTGGCGACTGCGGCATCGGCGTTAAACGGTTCGCCGTTGGAGAAGCGTACGTCATCGCGCAGGGTAAAGACCCAGGTTTTGCCATCAGCCGAGTGGGTCCAGCTTTTCGCCAGCCAGGGCTGAACACTGCCGTCCTGCTGATATTTGACCAGCGGTTCATACACCATGCTTTGGGCAAACATCTGGTTCGGCGTGTAAAGGTGAGGATTGAGCGGCCCGACGTTGACCGGCCAGGCGGTGGTCAGTTCATCAGGCGCGGCGGCGTGCGCCAGCAGCGATGTACAGGCCAGAAACGCCAACAGGAGTGAGCGGAATGTAGACAATGGCTTCGCCTCTGCGAAAACGGGTATCAAAGTATGATGATTTTAATAATTCATCATACTTTTGACGTAATCTGGATCAAAGCGAGGTCAGATTGTCCTCATCATTTTAACGCAAACTATTGCTGGCGCATCACAGAAATAAATCTGACATATAAACGATATAGTCTTATTTTTCCTCGGGATGACAATAAATATAAAAAGTTCAATAAAAATGAGGACCGTTTAATAATCGTTGAATATTGTGACCACGCTCGCGTAACTCGCCTTGAGTTTATTCTTTTCTTAAGCTTTTCCTGTCAGTAACCACATGAATTTTAATTAATTTTGAAAATTTATTGGTTTCGTGTCGCTTTTCTTAAGCTTGTCCTAATCTTACGCAGTTATATTTTTCAACAGGTTGATGCGCCGTTGAATAATTACCGCATCGGCGTCGATTTCATTTTCGTTTTGTTTAACTCGTCAGGCGCACGATGACCTGATCGGTAAAACCAGAATCACCGAACCCTTTACAGGTAAGGATTAATGATGAGCGATTTTTTGCCCTTCTCGCGCCCCTCCATGGGAGAAGCGGAATTCGCCGCGCTTAAAGAGGTGTTGCAGTCCGGCTGGATCACCACCGGGCCGAAAAATCAGGCGCTTGAAGAGGCGTTTTGTGGGTTGACGGGCAACCGACATGCCATTGCGGTGAGTTCAGCGACGGGCGGGATGCACGTCACGCTGATGGCGCTGGGCATCGGGCCGGGCGATGAAGTCATCACCCCGTCGCAGACCTGGGTTTCGACGCTGAATATGATCGTGCTGCTCGGTGCGACGCCGGTAATGATCGATGTCGATCGCGACAACCTCATGATCACCGCAGACGCGGTCGAGGCCGCCATCACGCCGCGCACTAAAGCGATTATCCCGGTTCACTACGCGGGCGCACCGGCGGATATCGACGCGATCCGCGCCGTGGCTGACCGTCACGGTATTCCCGTTATTGAAGACGCGGCCCATGCCGCCGGAACTTACTACAAAAACCGTCATGTGGGCTGGCAGGGTACGGCGATTTTCTCTTTTCACGCGATTAAAAATATGACCAGCGCAGAAGGCGGTCTGGTGGTCACTGACGACGACCAGCTGGCGGCGCGCATCCGTAGCCTGAAGTTTCACGGTCTCGGCGTGGATGCCTACGACCGTCAGACCCACGGCCGTGCACCGCAGGCGGAGGTGATCTCCCCGGGCTACAAATACAATCTCGCGGATATCAACGCCGCGCTGGCGCTGGTGCAACTGGGAAAACTCGGGCCGGCCAACCAGCGCCGCCACGATATCGCCCGGCGCTATCTCAACGAACTGGCGGACACGCCCTTCCAGCCGCTGGCAGTACCGGAATGGGAACACCTGCACGCCTGGCATCTTTTCATTATCCGCGTGGATGAAACGCGCTGCGGGCTGAGCCGCGACGCGCTGATGGAACAGTTAAAAGCTAAAGGGATCGGCACCGGGCTGCACTTTCGCGCGGCCCACACGCAGAAATATTACCGCGAACGCTTTCCCGACGTTTCTCTGCCGAATACCGAGTGGAACAGCGCGCGTATCTGCTCACTTCCTCTTTTCCCGGATATGACTCATGACGACACAACCCGCGTCATTGCCGCACTCCATCAGCTTGCAGGGCATTGATATGTTTAGCTATCCCCCCGTCCAGAAAGTGTCGGTGGTCATTCCTGTTTTTAATGAGCAGGAGAGCCTGCCGGAGCTGATCCGCCGTACCGACGCCGCCTGCGCGTCACTGGGGCGTGAATATGAAATTTTGCTGGTGGATGACGGCAGCAGCGACGACTCGGCGCAAATGCTCTGCGATGCCGCCGACGCTGAGGGCAGCCACATTGTCGCCGTGCTGCTCAACCGCAACTACGGTCAGCATTCGGCGATCATGGCGGGTTTCAGCCATGTCACCGGTGACCTGGTCATTACCCTCGATGCTGATCTGCAAAACCCGCCGGAAGAGATCCCGCGTCTGGTGGAAAAAGCCGACGAAGGTTACGACGTGGTCGGCACCGTACGCCAGAACCGTCAGGACTCCTTTTTCCGCAAAACCGCCTCGAAGATGATCAACCGCCTGATCCAGCGCACCACCGGTAAAGCGATGGGCGATTACGGCTGCATGCTGCGCGCTTATCGCCGCCACATCATCGACGCGATGCTCAACTGCCACGAACGCAGCACGTTTATTCCGATTCTGGCAAACACCTTCGCCCGCCGCGCCGTGGAGATCCCGGTGCTGCATGCCGAGCGTGAGTTTGGCGATTCTAAATACAGCTTTATGAGGCTGATTAACCTGATGTACGACCTGGTGACCTGTCTGACCACCACGCCGCTGCGCTTACTGAGCGTCTTCGGCAGCGTCATCGCGCTACTGGGCTTTGCATTCTCCATTCTGCTTATCGTGCTGCGTCTGGTGTTAGGTCCGCAATGGGCGGCGGAAGGGGTGTTCGTGCTCTTCGCCGTGCTGTTCATGTTTATTGGCGCCCAGTTTGTTGGCATGGGCCTGCTGGGTGAGTACATCGGCCGTATCTACAACGATGTGCGTGCTCGTCCCCGTTACTTTATTCAACGTGTCGTCCGCAAGAGCGAGACGGTATCTCAAGAGGAAGATCGGTCATGAAAGCAGTTGTATTCGCTTATCACGATATGGGTTGTGCGGGTATTCAGGCGCTGCTGGACGCCGGATACGACATTGAAGCGATTTTTACCCACCCGGATAACGCCAGTGAAAATCACTTTTTCGGCTCCGTGGCGCGTATTGCTGCCGAGCAGGGCATTCAGGTCTACGCGCCAGATGACGTAAACCATCCACTGTGGATCGAGCGTGTTCGCGCAATGAACCCGGACGTGATTTTCTCATTCTATTACCGCAACCTGCTGTGCAATGAGATCCTCTCTGCAGCCCGTCTGGGCGCGTTTAATCTGCATGGTTCGCTGTTGCCGAAATACCGGGGCCGCGCGCCGCTGAACTGGGTGCTGGTCAACGGTGAGAAAGAGACTGGCGTTACGCTGCACCGCATGACTGCGCGGGCCGATGCCGGCAATATTATCGCGCAGCATCGCGTGGCGATTGATGACGCAGACGCCGCACTGACCCTGCATCACAAGCTGCGCGACGCCGCAAAGGTGCTGCTGCATGACACGCTGCCAGCCATTCGTGAAGGCCATTTTAACGAGACAGCGCAGGATGAAAGCCTGGCGACGTATGTTGGTCGCCGTACCCCGGAAGACGGACGTCTGGACTGGGACAAACCCGCCGCTGAGCTGCACAACCTGGTGCGTGCAGTGTCCGACCCGTGGCCGGGCGCGTTTGGTTATGCTGGCGCCAACAAATTTATCGTCTGGAAATCCCGCCTGCACAGCGAGATGCAGGGCGCGAAACCCGGTACCGTACTGTCGGTCTCGCCGTTGATTGTCGCCTGTCGCGACGGCGCGCTGGAGATCGTCACCGGCCAGGCCGAGCATGGCGTTTACGTGCAGGGCGGTCAGCTGGCGCAGGCATTGGGGTTGGTGGCTGGTGCGCTGCTGAGCAGCAAGCCGGTTGTCGCCATTAAGCGCCGCACGCGGGTGCTGATCCTCGGCGTGAACGGATTTATCGGTAATCATCTCACTGAGCGTCTGCTGGCGGACGACAACTACGAAATTTACGGTCTGGATATCGGCTCCGACGCCATCAGCCGTTTCCTCGACTGCCCGCGTTTCCACTTCGTCGAGGGTGATATCAGCATTCACTCCGAATGGATTGAGTATCACATTAAAAAGTGCGACGTGGTGCTGCCGCTGGTGGCCATCGCCACGCCAATCGAATATACCCGTAACCCGCTGCGCGTGTTTGAGCTGGATTTCGAAGAGAACCTGAAAATCATCCGCGACTGCGTGAAGTACAACAAGCGCATCATCTTCCCGTCGACTTCTGAAGTGTACGGCATGTGCACCGACAACCATTTCGACGAAGACACTTCAAACCTGGTGGTCGGGCCGATCAACAAACAGCGCTGGATTTACTCCGTGTCCAAACAGTTGCTCGACCGGGTGATCTGGGCGTACGGCGACAAGCACGGGCTCAAATTTACCCTGTTCCGTCCGTTCAATTGGATGGGGCCGCGCCTCGACAACCTTAACGCTGCGCGCATCGGCAGCTCCCGCGCCATTACGCAGTTGATCCTCAACCTGGTGGAAGGCTCGCCGATTAAACTGATTGAAGGCGGCAAGCAGAAACGCTGCTTTACGGACATCAGCGACGGTATTGAAGCGCTGTTCCGCATCATCGAAAACAAAGAGGGGCGTTGCGACGGGCAGATCATTAACATCGGCAACCCGGACAACGAAGCGAGCATTAAAGCGCTGGCGGAGATGCTGCTGGCGAGCTTTGAACGTCACCCGTTGCGCGACCGCTTCCCGCCATTCGCCGGTTTCCGTGAAGTGGAAAGCAGCAACTACTACGGCAAAGGGTATCAGGACGTAGAGCACCGTAAACCCAGTATCCGCAACGCGAAACGCTGCCTGAACTGGGTACCGGTGGTCGGAATGGAAAAAACCGTTGACGAAACGCTGGATTTCTTCCTGCGTACCGTCGAACTGACGGATGAAAAAGCCTTATGAAAAAAGTTGGCTTACGCATTGATGTGGATACCTTTCGCGGCACCCGCGAAGGGGTTCCCCGCCTGTTGACGTTGCTCCGTGAGCACGACATTCGCGCAAGCCTCTTTTTTAGTGTGGGGCCGGACAACATGGGGCGTCATCTCTGGCGCCTGCTGAAACCCAAATTCCTCTGGAAAATGCTGCGTTCGCGCGCGGCATCGCTCTATGGCTGGGATATTTTGCTGGCAGGCACCGCCTGGCCCGGGCGCAACATCGGTATCGGCAATGCCCGTATCATTTGCGCGGCAGCGAAGGAGCATGAGATAGGCCTCCATGCCTGGGATCATCATGCCTGGCAGATGTGGAGCGGAGTCTGGCCGCAATCGCGCATGGAAGTGGAAATTGCCCGTGGCTTGCAGGCGCTGGAAGCGATTATCGACCGTCCGGTGACCTGCTCGGCCGTGGCGGGCTGGCGCGCTGACCAGCGCGTAGTGAACGCAAAAGAGGCGTTTGGTTTTCTCTACAACAGCGATTGTCGTGGCACACGGCCGTTTTTGCCCCGGCTCGATAACGGCGAAGCGGGTACGGTGCAGATCCCGGTGACGCTGCCGACGTGGGACGAAGTGGTAGGCAGTACGGTGAGCGCCGATGGATTTAACCGTTACCTGCTGGACCGCATTCATCAGGATAATGGCGTGCCGGTCTATACCATTCATGCGGAAGTGGAAGGGATCGTTGGCGCGCCGCAGTTTGCGGCACTGCTTGCCCAGGCAAAACAGGAAGGCATTGTTTTTTGCCCGCTCAGCCAGATGCTGCTGGAGAGCTTCAGCTCGCTGCCGTTGGGCGATATTGTGCGTGGCGAAATTGCAGGCCGGGAAGGCTGGCTTGGGTGTGAACATTTACGAGAACCCGGTTTATGAAATCACTGCGCTATGGCGTTTCACTGGTTATTCTTTTTGCGCTGTATTACCTGATCCCGCCCCATTTCCGTCTGCTCTGGCAGCCGGACGAAACCCGTTATGCTGAAGTGAGCCGCGAAATGCTCGCCTCCGGCGACTGGATCGTGCCGCACCTTTTAGGGCTGCGTTATTTCGAAAAACCGATCGCCGGTTACTGGATCAATTCCATCGGTCAGTGGCTGTTTGGCGACAGCAATTTTGCGGTGCGCTTTGGGTCGGTGTTTTCCATCACGCTGACGGCATTGCTGGTTGCCTGGCTGGCATGGAAACTGTGGCGGGACAAGAAAACCGCGGTGCTGTCAGCAGTGATTTTCCTCACCGCGTTTCTGGTGTACGGCATCGGCACGTACGCGGTGCTTGACCCGATGATCACCCTCTGGCTGGTGCTGGCGATGTGCAGTTTCTGGGCGGCGTCGCAATCGGCCACGCGTGGCGGAAAAATCGGCGGTTATCTGCTGTTGGGCTTCGCCTGCGGCATGGGGGTGATGACCAAAGGCTTTCTGGCGCTTGCTGTGCCGGTGATCGGCGTGTTGCCGTGGGTGATTGTGCAAAAACGCTGGCGCGAGGTGCTGACTTACGGCTGGCTGGCGGTGCTGGTATGCGTGCTGACCGTACTGCCCTGGGGGCTGGCGATCGCCCAGCGTGAGCCGGATTTCTGGCGCTACTTTTTCTGGGTTGAACATATTCAGCGCTTCGCGAAGAGCGACGCGCAGCACAAAGCGCCATTCTGGTATTACCTGCCGTTTCTGATTGCCGGGAGTCTGCCATGGCTGGCGCTACTGCCCGGCGTGCTGAAGCGCGGCTGGCGGGATAATAACGGCCTTCGCGCGGAGTTTTACCTGTTGGGCTGGGTGGTGATGCCGTTGCTGTTTTTCAGCATCGCGAAGGGAAAACTGCCGACTTACATTCTGCCCTGCTTTGCGCCGCTGGCGATACTGATGGCACGCTACGCGCAGGAGGCAGTGACGCGCGGTAGCCGGGCGCTGACGGTCAACGGCGTCATCAATATCGTGGTTGGCCTGACAGGGCTGGCGGCGGTGCTGGTGGTCTCGCCGTGGGGCATGCTCAAACACCCGGTCTGGACACCAATCGAACTGTATAAGTGCCTGCTCGCGGCCATCGCTTTTGGCGTCTGGGCGTTAATGGGCTGGCTGGCTATCAAAGACGGCGTGCAGCGCTGGGCGCTGGCGGCCTGCTGCCCGATGGGCATTGCGCTGCTGGTGGGCTTTGCCATCCCGGATCGGGTGATTGATGGCAAACAGCCGCAATTCCTGATCGACATCGTCAGTGAATCGCTGATACCCAGCCGCTACGTGCTGACCAATGAAGTCGGCGTCGCTGCCGGGCTGGCGTGGCAGCTGAAACGTAACGATATCATCATGATGGGCATGCGCGGCGAACTGGAGTATGGTCTGTCTTATCCGGAAGGAAAGTCCCGCTATATCGATAAATCCGACTTCAGCGCCTGGCTGGAACAGCACCGCCAGCAGGGGCCGGTTTCGCTGGTGCTGAAATTAGAGAGAGGGCAAACCATCGCTGAACTGCCGCTGCCGAAGCCCGACCATATCTATGTGATGGGGCGGATGGCCTTTATTCAGTATCTACCGCAATGACGGCGTGGATCTGTCTCGTGCTGGCGAGCCTGCTGAGTTGCCTCGGTCAGCTGTGCCAGAAACAGGCTACGCACCCGGCAAAAACCGGGGCGCGCGGGCGGCATATTGTTCTCTGGCTGGGGCTGGCGCTGCTGATGCTCGGCGGCGGTATGCTGCTGTGGCTGCTGGTGCTGCAGCGCGTTCCTGTCGGTATCGCCTACCCGATGCTGAGCCTTAACTTCGTCTGGGTCACGCTGGCGGCGCGTCTGGTCTGGCGTGAGCCAGTGGCGTTGCGCCACTGGACCGGCGTCGCGCTGATTATTGCCGGTATTGTCATTCTCGGGGGGAGCGTCTGATGGGCATTCTCTGGGCGTTACTGAGTGTGATTCTGGTCAGCGCAGCGCAACTGACGCTGCGCCATGCGATGTTGCAGTTTCCCCCGGCGACCTCGCCAGTGCTGTTTTTGCAGCATCTGCTGCAGGCGGCGCCGGGTTCGCTACCGCTGCTGCTCGGCCTGCTGGGTTATCTCGCCTCAATGGTGTGCTGGTATTTCGCCCTTCACCGTTTGCCGCTCTTTCGTGCCTATGCGCTGTTAAGCCTCAGCTACATTCTGGTCTGGGTCGCGGCGATAACGCTTCCTGGCTGGCATGAGCCGTTTTCCTGGCGTGCGCTGTTCGGCGTTGTGGTGATTGTGGCTGGGGTGATGGTGATTTTCACCCCGCAGAAGAAACGCTAGCCGGGCAGGCGGCTTTTTGGTCGCCCCGGCCCAAGCAGGATTGCCATTTTGCTGCCGCCCGTCGTGGTCTCCATCCAGATTTTACAGACACTGGTCAGCGGCACCGAGAGTAGCATACCGACCGGCCCTAACAGCCAGCCCCAGATCAGCAACGACAGGAACACCACCAGCGTCGACATACCTAACCGGTGGCCCATCATGCGCGGCTCGACGATATTACCCAGCACCATATGCACGGCAAAGAACAACGCCCCGACCATCAGACACTCGTAATAACCGTTGAATAAGAACGCCTGAATCATCGGCGGAATAGCGGACAGCACCGCGCCGATATTCGGCACATAATTGAGCAGAAACGCCAGTACGCCCCACATCAACGCAAACTGGATGTCCAGCAACGCCAGCCCCAGCCAGACAATCGCCCCGGTCCACAGGCTGAGCAGCGTTTTCAGCGCCAGATAATGCGACACCCCTTTCAGCGCCCGGTGCAGCCCGGCGATGTGGATCTGCGGCTGCGCGAGAGCGAAACGCAGTTTGTACGGCACATGGCGCACTTCGAACAGCATAAACACCACGGTCATCATCAGCAGCAAAATGCTGGCCATCGCCCCGGACAACCCGGCCATCATGGTGGTGGCAAAGGTCATCATTTTGTCGGAGTCCATGCGCTGCAGCAGTCGTTCGGGTGACATGCGCAGGTGCAGGAACGGCAGCGTTTCCTGGATATCAATCAGCTTGCGGGTCAGCTCCTTGTTGTATTTCGGCATCATTGCGATGAATTCGTTGATCGAGGCCGCCAGCACGCCGACCAGCGCGGTGAGTACGCACAGCATCACGACCACGACGATGGTAATCGCCACCGGGCGCGACAGACCACGGCGGATAAACCAGCGCACCAGCGGGTTGAGGATGATGGCGAAAAAAAGCGCCATCAGCAGTTGAACGATGATATCAGCCGCGGCATGAATGCCTGCCAGAATGACAACAAGCGACGCCAGTTTGAGTAGGATGTGCAATCCCGCTTTGTCGGGAACAGTGGAAGTCATAGTCGTGTCCTTTACGATGGTCGCCATTAAGTGTAGCGGCTCGTTGCGGGCTTACTGTCTGAAAATCGGTGCGAAAACGCGTTTCGTCATGCAATAATGAAACACGGTTGTGGAAATCCGGGTAACGCTATGCCTGACTCCGTCGCGGGGCAAGAACTGACGGGCTTGCGCCTTAACTTACGCATCGTCTCTGTTGCGATTTTCAATTTTGCCAGCTATCTCACCATCGGTCTGCCGCTGGCGGTGCTGCCCGGCTACGTCCATGACGTGATGGGGTTCAGCGCCTTCTGGGCGGGGCTGGTGGTGAGTATTCAGTATTTCGCCACGCTGCTCAGCCGCCCTCACGCGGGGCGTTATGCCGATCTCCTTGGGCCGAAAAAAGTGGTGGTGTTTGGGTTGTGCGGTTGCTTCCTCAGCGGCGTCAGTTATTTGCTCGCCGGGTTCGGCAGCGGCTGGCCGATCCTCAGTCTTATTCTGTTGTGCGTGGGTCGCCTGATTCTCGGCGTCGGGCAGAGCTTCGCCGGTACCGGCTCCACGCTGTGGGGCGTCGGTATGGTGGGGTCGCTGCATATCGGGCGGGTGATTTCGTGGAATGGCATCGTGACCTACGGCGCGATGGCGATGGGGGCGCCGCTGGGTGTGCTCTGCTATCAGTACGGAGGATTGCACGGGCTGTCGCTGACCATCATTGCCGTGGCGTTGGTGGCCATTCTTGGCGCGCTGCCGCGTCCGGCAGTGAAAGCGGGCAAGGGCAAACCGATGTCGTTTCGCGCCGTGCTCGGGCGCGTCTGGCTGTATGGCATGGCGCTGGCGCTCGCCACCACCGGTTTTGGCGTGATCGCCACTTTCATCACTCTGTTTTATGACGCAAAAGGCTGGGATGGCGCGGCCTGGGCGCTGACCTTTTTTAGTGTGGCGTTCGTCGGCACGCGATTGCTGTTTCCCAATGGCATTAACCGTCTCGGCGGGCTGAACGTGGCGATGATCTGCTTTGTGATTGAAATTGTTGGCCTGCTGCTGGTGGGCGTTGCTGAGTCGTCGCTGGTGGCGAAAATCGGCACGTTCCTCGCGGGTGCAGGTTTCTCGCTGGTTTTCCCGGCGCTCGGCGTGGTGGCGGTAAAAGCGGTGCCTCAGCAGAATCAGGGCTCTGCGCTGGCGACCTACACGGTGTTTATGGACATGTCGCTGGGGATCACCGGGCCGCTGGCCGGGCTGATGATGGCGTACGCGGGCGTGTCGATGATTTATCTGGCGGCGGCGGGGCTGGTGGTTGTGGCGCTGTTGCTGGTCTGGCGGTTAAAAAAATGGCCCCCGGTCACGGAACCGGAGGCCGCGTCGTCAACAGAGTAATTACTGGATGACGAGAGTGTTAATGATGTTTTCCGCCGCGGTCTGCGCCTGCTGCTGATTGTCGGCAGGCAGCGTGACCTGCATCGTCAGCAGTTTGTTGTCGACTTTACCCAGCACGACGGACGAATAAGCCGTTTGCCCTTTGGCAGAAATAATGCTGTCGAGTTGCTGCAGTGTGTGGCCTTTCAGTTCGATGGATTTATTGGTTACCACCTGCAACTGTGGGTCACGGTTACGCTGCTGATCTTCCAGACGCTTCGCCAGCAGAGATAAATCTTCTTTTGTGTCGTCGCCCACAATCACAATGACCGCTTTCTGCCCGGTGGCATCAGAGTAAACATGCATATTGTTGGCTTGCGTCCCCAGCTTGCCGCTCTGGTCGGTCATATCCGCCGGCAGAGAGAATGTGAGTTTGCCGTCCAGCAGACTCACCGGCTGGCCTGACGCGTTGCTTTCAGCGTTCGAACCCTGGGCAGGCGCTTTCGTGTCGCTGTTATCACAGGCCGCAAGCACCATCACCAGCAGGCCAATACCGACATACTTAACCAAATTGCGCATTGACTTCTTCCTTTCGATAAACGGCCATTAATGGCTCATTTAGATATCTTATCACAACCGCAGACGCGAAATTTTACCCCGCTTGCAATGGTGACAATTCAGATTTATCTGTCAGCCTTTTCAATAGCATATTCAGCAGAACGCCGTACATCGGCAGGAAGAAAATCAGGCTGATAAGCACCTTGAAGCTGTAGTCCACCAGCGCGATTTCCACCCAGTGCGCCGCCATAAAGGGATCCGTGCTGCGCCAGAAAGCGATAAAGAAGAAAGCGAGCGTGTCGCTGATGTTGCCGAACAGCGTTGAGGCAGTCGGCGCCAGCCACCAGTGGCGGCTCTGACGCAAGCGGTTAAAGACATGAACGTCAAGAATTTGCCCCAGCGCATAGGCCATAAAACTGGCGGTAGCGATACGTGCCACAAACAGGTTGAAGGTGCCGAGCGCAGCAAAACCCTGCCATTCGCCCATGTAAAACAGCGCCGAAACCACGTAGGAAATCAGCAGCGCAGGCACCATCACGGCAAAAATAATGCGTCGGGCCAGCGGCGCGCCAAAAATGCGCACAGTCAAATCGGTGGCAAGAAAGATGAAAGGAAAGCTGAACGCGCCCCAGGTGGTGTGAAAACCAAAAATGGTGATTGGCAACTGAACCAGATAGTTACTGGAGGTGATCACCAGCAGGTGAAATAGCGAAAGCCAGATCAGCGCGTTTTTACGCTGCATTACAGAAAACGTTCTCATTGTTGACCTTTTTAGTAGTTGGGGTGAGGGAACCCAATGTATTTCGAGGCAGGATTGTACTGCGTTCTGTGCTGCGATCAATGGCTAATTTTCACGCAATCGTTAACCTCGCTTGCATCAGGCAAGCGGCGGCGTAAACTGGTGCCGTTTTTTACCTCGTGAGATAACAATGACCGATTCGTTCTCCAGCCCTGATCACACGCTTGATGCGCAAGGGCTCCGCTGTCCTGAACCTGTGATGATGGTGCGTAAAACCGTGCGTACGATGCAGATCGGCGAAACGCTGCTGATTATTGCCGACGATCCGGCCACAACGCGTGATATTCCTGGCTTTTGTCGCTTTATGGAGCACGAACTGGTGGCGCAGCAGACCGACGCGTTACCGTATCGTTATCTGCTGCGCAAAGGTCACTGAGCGCAGCCCCTGCGTAGGCCGGGTCAGGCGTAGCCGCCACCCGGCATGTTATTTATCCCTTAATAATCTCAGCGCGTTGGCGGTCACCAGTACCGTCGCGCCGGTATCCGCCAGCACCGCCAGCCACAACCCGGTGATCCCCAGTAACGTCGTGACGAGGAAAATCGCTTTCAGCCCCAGTGCTATCGTGATGTTCTGACGAATATTGGCGTGGGTGGCGCGGGCGAGACTAATCATTTGCGCCAGCCCGGTCAGGCGGTTATGCGTCAATGCGGCATCGGCAGTTTCCAGCGCCACGTCGGTGCCGCTGCCCATTGCAATACCAATGGTTGCGGCTTTCATCGCCGGGGCGTCGTTAATACCGTCGCCGACCATCGCCAGTGGCGCGTTGGCGTTCAGCGCCGTCACCGCGGTGACTTTATCGGCGGGCAGCAGTCCGGCGCGGAAATCGATCCCCAACTCACCGGCAATCGCCGCCGCTGCGCGCGGATTATCGCCGGTCAGGATCACCCCTTGCACGCCAAGCTGATGCAGCGCATCCACCGCGTCACGGGCGTCATCGCGCAGCGTATCGCGCATCGCCAGAATACCCAACAGCGTGTTGTCGCGAGAAACCATCACTACCGTCTGCCCGGCGCTTTCCAGTGCCTGAATGCGTTCTTCATATTCACCTGCCGGGAACTTGCCCGCGGCACAAATCAACACGCGCCCACCATTGACCTCCGCTTCAATCCCGGAGCCTGCCAGTGCGCGCTGGTTGGCGGCAAGTGGCAGCACCAACTGGCGTTGCAGCGCTTCCTGCACAATCGCCTGCGCCAGCGGATGGCTGGAACCCTGTTCCACTGCGGCCGCCAGCGTCAGCAGATCGTTTTCATTGATATTGTTCGTTGTGACGATAGTGGTGACGCGCGGTTTGCCCACTGTCAGCGTCCCGGTTTTATCAAACGCGACATGTCTGATGCGGCCCAACTGTTCCAGCGCCGCGCCGCCTTTGATCAGCGCCCCGCGTCTTGCGGCGGCAGCGAGACCGGAAGTGATAGCCGCCGGCGTGGAGATCACCAGCGCACACGGGCAACCAATCAGCAGCAGCGTTAACCCTTTGTAGATCCACGGCAACCAGCCAGCGGCGAAAAACAGCGGCGGCACAATAGCGACCAGCAAGGCAACGGCCATGATCGCCGGGGTATAAATCCGGCTGAAGCGGTCAATAAAGCGCTCAATGGGCGCGCGTTTCTCTTCGGCTTCTTCAATCAGACGCAGAATACGGTCGATGGCGCTGTCGCCGGGTTCGGAGATCACTTCAAGCTGCACAAGACGGTCGACACTGGTCGCCCCGGCCGCCACGCTGTCGCCTGCGGCGCGCTCTACCGGCACCGATTCACCGGTTAATGCGCTTTCATCAAAACTGGCGAAGGGCGAGATCAGTTTACCGTCAGCGGGCAGACGCCCACCTGCCGCGACTTCAATGACGTCACCCGGGCGCAGCGCGCTCTGGTCGACGGTTTCCCGCTGACCGTCACGCAGGCGGATCGCGGTTTCGGGTTTCAGTGCCATCAGCGCGCTGACGCCCTGACGCGCCCGGCTTGCTGCCCAGCCTTCAAGCCGCTCACCGATTAAAAACAGCAGCAGCACCATCGCCGCTTCTGCCGTCGCGCCGATAAACAGCGCGCCGATGGCCGCCACGCTCATCAGCGTTTCAATGGCAAACCAGCTGCCACTCTTCATCAGGCGCAACGCCTGACGGGCGATGGGGTACAACCCGACCAGTGTGGTGGCGATAAAGGCGATGTTGCCCAGCGGATGATTGAACTGCGCAAGACCCCAACTGATGGCCATCATCACGATGAGCAGGATCAGCGGCAGGTTTTCCTGTAAACGAGACGGTGCAGGCGCCGGAGGCGTGTTTTCGGTGCGCAGCGAATACCCCGCGCGGGTCACGGCGTTTTCCACCCGCGAACGGACGTCGCCGCTGGCATCGACCAGCAGTTTTTCAGTGGCAAACACCACCTGAACCTGGCTGACGCCGCTGACCTGGCGCACTGCCGTTTCGACTTTGCGCGCACAGGCAGCGCAGTCCATTCCGTCAACCACCCAGCTGTAGCGGGTGCCAGTGGTGGGCGTTTCTGCTACTGGCGCCGGGGTATCGCAACTGCCGTCGCAGCAGCACTCATTCGCTTTTTCGACGACCGGCGCGATTTTGAATGACGTGAATTGTGGGGCCTTTTTGCCGTCTGATTCTGAAGTCGACATGGCATCCTCCGTTAATGATAATTTTCTCATTAACGGGAAGGATACACTCTGGAGTCGACTCCAGAGTCAAGCGCTAATTACAGATAAAGCGAACGAACAATCAGGAAGTGCCCGGCAAAGTAGCAAGCGGCGGCAATCGCGCTGTCCGCTTTGAACCGATGGCGGTAATGACTGACCATCCAGACGATATTGCCCACCAGCAACAATCCGGCCCCCAGGAAACCGGACAGCGCCGGGCTGGTGGGCCGCAGGAACCACAGCTCGCCCGCAATCCACACCATTACCAGGGTCATCGCGATAAACGTCAGCACTGGTACACGGAACTCTTCCAGTCGGGTCCAGATCACCGCAATCAGCAGCGCGCCGATGATGATAAGCGCCAGCGGCAACGGCCAGAAGAAAGAGAGCGTCATCTGGCTGGCAAAATAGATGGTATACAACAGGTGCGACAGGAAAAACGCGCCGATGGCGTACAGCAGCCGCTGACGGGGCAGCAGCGTTAACGCATCGCCCACCAGTGAAGCACACAGGCCCGCCAGCACCAGATAGCTGATGGTGTCGAACATCGGCGCCTGCAGCGCCAGCAGCAGAAGCAGGATCAGGGTGACGGGTTTGAATACCCAGCGTTGCCAGACGGGGCCGCGATACGACGCATCGACGTACAACCAGCCGGATAAACAGACAGCAATAAACGACCAAAGCATAGTAAGTCCCTGTATCTGTTATTGTTGAATGAGCAGTACGCTCAAGGCTCTTCCCTCCAGTGTAGTGCTCCGGGTACAGGGATGACAATGCAAGGGATGCCGCGGTATGCTGATTTCCGTAAATTCTTATGGGACTGATGAATGAGTAAAATGCCGCTGTTTTTTGTCGTGGTGGTGGCGATTATCGTCGTTGCCGCGTCGTTTCGTTACGTCCAGCAGCGTCGTGAAAAGATGGATAACGACGCCGCGCCGCTAATGCAAAAGCGGGTGGTGGTGAGCAACAAGCGAGAGAAGGTGCTGGACGATCGCCGTTCACGCCAGCAGATTGTCGCCCCGGCGGGCAGCAGTATGCGTTATGACGTCAGCTTTAAACCGGAAAACGGCGGGCTGGAGATGACGTTCCGCCTGAACGAAAAACAGTACCACCAGTTGACCGTGGGCGATAAGGGAACGCTGAGTTACAAAGGGTCAAGGTTTGAGGGATTTACTGCAGAAGATTGATCTTCGTAGGCCCGGTAAGCGAAGCGCCACCGGGCTAAAACAGCTTATTTCTTTATCTGTGCCTTAAATTTTTTCTGCCACACCAGCAACTCAAACACCCCAAAGAGGAAAATACGGACTTTTTCCCAGGTGGTCATTTGCGGGCCGTCTTTCGGCAGCGTCGTTTTCAGCAGCGCCATTTGCATGCCGTGCATCAGCACCATAAATACCAGCGCGACATTAACAAAAATATTCAGCGGACGCGGAAACGGCTGCACCAGATTCAGTAGCAGAAACGCCCAGACAAACAGCATCAGCAGGCGTCCTATATTAATCAGCATCGTTTTCTCCTTGCGTTTCCCGATGATACAAACGGTAAGCGACCTGTCCCGCCACTTTTTCCCGATGCAAATCCCAGCTGGCGGGCACCGGCGGTAAACCGTTTTCTACTTCACTTTCGACATAAATCAGCGCGTCATCAGCCAGCCAGCCGTTGCTTTCCAGCAGATGCAGCGTCTCCTCCAGCAACCCTTTACGGAACGGCGGATCGATAAACACGACATCGTGCGGTGTGCCAGGCTGCGCCAGAAAAGTCAGCGAATTGGTATTCACGACCCGGGCGTTGGCTGCTTTCAGTGTGGCAAGATTTTTCTGTAATTGCCGGGAAACGTCGCGATCCATTTCCAGTAGTGTGGCGCTGGCAGCATAGCGGGAGAGGGCTTCAAGCCCCAGCGCGCCGCTACCGGCAAAGCAGTCGAGACAACGTGCATCGACCATATGCGGCGCCAGCCAGTTAAACAAGGTTTCGCGGACCCGGTCGGTCGTTGGGCGCAGACCGGGGCTGTCAGGCACCGGTAGCTTTCGACCGCGCCATTGCCCGCCGATAATGCGGATCTGGCCGCTGCCCGCGTGATTAGGTTTCTTCATTTTATTGCTCAGTTCACTCTTTTCCCCTGCTATTCTAGCGATGAGAGGCGGTTGGCGAAACCTTAATGCGGTGATGCGCGCTAAGTTAAGTGGTAGACTACACCGCTAAATTATTATTTTTTTCAGCCCCCTGTTTGCGATAAGGCGGCTGTGCCATGAATCAACAGCGAGGAGTGTGGTCGCCAATGGCAAAAGAGAAAAAACGTGGCCTGTTTTCCTGGCTGGGTCTTGGCCAGAAAGAGCAGGCGCAGGAAACCGACGTTGAACAGCAGGCAGACGAACAACAGGCGATAGCGGAAGAACAGCAAGAAGAAACGACTGTTGAGCCTGCGGTTGAGGATGTTGCTGAGGTTATCGAAGACGAACCGGCGCCAGAGGCCGCGATCGCGCATGAAGAACTGCCGTTGCCGGAAGACGACGAACCGGTGATTTCGGACGACGAACTGGAAGTGCAGGCGCTGGCGGCGGCCGACGCGGCGGAAAACGCCATTGATGGTGAAGCTGACGCTGAGCCGGTCGCGGGCGTCACTCCGCAGGAGCAGGAAAAACCCACCAAAGAGGGCTTTTTCTCGCGCCTGAAGCGCAGTCTGTTAAAGACCAAAGAAAATCTCGGTTCCGGATTTATCAGCCTGTTCCGCGGCAAGAAAATCGACGATGATCTGTTTGATGAGCTGGAAGAACAACTGCTGATTGCGGATGTCGGCGTGGAAACAACCCGTAAGATCATCACCAATCTGACGGAAGGTGCGAGCAGCAAACAACTGCGCGATGCCGAAGCGCTGTACGGTCTGCTGAAAGATGAGATGGGCGATATCCTCGCAAAAGTGGATGAACCACTTAATATTGAAGGCAAAACACCGTTTGTTATTCTGATGGTTGGCGTTAACGGCGTGGGTAAAACCACCACCATCGGTAAACTGGCGCGCCAGTTTGAGCAGCAGGGTAAATCGGTGATGCTCGCGGCGGGTGATACCTTCCGTGCTGCCGCAGTTGAGCAGTTGCAGGTGTGGGGCCAGCGCAACAATATACCGGTGATTGCGCAGCATACCGGCGCTGATTCTGCCTCGGTGATTTTCGACGCCATTCAGGCGGCGAAAGCGCGCAACATTGATGTGCTGATCGCCGATACCGCTGGGCGTTTGCAGAACAAATCGCACCTGATGGAAGAGCTGAAGAAGATCGTCCGGGTGATGAAAAAACTCGACGAAGAGGCGCCGCACGAGGTGATGCTGACCATCGACGCCAGTACCGGGCAGAACGCCATTAGCCAGGCGAAACTGTTCCACGAAGCGGTTGGCCTGACCGGGATCACGCTGACCAAGCTTGACGGCACCGCGAAGGGCGGGGTGATCTTCTCCGTTGCCGATCAGTTCGGCATTCCGATCCGCTATATCGGCGTCGGCGAACGTATAGAGGACTTACGTCCGTTTAATGCGGGCGATTTTATTGAGGCACTTTTTGCCCGAGAGGACTAACAATGATTCGCTTTGAACATGTCAGCAAGGCCTATCTCGGTGGGAGACAAGCGTTGCAGGGGGTCACATTCCACCTGCAACCGGGCGAGATGGCGTTCCTGACCGGCCATTCCGGCGCGGGGAAAAGTACACTGCTCAAGCTGATCTGCGGGATTGAGCGTCCGAGCGCCGGAAAAATCTTGTTTAGCGGCCACGACATCACGCGGCTGAAAAACCGCGAAGTGCCGTTTCTGCGTCGTCAGATCGGCATGATATTCCAGGATCACCATTTGCTGATGGACAGAACCGTCTACGACAACGTGGCGATCCCGCTGATCATCGCTGGCGCCAGCGGTGATGACATCCGTCGTCGCGTGTCGGCGGCGCTGGACAAAGTCGGACTGCTTGATAAAGCGAAAAGTCTCCCGATTCAGCTTTCCGGCGGTGAGCAACAGCGCGTGGGCATTGCCCGTGCGGTGGTGAATAAACCGGCCGTCCTGCTGGCGGATGAACCTACCGGTAACCTGGATGAGGTATTGTCGGAAGGCATTTTGCGCCTGTTTGAAGAGTTCAACCGCGTGGGGGTTACTGTGCTGATGGCGACGCATGATCTGGGGCTGATCTCCAGTCGTTCCTATCGCATGCTGACGCTGAGCGACGGGCATTTGCATGGAGGCCAGGGTGAATAAACGCGAGGCAATGAATCATATCCGGCGGTTCAGCAATCGTTTTGACCGCGTTCGCTCGTCTGGCAGCGGGCAGGGCGATAGCAACCGCAATGCGCCAAAGCGCACCAGGGCGTCGACGAAACCCAACTCCCGTAAAACCAACGTCTTTAATGAACAAGTGCGCTATGCCTGGCAGGGCGCGTTACAGGATCTAAAAAGCACGCCGCTGGCGACGTTCCTGACGGTGATGGTTATCGCCATCTCCCTGACGTTGCCGAGCGTCTGCTACATGGTCTACAAAAACGTCAACAGCGCGGCGGCGCAGTATTATCCGTCACCGCAGATCACCGTGTATCTGGAAAAAACACTGGATGACGACGCCGCCGCGCAGGTGGTGGCGCAGCTCCAGGCCGAGCAGGGCGTGGAGAAGGTGAACTATCTGTCGCGAGAAGAAGCGCTGGGCGAGTTCCGCAACTGGTCAGGCTTTGGTGGCGCGCTGGATATGCTGGAAGAAAACCCGCTGCCTGCTGTTGCGGTGGTGATCCCGAAACTGGATTTTCAGGGGACTGAGTCACTGAACACGCTGCGCGATCGCGTGTCGCGCGTTCACGGCGTGGACGAAGTGCGAATGGATGACAGCTGGTTCGCGCGTCTGGCATCGTTAACCGGTCTGGTGGGGCGCGTGTCGGCGATGATCGGCGTGTTGATGGTGGCGGCGGTCTTCCTCGTCATCGGTAACAGCGTGCGTCTGAGTATCTTCGCCCGTCGAGACACCATCAACGTACAGAAGCTGATTGGCGCAACAGATGGGTTTATCCTGCGGCCGTTCCTCTACGGCGGTGCGCTGTTGGGTTTCTCCGGCGCGTTTTTGTCCCTCATTTTGTCTGAAATTCTGGTGATGCGGCTGTCGTCGGCGGTAACCGAAGTGGCCAAAGTGTTTGGCACCCAGTTCGAGCTGAGCGGCCTGTCATTCGATGAATGCCTGCTGTTGCTGCTGGTCAGTGCGATGATTGGCTGGGTGGCGGCTTGGCTGGCCACCGTACAACATTTACGCCACTTTACGCCGGAATAAAAAAATTCTGATATACTCTTTCCCTGCATCGAAAATCGCTCTGCAGGGAAGAGTCCCTGTTTCTCTCTTCCCCCGCATTATCATTTCTGTGTCACATTTTGTGCGTAATTTACCCACAAGGTTGCATTGAACTTGTGGATAAAATCACTGTCTGATAAAAGAGTGAATGCTAATCTCGTTGCTCATCAGTTCTGGCATGCTTGTTGCCTCTAAGAGGGACGGCACGGCTCAGAAGATACGAATTGAGAGGATTTGAATGACCAAAGAAATGCAAAATTTAGCTTTAGCCCCTGTTGGTAACCTGGAATCTTATATCCGGGCTGCGAACGCATGGCCGATGTTGTCGGCTGATGAAGAACGGGCACTGGCTGAAAGGCTGCATTACCAGGGCGATCTGGAAGCAGCTAAAACGCTGATCCTGTCTCACCTGCGCTTTGTTGTTCACGTTGCTCGTAATTATGCGGGCTACGGCCTGCCGCAGGCTGACCTGATCCAGGAAGGCAACATCGGTCTGATGAAGGCTGTGCGTCGCTTCAACCCGGAAGTGGGTGTGCGTCTGGTCTCCTTCGCGGTTCACTGGATCAAAGCAGAAATTCACGAATACGTGCTGCGTAACTGGCGTATCGTGAAGGTCGCCACCACCAAAGCACAGCGTAAGCTGTTCTTTAACCTGCGCAAAACCAAGCAGCGTCTGGGCTGGTTTAACCAGGACGAAGTGGAAATGGTTGCTCGCGAGCTGGGCGTTTCCAGCAAAGACGTGCGTGAAATGGAATCGCGTATGGCGGCACAGGACATGACCTTTGACATGTCGTCGGACGACGAGTCCGACAGCCAGCCGATGGCACCGGTACTCTATCTACAGGATAAATCTTCTAACTTTGCAGACGGCATTGAAGAAGATAACTGGGAAGATCAGGCTGCCAACAAACTGACCCACGCGATGGAAGGTCTCGACGCGCGTAGCCAGGATATCATCCGCGCCCGCTGGCTGGACGAAGACAACAAGTCCACGCTGCAGGAGCTGGCCGATCGCTACGGTGTTTCCGCCGAGCGCGTGCGACAGCTTGAAAAGAACGCGATGAAAAAACTGCGCGCTGCGATCGAAGCGTAACCGTATCGCCCAAATCGAGGCCGGGTAAAGGCGTAGCCGCCACCCGGCTTTATTATTTTATACAGCTCAGCAATACTTTAAACGCGCCTTCCATCTCTTCTTCTTTCATCGCCGCAAACCCCATCAGCAAACCGCGCCTCGCCGTTTTTTTCAGGTAGTAGCGTGAGAGCGGACGCACCAGTACGCCCTTTTCATTCGCCGTGCGGGCAATCGCCACGTCGTCGCAACCGTCGTCGAGCTTCAGCACCAGGTGCAAACCGGCGTTGTCGTTGAAGTCGCTGAGCGCCTCTTTCCCCAGATACGCCACAATCAATCCTGCCAGCCGCTGGCGGCGGCGGGCGTAGAGCAGGCGCATACGGCGGATGTGGGCGGTGTAATGCCCTTCGGCGATAAACTCCGCCAGCGTGGCCTGATCCAGCAATCTCCCGCCACGATACAGTTCTGCATGGGCGGTTTTCAGTGTTTGCGCCAGTACCTGCGGCAACACGACATACCCCAGGCGCAGACCGGGCCACATCGTTTTACTGAACGTCCCGGTGTAAATGACCGGCGCGTCCTCCACTAACCCCTGCAACGCCGGGATGGGCTGGCCGGAAAAGCGAAACTCGCTGTCGTAATCATCTTCAACAATCCAGCTACCGGTCTGGTGGGCGAGCGTGAGCAAACGCTGGCGGCGCTCCAGGCTCATGACGCAGCCGAGCGGATACTGGTGCGAGGGAGTGACGAATATCAGCCGGGGCGGCGTTTCAACGTCCTCGGGTGGGTTCATACCGCTTTTATCGACCGTAATTGCCTGCAGCTCTACGCCATTCATCTGTAGCACATTGCGGATGCCCCAGTAGGCAGGCTCTTCAATCCAGGCGTGATCGCCTGGGTTACACAACATACGCGATACCAGATCGATAGCCTGATGAATGCCTTCGGTGATGAGGATTTGATCCGGCGTACAGCGTACCGAGCGCGCCACGCGCAGATATTCCATTAGCGCCTGTTGTAGCGCCGGGCTGCCGCCGGATGGACTATAAGAAAACTGCATTGGCAGCGGTTTACGGCTGAGGCGATGATGAATTTTACGCAACAGCGTATGCGGGAACTCGCTGACGTCGGGAATGCCGGGCAGAAATGCGCCCCACTGACGCGGGCTGGCACTGCTATGCTCAAGAAGGCGCTGACCGCGTTGCGAGAATGTCACGCTCCGTGTTTTTCGGTTGCCCTCAGCACAGGGCTGAGAGGCAAACAGCAGGCTGTCTGGCACCGTCTGCGCCACAAAGGTGCCGCTGCCGGACCAGGAAACAAGATAGCCTTCGGCGCCCAGCTGTTCGTAGACGGTGAGGACCGTGTTTCGTGAAAGCGTAAGCTGCGCGGCGAGATCGCGCGACGGCGGTAAACGGCTCTGCGGCGGCAGACTGCCATCAAGAATCGACAGGCGGATCGCGTTATACAGCTTTTTATGCAGCTTACCTTCGCGCTGCTCATCCATCCGCAGTTGCAGGAGATCGCACACTAAAGAACGCAATTGGATCCCTCAATTATTCGAAACTGGTACTCGATTATAGGACCGCTTAAGGGGTAAAAACCGTGACATTGTTTCAAAGTTGTTAACACTGACCGAATCCATGATGGGGAACAGCAGCATGAAAAATAGCGAACTGAATCAGCGTCGTTTACAGGCAACGCCGCGCGGCGTGGGTGTGATGTGCGATTACTATGCGCAGCAGGCTGAGAACGCCACACTGTGGGATACCGAAGGGAATGAGGTTATTGATTTCGCCGCCGGGATTGCCGTGCTGAACACTGGCCATCGCCACCCGAAAGTGGTCGCGGCAATTGAAAAACAGCTTCAGGCCTTTACTCACACCGCTTACCAGATCGTTCCCTACGAAAGCTATGTCGCGCTGGCCGAACGTATTAACGCGCTGGCGCCGATTGCGGGTCCGGCAAAAACGGCGTTTTTCACCACCGGTGCCGAAGCGGTTGAGAACGCGGTGAAAATTGCCCGTGCTTACACCAGACGCCCGGGCCTGATCACCTTTGGCGGCGGTTTCCACGGCCGTACTTTTATGACCATGGCGCTGACCGGCAAAGTGGCGCCGTACAAAATCGGTTTTGGTCCGTTTCCTGGCTCGGTGTATCACGGCGTTTATCCCAACGCCGCGCACGGCGTGACTACCGCTGATGCGCTGAAGAGCCTGGATCGTATTTTTAAAGCGGATATCGCGCCCGATCAGGTCGCGGCGATCATTCTTGAGCCAGTGCAGGGCGAAGGCGGTTTCAATGTGGCGCCTGCCGATTTCATCCAGGGGCTGCGCACGCTGTGCGACACCCACGGTATTCTGTTGATCGCCGACGAAGTGCAGACCGGTTTTGCCCGTACCGGCAAACTGTTTGCCATGCAGCATTACGATGTGAAGCCGGATCTGATGACGATGGCGAAAAGCCTGGCGGGCGGGATGCCGCTCTCCGGCGTGGTCGGTCGTGCAGAAGTGATGGACGCGCCGGCGCCAGGCGGGCTGGGTGGCACCTACGCGGGTAACCCGCTGGCGGTCGCGGCAGCTCATGCCGTGCTGGATGTGATTGAAGAAGAGAACCTGTGCCAGCGCGCCAGCCAGCTCGGTCAGCATCTGACAGAAGTCCTGAGTAAAGCCAGACCGGAGTGTGCGTGGATCACTGATATCCGCGCGCAGGGGTCGATGGTGGCGGTGGAATTTAACGATCCGCAGACCGGCCAGCCTTCCCCGGAATATACCCGTCAGTTCCAGGAAAAAGCGATGAAAGAGGGGTTGCTGCTGCTGAGTTGCGGCGTGTACGGCAACGTCATCCGCTTCCTCTATCCGCTCACTATCCCTGATGAGCAGTTCCGCAAAGCGCTTGATATTATTTACCGCTCGCTGACCCGATAAACCGCCAGCCGCTCTTCGGAGCGGCTTTTTTATTAATAACCAGTTTTTATATTTCTGGCTATCTTATTACCATCGATCTTCAGGACGATACGATTTGAATTGATACTGATGTCATTTTCTTCTGTGGCGTTGTCAGGGTTAAATGAAACAGGAATATTCACCATGTGAATTTCATATTGATGCTCTCCAGGCAGGAAATGATAATACTCATCCAGATAAATACTATCATTAAATGTTTTGCCGGGTTCAATAATAATAAAGTCATCCGGATAAACATACTCCATTCCGAAATTTACATACGGTCCAAGATAGTCCAGTCGAATGCATTCAGATAGGATCGAGAAAACTGGATTAGCAATCCGTCCCTGGAAAGATAAATTTTTCTTAGGTACAATCAGAAGGTTATCTGTATGGTTTGGCAATGAAATATTAACGATGACATGATTGTCAGAGATATTTCCATCAATAGTAATCTGGACGAAAGCGTTCTCACTTTTCTGACTTTCATCATCATACAATGATGAGTTTGAATTATATTTTAATTCGGATTCTAATGGATAGATCTTTTCAATGTCATGTACTGTATTATTATAGATTTTTTTCCCATAACCATATAGAGGTTCTCCCTTACATATGCTCGTCTGTGCAAATGCATAAGAAGAAAAAGATACAAAAAGGAATAGTAATATATATTTTATTGATATTTTCATAATTAATTAAATGAAATACAACTCAAAATTATAAGAGTTTTGCATAGTCCTTTCATCTTTTAACTTTGCTAATTTTTTTGCGTATTGTTTTGGATTCTTTTCTCCTAAATCCTTAGTGCCAAGGATATCGTCAAAATGTGACATTTCATGACATAAAGTCACAACCTGAGAGTCTTGCCCAGTCAAAGGTGCTTTTGAAAATTTTCTTCCTATGTTTATTTTATGATCCAGATCAGTAGAGTTTACCGAGGCATAAACATTTTCATCGAGTTTGATAAAATTATCAAGTGGGATAGTTTCGTTCAAAGCAAGTTCTTTTTTTATACCATTTAATATCCATAGTCTGGCTTTTTCATTTTCAAAACCAAAAGTCTTTATAAATTTTATCTTTGCATCAGCATCCCATGCTTCAATTTCCTGCTTATATTTTAATAATATCTTATGCTGCTCTTTGAGAGCTTCTCTTATCATTTTTTTGAATGGATCAGTGATTTTTTGATGAAAAATATTATTTTGTTCAAGTGAGGTTGTCCCTATGGTTGCTTTTTCATCTTTACTATTTTCCATTGTTTCCTCTGTAAAAATATTATCCGATTACCATTGTTCTATAGAAAGCATTACTTTTATGCCTTCTTTGGTTGTTGAAAAAAATATTTCTGTATTTCCATTTTCATCAGTTAATCCACGTTTCTGTTTCCCACTATCAAACAAGGCTATATAGTTCACTGATGAATACGGCACTCCATCATCATCAGTGAAATGAAATTGCAGGTTGTATTTTCCTGATTCGTCCTCATTGGCATCCTCATTCTCTGCTCCTGAATCATTACCGTCTCCGGAACCGCCATCGTTTTCACTGTCACCCTGCGGCTTATTCGAATTCGAGGAATTATCTTCCTCCTGCGGTGCAGTCAACGCGGTCAGTGATAACGGCTGAACCGCCGTCCCCGGACTCCCTCCGCTGTTCAGGTTGATAAGCGGCCCGGTGATATCCACCCCGCCGGGATGTATCACGATGAACGAACTTCCCGACTGCAGGGTAATCCGGCTGCTGCTGCTCAGCACAATCTCACCCTGCGCACTGATACCCAGCGCGCCGGACACCTCCTGCGCCAGGTCACCCTTCACCGTCAGGCTGAGGTTTCCCTTCACCTGACTGAGATGGTCACCCGTGGTGCTGTGCTCCTGCCGGCCCTCCACGGTGACCTTTCTGTCGCGGGCCACATACAGCGACTCGTCATTGCCCGTGCGGGTGAGATGGTCGTTGCTGACCGTCAGTGTCCGGTCATTCCGTACCGTGAGGCGCTGGTCATGCGCCACGGTCACCGTCTGGTCGTGACCTCCGGCATTTTCCTTACCCACCGTCACCGTCTGCCCCAGCCCCACGGTAATCTGCTGGTTGTTGCCGATGGTTTCTGAGTGGTCCACCTTCACATCCGTCGTCCGGTTGTTCAGGACCTCGGTGTCCATATTCTTCTGCGCGTGCAGGTACAGCTGTTCATTGCCGGTCGCATCCTCAAACCGCAGCTCATTAAAGCCGCTGCCCTTATAGGTTTTCGAGCGGATGCTCATCTGTGTTTTCGTCTCCGGCAGGCTGCCCTGCGGGAGACTGATGTCATTCCAGGCCCGCCCGGTGACCACCGGCTGGTCCGGGTCGCCGTGGAGGAAATCAACAATCACTTCCTGTCCCACCCGCGGGAGGGCGAGGTTGCCGAATCCGGCCCCGGCCCACGCCTGCGACACCCGTATCCAGCATGAGCTGTCCTCATTCCCCGGTGCGTACCGGTCCCAGTGAAAACGCACCCGCACCCGGCCGTACTCATCACAGAAGATTTCCTCGCCGGCCGGGCCGGTCACCATGGCACTCTGCGGACCGTCCACTTTCGGTTTCGCGGCCGGTCGTGGCCGCCAGGTGCGGTCTGCCGGTATCACCGTCAGACGGTTACTCAGGGTGGTGCCCTGACCCCGGCTGCCGTGCAGCGCCTGCGGCTGTTCACCGCTCAGCACGCCACTCACCACCTGCCAGTCCCGGTTAAACGGGTCTGACGGATGTCCGGTCAGGGTGAAGCGGGCACCGGGCCACAGGGCCGGTGAGTTACTGACGCAGGCGGCCATTTCCGCATCATTACGCCAGCCTTCCGTCTGATAACGCGCAAAGTCCCGGCCGTGCTGTTCATCCTTAAAGCGCCCCGGGTAGTCGAAGATTTCATACTGTGCGTACTGCCCGTTCAGGTGCTCACCGTCACGGCCGAAGCGGGCATCCCACAGCGGTGATTTGAAGGTGTGGTCCTGTGTTTCGACAGAGGAGGGGCGAACCTGCACCTGATGGCGGAATTCACTGATGCAGGGATTTGTGGTGTCTGCGCTGCTGTCCGGGTTAAACGCCATTTCCCCGGCCGGGTACAGTCCGGCTTCGTCATCAGTCAGCCTCAGCGTCAGGCCGTCTCCCTCTGCTGACGGACGGTCATAAAAGAAGATGCCCTCCTCAGACCACAGGCGGGTCAGGAAGGCCAGGTCGCTTTCCCCGTACTGCACGCAGAATTCCCGGGCGGGGTGTTCGCCGTAACACCACGGGGTCCAGTCGGTGATGCCGTTTTCCGCCAGCAGGGTGGCGGTGATGGACTCAATGTCCTGCTGCTGGAAAATGCGGAAGTTCTGCCGCAGGCTGCTGCGCCACAGCGGCGGGTGAATGCGCAGCATATACTGCGTCTGCCAGCCGTTGTCCGCCCCCGTGCAGAAGGCGGCCACCACACCGGTGACCCGGCGCAGCGCGGTCATGCCCTGCCAGACGGTCAGGACGGCGGTTTTCTCGAGCAGTGCATCCGCGGCCTGGCGGAACCGGTTGCCGGCCACTTCCGCCTCGAGTGTAAAGGGAGTGGACAGCGCCTGGGTGAGACGGAAACGGACAACGGCGAAGGTCTCCGGCCTCTGCCCGTCGATATCCAGCGTGAAGCGTAATCCCTGTAATGACATACCGGCATCCCTGAGATATTCATGGCATCAGTGCGGGAGTCTGATTCATTGATAACATGAATAAAAACAATGTGTTATAAACTGGAAGCGAATACTGGCATGAGGAGAGGGCAGAGACTGTGAGCGGTGTCACGAAGGGAAATGTTTGATTCAGGAAGTCTGAGCGTTCAGAGGCTGTTTTAGCGTCTACATTTACCCCTGCCCCTGTAAAAAAATCGTCAAATTTCACCTGTCAAATACTGAAAAATGGGGTATGTTTTAGCAGAGTGTGCTGCAAAAGCGCGGGCGGTAGACATAAAATCGAAATAAAGCGCTAAAAAACAACATCACAACAAATGCAATCACCATAAACAATGGGGAATCTCAGGATGAAAATGAAGGGTAAAGCGTTACTGGCAGGATGTATCGCGTTGGCGTTCATTCAGATGGCGCTGGCAGAAGACATCAAAGTCGCCGTGGTCGGTGCGATGTCTGGTCCGGTTGCGCAATATGGCGATCAGGAATTTACCGGTGCTGAGCAGGCAGTGGCCGATATCAATGCTAAAGGCGGCATCAAAGGCAACAAGCTCGTTATTACCAAATATGATGATGCCTGCGACCCGAAACAGGCAGTAGCGGTTGCGAACAAAGTGGTTAACGATGGCATTAAGTATGTTATCGGTCACCTTTGCTCTTCTTCCACCCAGCCAGCGTCTGATATCTATGAAGATGAAGGCATTCTGATGATCACGCCGGCAGCGACAGCGCCTGAGCTGACCGCGCGCGGTTATAACCTGGTGCTGCGCACCACCGGTCTCGACTCCGATCAGGGCCCGACCGCAGCGAAATATATCCTTGAGAAGGTAAAACCGCAGCGTATTGCTATCGTTCACGACAAACAACAGTACGGTGAAGGCCTGGCCCGTGCGGTACAGGACGGTCTCAAGAAAGGCAGCGCTAACGTGGTGTTCTTTGACGGTATCACCGCAGGCGAGAAAGATTTCTCCACCCTGGTGGCGCGTCTGAAGAAAGAAAATATCGATTTCGTTTACTACGGCGGTTACCACCCGGAAATGGGGCAGATCCTGCGCCAGGCGCGCGCTGCGGGTCTGAAAACGCAGTTTATGGGGCCGGAAGGCGTGGCGAACGTTTCGCTGTCTAACATTGCCGGTGAATCTGCGGAAGGCATGCTGGTGACCAAGCCGAAGAACTACGATCAGGTTCCGGCGAACAAACCCGTGGTTGATGCGATTAAAGCGAAGAAACAGGATCCGAGCGGCGCGTTTGTCTGGACGACCTATGCAGCGCTGCAGTCGTTGTCTGCCGGTCTGAACCAGTCTGACGATCCGGCTGAAATCGCAAAATGGCTGAAAGCCAACAGTGTTGACACCGTAATGGGGCCGCTGTCCTGGGATGAAAAAGGCGACCTGAAAGGCTTTGAGTTCGGCGTCTTCACCTGGCATGCGAACGGCACAGCAACAGACGCCAAATAATTTTTTCTGGCGCCTTTCCCGCTACAGATGCAACAACGCCCGGTTAACGCCGGGCTTTTTTTATCGCTTCTCCCAGCCGCCTTTCTGTGCGGTGAAATCCAGCGCCTGCATAAATGCTGCCATCACGCCGCGATCTTCAACGCCGACGTCTGCCATCCACCAACTGGAAATGGCCGGATTGTCGCGCAGCACTTCTTCCACCAGATATTGCCCTACGCCACGACGACGGGTGACGTCACGCACGCGCAGGGAGTCCAGCGCGCCTTCGGTGCCGCTCAGGGTCACGCGCACAGCAGCCAGCAGGCGGTCGTTAAAACGGGCGGCGTAAATACGGTGTAATTCATCGAGCGCTAATGAGGCTTCTGTATATTCCGGCCAGATTTTCCCCAGATCGATTTTGTCCTGCTCGCTCAGGGTATGGAGGCGGAGGATAGTCAGTTTCATTCAAGCTTTCCTGTGACAACGGTCAGGAAAGTGTACTCAATTTCTCATTCCTGGGGGCCAGTTTTTTATTCATTCATTAGCCGATTAATTTTTACTTCATGAACGATGCAGATTTATCCATTAGGGATCGAAAAAGAAGCAGCATTTTAGCCTGAAAGGTAGTGAATTGTTCGGCTTTATGTACCGTTATATTATGCTGTAGTGCGGACTTTTTTTGTTTATCTCTCGATTATTTCAGAATATTATCTTTCCTTAATCGACTGAAAAATAGAGATTTTGATCTGAATTTCAGTAAAAGATGACTCTAAACCATTAAAGAAACTGGCAAAAATAGAATTGTGCAATAAAAATACAGCATGATTTTTAACCGGATAATTACAAGAAATTCACAGACATCACGAACGGGGTTTGAATAATGAAAAGGAACGCGAAGACAGTGATCGCGGGGATGATCGCACTGGCGATGTCACAGGCTGCCATGGCAGCGGAAATTAAGGTGGCGGTTGTTGGTGCAATGTCCGGCCCGGTGGCTCAATGGGGCGATATGGAATTCAACGGCGCACGTGAAGCCATCAAAAACATCAACGCCAACGGCGGTATCAAAGGCGACAAACTGGTCGGCGTTGAATATGACGACGCGTGCGATCCGAAGCAGGCCGTTGCTGTCGCCAACAAAGTGGTCAACGACGGCATTAAGTACGTCATCGGCCATCTTTGCTCCTCCTCCACCCAGCCAGCGTCTGATATCTACGAAGACGAAGGCATTCTGATGATCTCGCCGGGTGCGACCAACCCTGAGCTGACCCAGCGTGGTTACCAGTACATCATGCGTACCGCCGGACTTGACTCTTCCCAGGGGCCGACAGCGGCGAAATACATCCTCGAGAAGGTGAAGCCGCAGCGTATTGCCGTCATCCATGACAAACAGCAGTACGGCGAAGGGCTGGCGCGTTCGGTGCAGGACGGCCTGAAACAGGGCGGCGCCAATGTAGTCTTTTTTGACGGCATCACCGCCGGAGAAAAAGATTTCTCCGCCCTCGTCTCTCGCCTGAAGAAAGAGAATATCGATTTCGTCTATTACGGCGGCTATTACCCGGAAATGGGGCAGATGTTACGCCAGGCGCGTTCGATCAACCTGAAAACCCAGTTTATGGGGCCGGAAGGGGTGGGTAACGCGTCGCTGTCTAATATCGCGGGCGATGCTGCCGAAGGTATGCTGGTGACCATGCCGAAACGCTATGACCAGGATCCGGCAAACAGCGCTATCGTCAATGCACTGAAAGCAGAGAAAAAAGATCCGAGCGGCCCGTATGTCTGGATCACTTACGCTGCTGTACAGTCACTGGCAACCGCCATGGATCGTACGGGCAGCAAAGAACCGCAGGATTTGATTAAGGATCTGAAAGCGCACGGTGCAGATACCGTGATTGGGCCGCTGAACTGGGATGAAAAAGGCGATCTGAAGGGATTTGAGTTTGGAGTTTTCCAGTGGCATGCAGACGGTTCGTCAACCGCAGCCAAATGATTATCCCGTTGTGTAGGGTTGAAAAGGTTACTTTATGTCCGAGCAGTTCCTCTATTTTTTGCAGCAGATGTTTAACGGCGTCACGCTGGGAAGCACCTATGCGTTGATCGCCATCGGCTACACCATGGTGTACGGCATTATCGGGATGATCAACTTCGCCCATGGCGAGGTGTACATGATCGGCAGCTATGTCTCGTTCATGATCATCGCCGCGCTAATGATGCTGGGGATCGATGCCAGCTGGCTGCTGATCGCCGCCGGTTTTGTCGGCGCGATTATCATCGCCAGTGCCTACGGCTGGAGCATTGAGCGGGTGGCTTACCGCCCTGTGCGCAGCTCCAAGCGTCTGATTGCGCTGATTTCCGCCATCGGGATGTCCATCTTCCTGCAAAACTATGTCAGCCTGACGGAAGGCTCGCGTGATATCGCATTGCCGAACCTGGTTGATGGTCAGTGGGTGGTGGGAAGTAGCGAACATTTCTCTGCCTCCATCACCACAATGCAGTTGGTTATCTGGGTAGTGACTTTTATCGCGATGCTGGCGCTGACGGTGTTCATTCGCTACTCGCGCATGGGTCGCGCCTGCCGTGCCTGCGCGGAAGATCTGAAAATGGCGAGCCTGCTCGGCATTAACACTGACCGCGTTATCGCGCTGACCTTTGTGATCGGCGCGGCGATGGCGGCGGTGGCGGGCGTGCTGCTCGGTCAGTTTTATGGCGTTATCAACCCGTACATCGGATTTATGGCCGGGATGAAAGCCTTTACTGCCGCGGTACTGGGCGGGATCGGCAGTATTCCGGGGGCGATGATCGGCGGGCTGATCCTCGGCGTGGCGGAAGCGCTCTCTTCAGCGTATCTGAGTACCGAATATAAAGATGTGGTGTCGTTTGCGCTGCTGATTCTGGTGCTGCTGGTGATGCCGACCGGCATCCTGGGTCGCCCGGAGGTAGAAAAAGTATGAAACCGATGCATTTTGCGATGGCGCTGCTTTCGGCGGTCCTGTTTTTCGTGCTGGCCGGTGTGTTCATGGGCGTACAGCTGGGGCTGGACGGCACCAAACTGATCGTGGGCTCGGCGTCGGATATCCGCTGGCAGTGGGTGTTTATCGGCACCGCGGTGGTCTTTTTCTTTCAGTTGTTGCGCCCGTTGTTCACTCATGCTTTGAAAGGAGTTTCCGGGCCGAAGTTTATCCTGCCGGCGGTGGATGGCTCGACAATAAAACAGAAGCTGTTTCTGATCGCGCTGCTGGTGATTGCTGTCGCCTGGCCGTTTGTGGTCTCTCGCGGCACGGTGGATATCGCCACCCTGACGATGATTTACATCATTCTCGGTCTCGGCCTGAATGTGGTGGTGGGGCTGTCCGGGCTGCTGGTGCTGGGCTACGGCGGTTTCTACGCCATTGGCGCGTACACCTTCGCGCTGCTGAATCACTATTACGGCCTCGGCTTCTGGACCTGTCTGCCGATCGCCGGGCTGGTGTCGGCGCTGGCGGGCTTCCTGCTCGGCTTCCCGGTACTGCGCCTGCGTGGTGACTATCTGGCTATCGTGACCCTCGGCTTCGGGGAGATCGTCCGTATTCTGTTGCTCAACAACACCGAAATTACCGGCGGCCCGAACGGCATCAGCCAGATCCCGAAACCGACCCTGTTCGGTCTGGAGTTCAGCCGTACCGCCCGTGAAGGCGGCTGGGATACCTTCAGCAATTTCTTCGGCGTGAAATATGATCCGTCCGACCGCGTGGTGTTCCTCTATCTGGTGGCGCTGTTGCTGGTGGTGCTGAGCCTGTTCGTGATTAACCGCCTGCTGCGCATGCCGCTGGGCCGCGCGTGGGAAGCGCTGCGCGAAGATGAAATCGCCTGTCGCTCGCTGGGCCTGAGCCCGACGCGCATCAAGCTGACGGCGTTCACCATCAGCGCCGCGTTTGCCGGCTTTGCCGGTACGCTGTTCGCCGCCCGTCAGGGCTTCGTCAGCCCGGAATCTTTCACCTTCGCCGAATCGGCGTTTGTGCTGGCGATCGTGGTGCTTGGCGGGATGGGTTCTCAGTTTGCGGTTATTCTGGCGGCTATCCTTCTGGTGGTCTCGCGCGAACTGATGCGTGATTTCAATGAGTACAGCATGTTAATGCTGGGTGGTTTGATGGTGCTGATGATGATCTGGCGTCCGCAGGGCTTACTGCCGATGACCCGTGTGCAGATGAAACTGAAAAACGGGCAAGCGAAAGGAGAGCAGGCATGAGTCCATTATTATCCGTTGATGGCCTGATGATGCGCTTCGGCGGTCTGCTGGCGGTCAACAATGTGTCGCTGGAGCTGTATCCGCGCGAAATCGTTTCGCTGATTGGGCCGAACGGCGCGGGGAAAACCACCGTGTTCAACTGCCTGACTGGTTTTTATAAACCAACCGGCGGCACCATCCGTCTTCGCGAGCAGCACCTCGAAGGTATGTCGGGTCAGCAGATTGCGCGGATGGGCGTGGTGCGCACCTTCCAGCACGTGCGGCTGTTCCGTGAAATGACAGTGATTGAAAACCTGCTGGTGGCGCAACATCAACAGCTGAAAACCGGGGTGTTCTCCGGTCTGCTGAAAACCCCGGCGTTTCGTCGTGCGCAAAGTGAATCGCTGGATCGCGCCGCCGCCTGGCTTGAGCGTATCGGCCTGCTGGCGCATGCCAACCGTCAGGCGAGCAACCTGGCTTATGGCGACCAGCGACGTCTGGAGATTGCCCGCTGCATGGTGACGCTGCCGGAAATCCTGATGCTCGACGAACCGGCAGCGGGGCTTAACCCGAAAGAGACCAAAGAGCTGGACGAGCTTATCGCCGAGCTGCGCAGCCATCACAACACCACCATTCTGCTGATTGAGCATGATATGAAACTGGTGATGGGGATTTCCGATCGTATTTACGTCGTGAATCAGGGAATGCCGCTGGCGAAAGGTACGCCGGAGGAAATTCGTAATAACCCGGATGTGATCCGCGCCTATTTGGGTGAGGCATAAGATGGAAAAAGTCATGTTGTCTTTTGACGGTGTCAGCGCCCACTACGGTAAAATTCAGGCGCTGCATAACGTCAGTTTGCATATTAATCAGGGCGAAATTGTGACGCTCATTGGCGCGAACGGCGCGGGAAAAACCACGTTGCTCGGCACGCTGTGCGGCGATCCGCGGGCGACCAGCGGGAAGATTGTGTTCGACGGTAAAGACATTACCGACTGGCAAACCGCGAAAATCATGCGCGAAGCGGTGGCGATTGTGCCGGAAGGGCGTCGCGTTTTTTCTCGGATGACGGTGGAAGAGAACCTGGCGATGGGCGGCTTTTTTGCTGATCGCGAGCAGTATCAGACGCGCATTCAGTGGGTCTACGAATTGTTCCCGCGTCTGCATGAGCGCCGGCTCCAGCGTGCGGGCACCATGTCTGGCGGCGAGCAGCAGATGCTGGCGATTGGTCGCGCGTTGATGAGCCAGCCGCGTCTGTTGCTGCTGGACGAACCATCGCTCGGCCTGGCGCCGATCATCATCCAGCAGATTTTCGACACCATCGAACAACTGCGCGAGCAGGGCATGACCATCTTCCTCGTCGAGCAGAACGCTAACCAGGCGCTGAAACTCGCCGATCGTGGTTACGTGCTGGAAAACGGTCACGTGGTGCTCTCCGATACCGGCGACGCGTTGCTGGCAAACGAAGCGGTACGCAGCGCTTACCTCGGCGGTTAATTCGCCTGTTGCCCGGCAGCGTGCATCGCGCCGGGCTTACATCGTTTCGTCACCATTTCATCATTTTTCTTCCTCGCCCCTGTCATCTGTCTGTAACTAAAAGATTATTTTTCTGTCATTCGCACATGTCATGTTACCTCGCGAGCACAAACGCGTGATTTCGCGCATCCGGCACAAAACAAGAGAGATAACCGAATGACTTCGTTACGACACACAGCTTTAGGACTGGCGCTCAGTCTGGCATTTGCTGGCAACGCGCTGGCAGAAACCACGATCCCGTTCTGGCATTCCATGGAAGGGGAATTGGGAAAAGAAGTGGATTCCCTGGCGCAACGTTTCAACCAGGCAAACCCGGATTACAAAATTGTGCCGGTTTATAAAGGCAACTATGAACAAAGCCTGAGCGCGGGGATCGCCGCGTTCCGTACCGGCAATGCCCCCGCCCTGTTACAGGTTTATGAAGTTGGCACCGCCACCATGATGGCTTCAAAAGCGATCAAACCGGTGTATGAAGTGTTCAGCGAAGCCAACATCAAATTTGATGAGTCGCAGTTCGTCCCGACTGTTTCCGGTTATTACTCTGATTCGAAAACGGGTCACCTGCTGTCTCAGCCGTTCAACAGCTCCACGCCAGTGCTGTACTACAACAAAGACGCCTTCAAAAAAGCCGGTTTAGATCCTGAGCAGCCGCCGAAAACCTGGCAGGATCTGGCCGCCTATACGGCGAAACTGAAAGCATCTGGCGCGAAATGCGGTTACGCCAGCGGCTGGCAGGGTTGGATCCAGATTGAAAACTTCAGCGCCTGGCACGGTCTGCCGGTCGCGACCAAAAATAACGGCTTTGACGGTACCGACGCGGTGCTGGAATTTAACAAGCCGGAGCAGGTGAAACACATCGCCATGCTCGAAGAACTGAACAAGAAGGGCGATTTCAGTTACTTCGGTCGTAAAGACGAGTCTACCGAGAAGTTCTACAACGGTGACTGCGCCATTACTACCGCCTCTTCCGGTTCACTGGCAGACATTCGTCATTACGCCAAATTCAATTATGGCGTGGGTATGATGCCGTACGACGCTGATGTGAAAGGCGCGCCGCAGAACGCGATTATCGGCGGCGCCAGCCTGTGGGTCATGCAGGGTAAAGACAAAGCAACTTATACCGGCGTGGCGAAATTCCTCGAGTTCCTGGCAAAACCAGAGAACGCCGCGGAATGGCACCAGAAAACCGGCTACCTGCCGATCACCAAAGCCGCGTATGACCTGACCCGTGAGCAGGGCTACTACGACAAAAATCCGGGTTCGGATATTGCCACCCGTCAGATGCTGAACAAGCCGCCGTTGCCGTTCACCAAAGGCATGCGTCTGGGCAACATGCCGCAGATCCGCACCGTGGTGGATGAAGAGCTGGAAAGCGTCTGGACCGGTAAGAAAACGCCTCAACAGGCGTTGGACGCCGCCGTTGAGCGTGGCAATCAGTTGCTGCGTCGCTTTGAGCAGTCAACGAAATCGTAATGTGAAATGCCGGGTGGCGGCGTCGCCTTACCCGGCCTACGCGAACCTGTAGGCCGGATAAGCATAGCGCCATCCGGCGCTGTTCAGGAACCCAATTTTAATGTCCTCATCCCGTCCGGTGTTTCGCTCGCGTTGGCTGCCCTATCTCCTTGTCGCGCCACAGCTGGCGATCACTATTATTTTCTTTATCTGGCCTGCGGGCGAAGCGCTATGGTACTCCCTGCAAAGTGTCGATCCGTTCGGGCTTTCCAGCCAGTTCGTCGGCCTGGATAACTTCGTCGCGCTGTTTCATGACAGCTACTATCTCGACTCCTTCTGGACCACCATTAAATTCAGTGCGCTGGTGACCATCAGCGGTTTGCTGGTTTCGCTGTTTTTTGCCGCACTGGTGGATTATGTGGTGCGCGGTAGCCGGTTGTATCAAACATTGATGCTACTGCCCTATGCGGTGGCGCCCGCCGTGGCGGCGGTGCTATGGATCTTCCTCTTTAACCCTGGTCGCGGGTTAATCACCCATGCACTGAGTGAGTTTGGCTATGACTGGAACCACGCGCAGAATAGCGGACAGGCAATGTTCCTCGTGGTGTTCGCCTCGGTCTGGAAGCAGATCAGCTACAACTTCCTGTTCTTCTTTGCCGCGCTGCAGTCGATTCCCCGTTCGCTGGTCGAGGCCGCCGCAATTGACGGTGCCGGGCCGATTCGTCGTTTCTTTAAACTGTCGCTGCCGCTGATTGCGCCTGTCAGTTTTTTCCTGCTGGTGGTGAATCTGGTTTACGCCTTCTTCGATACCTTCCCGGTGATCGATGCGGCTACCGCCGGCGGACCGGTGCAGGCCACGACCACGCTTATCTACAAAATTTACCGTGAAGGGTTTGCCGGGCTTGATCTTTCCGCCTCTGCCGCGCAGTCGGTGGTGCTGATGATGCTGGTGATTGTCCTGACGGTGGTGCAGTTCCGTTACGTTGAAAGCAAGGTGCGTTACCAATGATTGAGCATCGCCCCGGGCTGACGATATTCAGCCACACTATGTTAATCCTCGGTATTGCGGTGATTCTGTTTCCGCTGTACGTCGCGTTTGTGGCGGCCACGCTCGACAACAACGCGGTGTACGCCACGCCAATGACGCTGGTGCCGGGAACGCATCTGCTGGAGAACATGGCGACCATCTGGCGGGAGGGCGTCGGTGTTAACAGCGCACCGTTCTGGCTGATGATGCTCAACAGTTTCATCATGGCATTCGGCATTACCGTAGGCAAAATCGCCGTTTCCATGCTCTCCGCGTTTGCCATCGTCTGGTTCCGTTTCCCGCTGCGTAACCTGTTCTTCTGGATGATCTTCATCACCCTGATGCTGCCGGTGGAAGTGCGTATCTTCCCGACAGTCGAGGTCATTGCCCGGCTGAATATGCTCGACAGCTACACCGGTCTGACGCTGCCGCTGATGGCGTCAGCCACGGCCACCTTCCTGTTCCGTCAGTTTTTCATGACGCTGCCGGACGAACTGATTGAAGCGGCGCGCATTGATGGCGCATCGGCGATGCGCTTTTTCCGCGACATCGTGCTGCCGCTGTCGAAAACCAACCTCGCCGCGCTGTTCGTGATCACCTTCATTTACGGCTGGAACCAGTATTTGTGGCCGTTGCTGATTATCCAGAACGTGGATCTCGGCACCGCCGTGGCGGGTATCAAAGGGATGATCTCCAACGGCGAAGGCACCACGCTCTGGAATCAGGTGATGGCCGCGATGCTGCTCACGCTCATTCCCCCCGTAATTATCGTTTTAGCCATGCAGCGCGCGTTCGTGCGTGGTTTAGTGGACAGTGAGAAATAAGATGGCCGGATTGAAATTACAGGCAGTAAGCAAAAGCTGGGATGGTGGCAAAACGCAGGTGATCCAGCCGTTAACCGTTGATGTGTCCGACGGTGAGTTCATCGTGATGGTTGGCCCGTCCGGCTGCGGAAAATCGACGCTGTTACGCATGGTGGCCGGGCTTGAGCGCGTCACCAGCGGCGATATCTGGATTGACCGCCAGCGCGTTACCGAAATGGAGCCGAAAGATCGCGGTATCGCGATGGTGTTTCAGAACTACGCGCTCTATCCGCATATGAGCGTGGAAGAGAACATGGCCTGGGGCCTGAAAATTCGCGGCATGGGCAAGGCGCACATCGCCGGGCGCGTGCAGGAAGCGGCACGTATTCTGGAGCTGGACGGCCTGCTGAAACGCCGCCCGCGCGAGCTTTCCGGCGGTCAGCGTCAGCGTGTGGCGATGGGGCGCGCCATTGTGCGCGATCCAGCGGTCTTTCTGTTCGATGAGCCACTTTCCAATCTCGACGCCAAACTGCGCGTACAGATGCGTCTTGAGCTGCAACAATTGCACCGCCGCCTGAATACCACCTCGCTGTACGTCACCCATGATCAGGTGGAAGCGATGACGCTGGCGCAGCGGGTGATGGTGATGAACAAAGGTATCGCCGAGCAAATCGGCACGCCAGTTGAAGTGTATGAAAAACCAGCCTCGCGTTTCGTGGCGAGCTTTATCGGTAGCCCGGCGATGAACCTGCTCGACGGGCGCATCAGCCAGGCGGGCACCCATTTTGAGCTGGAAAGCGGCATGGCGCTGCCCATCAACTGGCAATTCCGCGGATATGCCGGACGCAACATGACGCTGGGTATCCGTCCGGAACATATTGCGTTAAGCTCGCAGGCTGAGGGCGGTATCCCGATGGTGCTGGATACGCTCGAGATTCTGGGTGCAGATAACCTGGTGCATGGACGCTGGGGAGAACAAAAGCTGGTGGTGCGTCTGCCGCATCAGCAGCGCCCGCAGGCGGGCAGCACACTGTGGCTGCATCTGGCGGAAAATCATCTGCACCTGTTTGATGGAGAAACAGGACTACGCATATGAGCTACTGGCCTTATCCACACATCGTCGCTCACCGTGGCGGCGGCAAACTGGCGCCGGAAAATACGCTTGCCGCCATTGATGTTGGCGCGTACTACGGCCATTTAATGGTCGAGTTTGACGTTAAGCTGTCGAAAGATGGCGAGATTTTCCTGCTGCACGATGATCATCTCGAACGCACCAGTAACGGCTGGGGCGTGGCGGGGGAGCTGACGTGGAACGATCTGCAACGTGTGGATGCCGGGAGCTGGTTCAGCGGCGAGTTCAAAGGCGAACCGTTGCCGCTTCTGACGGACGTGGCTCAGCGCTGCCGCGAACAGGGCATGATGGCGAACATTGAAATTAAGCCCACCACCGGCACCGGGTCGCTGACCGGAAAAGTGGTGGCGCTGGCGGCACGCGAGCTGTGGCAGGACATGACCGCGCCGCTACTCTCCTCCTTTGACATCGACGCGCTGGAAGCGGCGCAGGCCGCCGCACCGGAATTGCCGCGCGGACTGTTGCTCGACGAGTGGCGCGACGACTGGCAGGCGCTAACGACGCGGCTGGGTTGCGTGTCGATCCACCTGAATCACAAACTGCTGGATGAAGAACGAGTGCGATTGCTGAAAGCGGCGGGGCTGCGAATTCTGGTGTATACCGTGAACAAACCCCAGCGCGCGTCGGAACTCCTGCACTGGGGCGTGGACTGCATCTGCACCGATGCGATTGACGTCATCGGCGCCGATTTCGAGCCTTAAGGATTTTTCAGCATATCGCCGTTCTGACGCGACGGCAGCATGTGCTGCTGACCGCTCTCCTGTGTTGTGCTGTTCAGCATCCCTCCGTTGGTATTTGGCAGGACCTGCTCACGCGGCTGGCCCTGTCGGACGCGCTGCGCGTTGTCGTTCATCTGCATTTGCAGGTGCTGTTGCTGGCTGCGGGTTTGCGTCTGAAGCTGCTGATTTAACATCCCTTTCTGCTGTTGCTGCTGGTTAAGCATCTGGGTTTGCATCCGCTGCTGACTGGGAATTTGATAGCCCGGTTGATTCGGGTTGTTGGTGGTATTCAGGGGCTGCGCCAGTACGACAAACGGCAGCAACGCCGTTATCAATAACACACGTTTCATTTTTCATTCCCTCCCTCTGAGGTCTCTCTTAAGTTTACCCCGATTCAGGCATAACGATGATTTTTTAAGAGTTGTGAACCAGGCTTAAGCCGGAGCATCGATCTTATCACCTGGAGAATAACAATGATGAAATCCTCATTTTTGCGTGGGGTGGCAATCGCTGCCCTGCTGGCGGGAGGCACCTTTGCCGTCGCTGCGACCCCGCCTGCCGCGCCGCCGGTGTCCTATGGTGTGGAGGAGGATGTGTTTCATCCTGTCCGCGCGCAGCAGGGCATGGTCTCCTCCGTGGATGCGCTCGCGACCCGCGTGGGCGTCGACATTCTGCAGCAGGGCGGTAACGCCATAGACGCCGCGGTTGCCGTAGGTTACGCGCTGGCAGTCACCCATCCGCAGGCAGGGAATCTTGGCGGCGGTGGCTTCATGATGCTGCGCACCAAAGACGGTAAAACCACGGCTATCGATTTCCGCGAAATTGCGCCAGAGCAGGCCACGCGCGATATGTTCCTTGATGATCAGGGTAACCCGGACAGCAAGAAATCGCTCACTTCGCCGCTGGCATCCGGTACACCCGGCACCGTTGCGGGCTTCTCGCTGGCGCTGGAGAAATACGGCACGATGCCGCTCAATAAAGTGATCCGCCCGGCGCACAAGCTTGCGGAAGAGGGCTTTGTGGTGAACGACGCGCTGGCGGACGATCTCAAAACCTACGGTAGCGAAGTGCTCCCTGAGCATGAAAACAGCAAAGCCATTTTCTGGAAAAACGGCGAACCGCTGAAGAAAGGCGATACGCTGGTGCAGAAAAACCTGGCGAAGAGCCTCGAAATGATTGCGGAAAATGGCCCTGACGCTTTCTACAAAGGGGCAATTGCCGATCAGATTGTCGAAGAGATGCAGAAAAACGGCGGTCTGATCAGCAAAACGGATCTGGCGAATTACAAGGCTGTAGAGCGCACGCCGATCAGCGGCGACTATCGCGGATACCAGGTATTCTCCATGCCGCCGCCGTCATCGGGAGGCATTCACATCGTGCAGATCCTCAACATCCTGGAAAACTTCGACCTGCATAAATATGGCTTCGGCAGCGCCGACGCGATGCAACTGATGGTGGAAGCAGAGAAACGCGCGTACGCCGACCGTTCGGAATACCTCGGCGACCCGGATTTCGTGAAAGTGCCGTGGCAGGCGCTCACCAGCAAAGCCTACGCCAAATCGATTGCGGATGAGATTGATATCAACAAAGCCAAACCGTCGAGCGAAATCCGCCCGGGCAAGCTGGCGCCGTATGAAAGCAACCAGACCACCCATTTTTCCGTTGTCGATAAAGACGGCAATGCGGTGGCGGTGACTTATACGCTCAACACGACATTCGGTACCGGGATTGTCGCCGGGAATACCGGTATTTTGCTGAATAACGAGATGGATGATTTTTCTGCCAAGCCAGGCGTGCCGAACGTATACGGGCTGGTGGGCGGCGATGCCAATGCTGTCGGGCCGAAGAAACGACCGCTTTCGTCGATGTCGCCGACCATTGTGGTAAAAGACGGTAAAACCTGGCTGGTCACTGGCAGCCCGGGCGGCAGCCGGATCATCACCACCGTGCTACAAATGGTGGTGAACAGCATCGATTTCGGCATGAACGTTGCCGAAGCGACCAACGCGCCGCGCTTCCATCACCAGTGGCTGCCAGATGAGTTGTGGGTGGAAAAAGGCTTTAGCCCGGACACGCTGAAAGCGCTGGAGCAGAAGGGACAAAAAGTGGCGGTGAAAGCGGCGATGGGCAGCACCCAGAGCATTATGATCGGCCCGGACGGGACGCTGTATGGCGCTTCAGACCCGCGCTCACCGGATGATTTAACGGCGGGGTATTAAAGAAAACACCGTCAACAGCAATTTATTGCAAAAAAGAGATAGACAAGTGCGAATGATAATGATTATTATTGCTGTGCATTCAGGGAGACCCCTACGGGATAACCTGAAAGCACGACATTGCTCACATTGCTTCCAGTATTATTTTATAGCCAGCGCTTCGCTGGCTTTTTTTTTGCGTCTCAGCCTGGCTCACTTGTGAGCACCTCACGCTGGGGTGAAAGAGGATCTTGCGCTAAGGTATGTGGCAGTCACCTTCAAAAAGGACCGCACCATGACCTTACATTGCGCATTTATCGGTTTTGGTAAAAGCACCACCCGATACCATCTTCCTTACGTTCTCAACCGCAAAAACAGCTGGCATGTGGCGCACATTTTTCGCCGCAGCGCGAAGCCGGAAGAGCAGCATCCGCAGTATTCCCACATCCATTTCACCAGCGATCTTAACGACGTGTTTGACGATCCACAGGTCAAGCTGGTGATCGTCTGTACGCACGCCGACAGCCATTTCGATTATGCGAAACGCGCGCTGGAGGCGGGGAAAAACGTGCTGGTGGAAAAACCGTTTACCCCGACAATGACCGAAGCGAAGGTATTGTTTGAGCTGGCGCAGAGTAAAGGGCTGACGGTCACGCCGTATCAGAACCGTCGCTTTGACTCCTGCTTCCTCACTGCGAAAAAAGTGATTGAGAGCGGTAAGCTGGGCGAGATTGTGGAAATCGAAAGCCACTTCGATTACTACCGTCCGGTGGTTGAAGCCAACCCCGGCCTGCCGCAGGATGGCGCGTTTTACGGTCTCGGTGTGCATACGATGGATCAAATCATTTCGCTGTTTGGCCGCCCGGGCCACGTCGCGTACGACATCCGCAGTCTGCGCAACCACGCGAACCCGGATGATACTTTTGAAGCACAACTGTTCTACGGCAACCTGAAAGCGATCGTCAAAACCAGCCACCTGGTGAAAATCGACTATCCCAAATTTATCGTTCATGGCACCAAAGGCTCTTATCTGAAGTACGGCATCGATCAGCAGGAAACCAGCCTGAAAGCTAACATCATGCCGGGTGAGCCGGGCTTTGCGGCGGATAACAGCATCGGTCAACTGGAGTACGTCAATGAGGAAGGGGTGACCGTGCGAGAGGCGGTGAAACCAGAAACTGGCGACTATGGCCGCGTGTACGACGCGCTGTATGAAACGATCGTCAATGGTCGCCCGAATTACGTCAAGGAATCTGAAGTTCTCACCAATCTCGAAATCCTCGAACGTGGGTTTGAACAGGCATCTCCTGCCACGGTAACCCTCGCCAGATAAGCGGTACTGACTCCTCTGTGCTTGTTCATATTTTTTGAACAGAGGAGTCAATTTTCACCCTCTATGATCCCAGGGCGATCGGGTACACACTTATGCCATCGAAACGAACACGGGGTGAACACAATGATTTATTTACGCAAAGCAAACGAACGTGGTCATGCGAATCACGGCTGGCTGGACTCATGGCACACTTTTTCTTTCGCCAATTATTATGACGCCAACTTTATGGGTTTCTCCGCGCTGCGGGTGATTAACGACGACGTCATCGATGCCGGACAAGGTTTTGGTACCCATCCGCATAAAGACATGGAAATCCTGACCTACGTACTGGAAGGCGCGGTAGAGCATCAGGACAGCATGGGCAACAAAGAGCAGGTGCCGGCAGGTGAGTTCCAGATCATGAGCGCGGGAACCGGAGTTCGTCACTCTGAGTACAACCCGAGCGAGACCGAACGTCTGCGCCTGTATCAGATCTGGATCATTCCGGACGAAACCGGCATTACGCCGCGCTACGAGCAGCGTCGCTTTGATGCCGCGCAGGGTAAACAGCTGGTGCTGTCGCCGCAGGCCCGTGACGGCTCCCTGAAAGTGCATCAGGATATGGAACTGTACCGCTGGGCGCTGGCGAAAGATGAACAGTCGATTCATCAGATTGCCGCTAACCGCCGGGTGTGGATCCAGGTGGTGAAAGGCAACGTCACCATTAACGGCACCAAAGCCACCACCAGCGATGGTCTGGCGATTTGGGACGAGCAGGCAATCTCGGTTCACGCCGATGAAGCCAGCGAAATTCTGCTGTTTGATCTGCCGCCGGTATAAATAAAATCTCAACCTTCCCTTTTCCCAGGGGAAGGTTGAGTCATCTCCGTGATAAACTGAAGGAATGTTTCTCAATCGGTTTCTCTCAGGACGATGAAAAAGAAAAGACCCGTACTTCAGGATGTGGCAGATCGTGTCGGCGTGACCAAAATGACGGTCAGCCGTTTTTTGCGTAACCCGGAACAAGTGTCCGTGGCATTGCGTGGCAAGATTGCCGCCGCTCTCGATGAACTGGGTTATATCCCGAACCGCGCGCCGGACATCCTCTCCAATGCCACCAGTCGTGCGGTTGGCGTCCTGTTACCCTCTCTTACCAACCAGGTGTTTGCTGAAGTGTTGCGCGGCATTGAAAGCGTCACCGATGCGCACGGTTACCAGACCATGCTGGCGCATTACGGCTATAAGCCGGAGATGGAAGAGGAGCGACTCGAGTCCATGCTCTCCTGGAATATCGACGGATTAATTCTCACCGAAAGAACCCACACGCCGCGAACGCTGAAAATGATCGGAGTGGCGGGGATCCCGGTCGTGGAATTAATGGACAGCAAATCACCCTGCCTGGATATCGCTGTCGGTTTCGACAACTTTGAAGCTGCCCGTCAGATGACCGCGGCGATCATCGCCCGTGGCCATCGCCATGTCGCCTATCTCGGTGCACGTCTTGATGAACGTACTATCATCAAGCAGAAGGGGTATGAGCAGGCGATGATCGACGCCGGGTTAATGCCGTACAGCGTGATGATGGAACAGTCGTCGTCATACTCATCGGGCATTGAGCTGATGCGCCAGGCGCGACGCGAGTATCCGCAACTGGACGGCATCTTCTGTACTAACGATGACCTGGCGGTAGGCGCGGCGTTTGAATGCCAGCGTCTGGGGCTGAAAATTCCTGATGATATGGCGATCGCCGGTTTTCACGGTCACGACATCGGTCAGGTTATGGAGCCGCGTCTTGCCAGCGTGCTGACGCCGCGCGAGCGGATGGGGCAGATTGGCGCCGAGCGCCTGCTCGCTCGCCTTCGTGGCGAGAACGTCACACCTAAGATGTTAGATTTAGGTTTCACGTTGTCACCGGGCGGATCCATTTAGTCTGTCAAAGTTGATGTAGCTCACAGTTATAAACATCCCGCACGAATGGATATTGCTTCTGCTCTGACCCCGCAGGACAATGTTACCGATAACTGTTACCCGTAACAAATTAACCAGCGGTGCTGTGGGAGCGACACAATGAGCACGACTAACCATGATAACCATATCTACGTCCTGATGGGCGTTTCCGGCAGTGGCAAATCTGCTGTCGCCAGTGAAGTGGCGTATCAACTGAAAGCCGCGTTTCTTGATGGCGACTTTCTTCATCCGCGCAGAAATATCGACAAAATGTCATCCGGCGAACCGCTGAATGATGATGATCGTAAACCATGGTTGCAGGCGCTGAACGACGCGGCTTTCGCCATGCAGCGCACTAACAAAGTGTCGCTGATCGTCTGCTCTGCGCTGAAAAAAACCTATCGCGATATCCTGCGCGCCGGGAACCCGAACCTCTCCTTTATCTACCTGAAAGGCGATTTCGACGTGATTGAAAGCCGTCTGAAAGCGCGTAAAGGCCATTTCTTTAAAACCCAGATGCTGGTGACGCAGTTTGAAACGCTGCAGGAGCCGGGCGCTGACGAAAGCGATGTGTTAGTGGTGGACATTGATCAGCCGCTGGATGGCGTTGTTGCAAGCACCATTGAGGTAATCAACAAAGGCAGTAAGTAGTGAGTACATTGACGTTAGTTTTAACAGCAGTGGGTTCAGTGTTACTGCTGCTGTTTTTGGTCATGAAAGCGCGTATGCATGCTTTCGTGGCATTGATGGTGGTTTCTATTGGTGCAGGTCTCTTTTCCGGAATGCCGCTCGACAAGATCGCGGCCACGATGGAAAAAGGGATGGGAGGCACCCTGGGCTTTCTGGCGATTGTTGTCGCGTTGGGAGCGATGTTTGGCAAGATCCTGCACGAAACTGGCGCAGTCGATCAAATTGCCGTCAAAATGCTGAAATCGTTTGGTCACAGTCGCGCGCATTATGCGATTGGTCTGGCGGGGCTGATTTGCGCGTTGCCGCTGTTTTTCGAAGTGGCGATTGTGTTGCTGATTAGCGTGGCGTTTTCGATGGCGCGTCATACCGGTACGAACCTGGTGAAGCTTGTGATCCCGCTGTTTGCGGGGGTTGCCGCTGCGGCCGCGTTTCTGTTGCCTGGTCCGGCACCGATGCTGCTGGCCTCGCAGATGCACGCTGACTTTGGCTGGATGATCCTCATCGGCCTGTGCGCCGCTATTCCAGGGATGATCATTGCCGGTCCGCTGTTCGGCAATTTCATTGGTCGCTACGTCGAACTGCACATTCCTGATGACATCACGGAACCGCATCTCGGCGAGGGGAAAATGCCCTCCTTCGGTTTCAGCCTCGCGCTGATCCTGCTGCCGCTGGTGCTGGTGGGGCTGAAAACGATCGCGGCGCGTTTCGTTGAGCCCGGTTCGACGGCATACCAGTGGTTTGAGTTTGTCGGTCATCCGTTTACCGCGATTCTGGTGGCTTGTCTGGTCGCCATTTATGGCCTGGCGATGCGTCAGGGAATGCCGAAAGACAAAGTGATGGAAATCTGCGGTCATGCGTTGCAGCCGGCGGGCATTATTCTGCTGGTGATCGGCGCGGGCGGCGTTTTCAAACAGGTGCTGGTGGATTCCGGCGTAGGTCCGGCGCTCGGTGAAGCGCTGACCGGAATGGGCCTGCCGATCGCCCTGACCTGCTTTGTGCTGGCGGCTGCGGTGCGCATCATTCAGGGTTCGGCTACCGTGGCCTGTCTGACAGCGGTGGGGCTGGTGATGCCAGTCATCGAACCGCTGCACTACAGCGGCGCGCAGATGGCGGCGCTCTCAATCTGCATCGCGGGCGGCTCTATTGTGGTCAGCCATGTCAACGACGCCGGCTTCTGGTTGTACGGTAAATTCACCGGCGCGACCGAAGCGCAGACGCTGAAAACCTGGACGCTGATGGAAACCATTCTCGGTACCACCGGCGCGATTATCGGCATGATTGCTTTCTCGCTGTTAAGTTAACCGCTCTTCTGCCCGGTGGCGATCAGGTTGCCGGGCATAGCCTCCCTCATTTACCGCATCTCCATCAAAAAACGTGCCTTATTATCGGCAAAATTTCTGATACTGAGGGGATCATTGATTATTTTCACTTGCGACTTTGGTAGCATTTTGTAATGTGATAGTTGTCGCAGTTCAACGATAAAACGCACACGCACAACAGCACACACCTCTGCAGGAAAAACGCTATGAAAAATGTTGGTTTCATCGGCTGGCGCGGTATGGTCGGCTCTGTTCTCATGCAACGCATGGTTGAAGAGCACGACTTCGACGCCATCCGCCCGGTTTTTTTCTCCACCTCTCAGCATGGGCAGGACGCGCCCGGTTTTGGTAAAGAGGTCGGAAGCAAGCTTCAGGATGCTTACAACCTGGATGCTTTAAAGGCACTCGATATTATCGTCACGTGCCAGGGCGGCGATTACACCAACGAGATTTTCCCTAAGCTGCGTGCCAGTGGCTGGCAGGGATACTGGATTGACGCCGCGTCGTCGCTGCGCATGAAAGACGATGCCATCATCATTCTTGACCCGGTTAACCAGGGTGTGATCACCGACGCGCTGAACAAAGGCGTCAAAACTTTTGTTGGCGGCAACTGTACCGTGAGCCTGATGCTGATGTCGCTCGGCGGGCTGTTCGCGCAGGATCTGATTGAGTGGGTGTCGGTGGCGACTTATCAGGCCGCGTCAGGCGGCGGTGCACGCCATATGCGCGAGCTGCTGGCGCAGATGGGGCAGTTGCACAATCACGTCGCAGATGAACTGGCAGACCCGGCGTCCGCTATCCTCGACATCGAACGCAAAGTGACCGGGCTGACCCGCAGCGGCGAACTGCCGGTCGACAATTTCGGCGTACCGCTGGCGGGCAGCCTGATCCCGTGGATCGACAAACAGCTCGACAACGGCCAGAGCCGCGAAGAGTGGAAAGGCCAGGCGGAGACCAACAAAATTCTTGGTACGCAGCACACTATTCCGGTGGATGGCCTGTGCGTGCGCATTGGCGCGCTGCGCTGCCACAGCCAGGCGTTTACGCTGAAACTGAAAAAAGATGTGTCAGTACAAACCATCGAAGAGATGCTGGCGGCACACAATCCGTGGGCGAAAGTGGTGCCGAACGACCGTGAAATCACCATGCGCGAGCTGACCCCAGCAGCGGTGACCGGCACTTTAACCACCCCGGTAGGCCGTCTGCGTAAGCTGAACATGGGGCCGGAGTACCTTTCCGCCTTCACCGTTGGCGATCAACTGCTATGGGGTGCCGCCGAACCGCTGCGCCGTATGCTACGACAGCTGGCGTAAAAATTTCTACAGGGGTGCGCTGACACCCCTTTTTTTGCGTAATACAAGGAGGACGCGCAGATGTTTCATTTTTTCTCGGGGGCCCTATAAAGCGTTGGCTATGCTTTAAGCAAGGTAATGTATTTCAACCTTAGCTGAGGGTAGGACGGAGCAGGGAAGATGCACAGTCAACATGCTGCACCGTTCAGGTCAAAAATGTCACCGCAATTGTGGAAGAGGGTGACACTCAAAAAACAGGATAGAAAACCATGTCTGATCGTATCGATAGAGACGTGATCAATGCGTTGTTTGCTGGTCATTTTGCCGACCCTTTTTCGATTCTTGGCATGCATCGTACTGAGGACGGACTGGAGGTCCGCGCACTTTTACCTGACGCGACGGATGTCTGGGTTATTGAACCCAAAACCGGACGCAAAGTCGGTAAACTCGAATGCCTCGATTCCCGCGGCTTTTTTTGGGGTCTATTACCCCGTCGGAAAAACCCTTTTCGTTATCAACTCGCCGTCACCTGGCACGGTCAACAGAATCTGATTGACGATCCTTATCGTTTTGGCCCTTTGCTGCAGGAGATGGATGCCTGGCTGCTGTCGGAAGGCACGCACCTGCGCCCTTACGAAACCCTCGGCGCACATGCCGATACCATGGACGGCGTCACTGGTACCCGCTTCTCCGTCTGGGCGCCTAATGCGCACCGTGTTTCCGTCGTCGGGCAATTCAACTACTGGGACGGTCGCCGTCATCCGATGCGTCTGCGCCGTGAATCCGGGATTTGGGAACTGTTTGTGCCCGGCGCGCACAATGGTCAGCTCTACAAATTTGAGATGATCGATGCCAGCGGCAAACTGCGCATTAAAGCGGATCCTTACGCCTTTGAAGCTCAGATGCGCCCGGAAACCGCGTCGCTGATTTGCGGTCTGCCGGAGAAAGTGGTGCAGAGCGAGGAACGCAAACGCGCCAACGATTTCGACGCGCCCATCGCCATCTATGAAGTGCACCTCGGCTCGTGGCGTCGCCACACAGATAACAATTTCTGGCTGAGCTACCGCGAACTGGCCGATCAACTGGTGCCTTACGTGAAATGGATGGGTTTTACTCACCTCGAACTGCTGCCGGTGAACGAACACCCGTTTGATGGTAGCTGGGGCTATCAGCCGACCGGGCTGTATGCGCCGACCCGCCGTTTCGGCACCCGTGATGATTTCCGTTATTTCATCAACGCCGCGCATGCTGCCGGGTTGAACGTCATTCTGGACTGGGTGCCAGGCCATTTCCCGTCCGACGATTTCGGGCTGGCGAAGTTTGACGGCACCGAACTGTATGAGCACAGCGATCCGCGCGAAGGCTACCATCAGGACTGGAACACGCTGATTTACAACTATGGCCGTCGCGAAGTGGCAAATTACCTGGTGGGTAATGCGCTGTACTGGATTGAGCGTTTCGGCATTGACGCACTGCGCGTGGATGCGGTGGCATCGATGATCTACCGCGACTACAGCCGTAAAGCGGGTGAGTGGATCCCCAACGAACACGGCGGTCGTGAAAACCTCGAAGCGATTGAGTTCTTGCGCAGCACCAACCGTATTCTCGGCGAGCAGGTGCCGGGCGCGGTGAGTATGGCGGAAGAGTCGACGGATTTCGCTGGCGTTTCGCGCCCTGCTTCGATGGGCGGTCTCGGCTTCTGGTACAAATGGAATCTGGGCTGGATGCACGACACGCTTGATTACATGAAGCTCGACCCGGTGCATCGCCAGTATCATCACGACAAACTGACCTTCGGCATGCTTTACAACAACACCGAAAACTTCGTGCTGCCGCTCTCGCACGACGAAGTGGTGCACGGTAAGCGATCGATCCTCGACCGTATGCCGGGCGACGCGTGGCAGAAATTTGCCAACCTGCGCGCCTACTACGGCTGGATGTACGCCTTCCCGGGCAAAAAGCTGCTGTTCATGGGCAACGAATTTGCTCAGGGTCGCGAGTGGAATCATGACAGCAGCCTCGACTGGCATCTGCTGGAAGGCGGCGATAACTGGCATCACGGCGTACAGCGGCTGGTGCGTGACCTGAACCACACCTATCGTCATCACAAAGCGCTGCACGAACTGGATTTTGATTCCTACGGTTTCGAATGGCTGGTGGTGGATGACCATGAACGTTCGGTGCTGATTTTTGTGCGCCGCGACAAACAGGGTAACGAAATCATCGTCGCCAGTAACTTCACTCCGGTTCCGCGCCACAACTACCGTTTCGGCATTAACCAGCCGGGCCGCTGGCGCGAAGAGCTGAATACTGACTCGATGCACTACCACGGCAGTAATGCCGGTAACGGCGGCGTGGTGGCGAGCGAGACGATTGAAAGCCACGGGCGGCCAAACTCCCTCAGTATTACGCTGCCGCCGCTTGCCACCCTCTGGCTGGTGCGGGAGGGCGAATGACCAGACTGATAGCCGGTGCTCCGTCGCCGCTGGGCGCAAGTTATGACGGAAAAGGGGTGAATTTCGCGCTTTTTTCCGTGCATGCGGAGCGGGTTGAACTTTGCCTGTTTGACGACAAGGGAACCGAGCGACGTCTCCCCCTGACGTCACGCAGCGGCGATATCTGGCACGGCTATCTGCCGGATGCGCATCCGGGATTGCGCTACGGTTACCGGGTTTACGGCCCGTGGGATCCGGCAAAAGGGCATCGCTTTAATCCGGCGAAGCTGCTGATAGACCCTTGCGCGCACCGGGTGGACGGCTATCTGCCGGACAACCCGGTGCTGCATGGCGGCTGGGATACGCCTGATCCTCGCGACAGCGCCGGGGTGGCGCCCGTATCTGTGGTGGTGGATTTAGGCTATGACTGGGAAGACGACGCGCCGCCCGCCACGCCGTGGGGCAACAGCGTTATCTATGAGGCGCATGTCAAAGGCCTGACCTGCCTGCACCCGGCGATCCCCGAGGCACAGCGAGGTACCTATCGCGCGCTGAGTCATCCGGTGATGATTAACTATCTCAAACAGTTAGGCATCACCGCGCTGGAGCTGCTGCCGGTCGCGCATTTTGCCGACGAGCCGCGATTGCAGCGGATGGGGCTCAGCAATTACTGGGGCTACAATCCATTAGCATTATTTGCTCTTAATCCGCGTTATGCCGCCTCGCCGGAGACGGCGCTGAAGGAGTTTCGCGATGCGGTAAAAGCGCTGCATGCCGCAGGAATCGAGGTGATCCTTGATGTGGTTCTTAACCACAGCGCGGAAATCGATCTCGAAGGCCCAACCGTCTCACTGCGCGGAATTGATAACAGTAGCTATTATTGGATTAGAGAAGACGGTGATTATCACAACTGGACCGGTTGCGGAAACACGCTCAATCTCAGCCAGCCTGGCGTTGTGGAATTAGCGCGTCAGTGTCTGCGTTTTTGGGTGGACGAGTGCCATGTTGACGGTTTCCGTTTTGACCTGGCGTCGGTGATGGGGCGTACCCCGGAATTTCGCCAGGATGCGCCGTTGTTTACGGCGATCCACGCTGATCCGGTGTTATCGAAAGTCAAACTGATTGCCGAGCCCTGGGACATTGGTCCGGGCGGTTATCAGGTGGGGAATTTCCCCGCACCCTTTGCGGAATGGAACGATCATTTCCGCGATGCTGCACGCCGCTTCTGGCTGCAGCAGAACCTGTCGTTGGGCGAACTGGCCACGCGCTTTGCCGCCTCCAGCGATGTGTTCAAACGCAATGGCCGTCTGCCGTCGGCATCTGTCAATCTGATCACGGCGCATGACGGTTTTACCCTGCGAGACTGCGTTTGTTTCAACGAGAAACACAACGAAGCGAACGGCGAAGAGAATCGAGACGGGACTAACAATAACCACAGTAATAACCATGGTATAGAGGGGTTAGGCGGCAGTTTTGACGTGACAGAGCGCAGGCGAGCCAGCGTCCACGCTCTGATGACAACATTGCTGCTTTCTCAGGGGACGCCAATGCTACTGGCCGGTGATGAACACGGCCACAGCCAGCATGGCAACAATAATGCTTACTGTCAGGACAACGCCTTAACCTGGCTCGACTGGGAAAAGGCGAACAGTGGTCTGACGGCGTTCACCGCCGCGTTGATTCACCTGCGCCAGCGCATACCGGCACTGATCCGGGACGCATGGTGGCAGGAGGGTGATGGCAATGTGCGGTGGCTCGGTCAGGATGCGCAACCGTTAAGCGCTGAGGCATGGCAGCACGGCGTTAAGCGGATGCAAATCCTGCTTTCCGATCGCTGGCTCATCACGTTTAACGGCACACAAGACGTTGCAGATATTGTTTTACCCTCGGGAGAATGGCATGCCGTTCCTCCCTTTGCCGGTGAGGATAATCCGGTCACCATGACCATCTGGCATGGGCCCGCGCACGGAGTGTGCGTATTTGAGAGGTCAACAGCATGACATCATTGAGGTTACCAGCGAACAGGTAATCCAGGGATGACATGTCAAAGCTCTAACGAGCATGAATAAAAGGAGTGAATCATGGTTAGGCTAGATAAAAACGATCCAATGATGCTGGCGCGTCAATTGCCCCTTAAATCCGTTGCGTTGATCCTCGCAGGCGGCCGTGGCACCCGACTGAAAGATTTAACCATCAAGCGCGCGAAACCGGCGGTCCATTTTGGCGGTAAATTCCGTATTATCGATTTCGCGTTATCGAACTGCCTGAACTCGGGCATTCGCCGTATTGGCGTCATCACCCAATATCAATCCCACTCGCTGGTGCAGCACATTCAGCGCGGCTGGTCGTTTTTCAGCGAAGAGATGAACGAATTTGTCGACCTGCTACCGGCGCAACAGCGTGTTCATGGTGAGAACTGGTATCGCGGCACTGCCGATGCTGTCACACAGAACCTCGATATTATCCGTCGCTACAAAGCGGAGTACGTCGTTATCCTCGCGGGCGACCATATTTACAAGCAGGACTATTCCCGCATGCTGATCGACCACGTTGAAAAAGGCGCGCGGTGTTCGGTGGCTTGTATGCCGGTGCCGGTGGCAGAAGCGACGGCGTTTGGCGTAATGGCGGTCGATGAGCATGAAAAAATTATCGATTTTGTCGAAAAACCGGCCAATCCGCCGACCATGCCAGGCGACAGCACCAAATCGCTCGCCAGTATGGGTATCTACATCTTTGATGCCGACTACCTCTACGAACTGCTGGAAGAGGACGATCATGACGAGAATTCCAGTCATGATTTCGGCAAGGACATCATTCCAAAAATTACCAAAGCGGGCGACGCGTATGCGCATCCGTTCCCGCTCTCCTGCGTGCAGTCAGATGAGGCGTCAGAGCCTTACTGGCGCGATGTGGGGACGCTGGAAGCCTACTGGAAAGCGAACCTCGATCTGGCATCGGTGATGCCGGAGCTGGATATGTACGACCAGAACTGGCCGATTCGCACCCATATGGAATCCCTGCCGCCGGCAAAATTTGTCCAGGACCGTTCCGGCAGCCACGGCATGACGCTGAACTCACTGGTTTCAGGGGGTTGCATCATCTCCGGCTCCGTGGTCGTGCAGTCGGTATTGTTCCCGCGTGTGCGGGTGAACTCCTTCTGTAACATAGATTCGGCAGTCTTATTACCTGATGTGTGGGTCGGACGTTCGTGTCGTCTGCGCCGTTGTGTTATCGACAGGGCCTGCGTTATTCCGGAAGGGATGGTGATTGGTGAAAATGCGGAAGAAGATGCAAGTCGCTTCTACCGTTCAGAGGAAGGCATTGTGCTGGTTACGCGCGATATGTTGCGCAAGCTGGGCTATAAACAGGAGCGATAATGCAGGTTTTACATGTTTGTTCTGAGCTGTTCCCGCTGCTGAAAACGGGCGGCCTGGCTGATGTATTAGGCGCATTACCGGCGGCTCAGATTGCGGAAGGCATTGATACTCGAGTACTTCTGCCTGCGTTCCCTGACATTCGACGCGGGATCCCTGACGCTCAGGTGGTGACGCGCCGTGATACGTTTGCTGGTCGGGTCACGTTGTTGTTCGGTCATTTCAACGGTGTCGGCATCTATCTGATTGATGCGCCTCATCTTTACGATCGCCCGGGAAGCCCTTATCACGATACGAACCAGTACGACTATAGTGATAATGTGGTGCGCTTTGCATTACTCGGGTGGGTGGGATGTGAAATGGCCTGCGGGCTGGATCCGTTCTGGCGCCCGGAAATCGTTCATGCGCATGACTGGCATGCCGGGCTCACCCCCGCCTATCTGGCGGCGCGCGGGCGACCGGCGAAATCGGTGTTTACGGTGCACAACCTGGCTTATCAGGGGCAGTTTTATGCGCACCATATGAATGACATCCAGCTGCCATGGGCATTCTTTAACATGCACGGGCTGGAGTTTAACGGCCAGATTTCGTTTCTGAAAGCGGGGCTCTACTACGCTGACCACATTACGGCGGTCAGCCCGACCTATGCGCGGGAAATTACCGAACCGCAGTACGCGTATGGGATGGAAGGATTGCTGCGTCAGCGCCATCTTGAGGGGCGCCTGTCCGGCATCCTCAATGGCGTGGATGACACGATCTGGAACCCGGAAACCGATCTTCTGCTGGCGGCGCGTTATACCCGCGACACGCTGGAGGAGAAAGCGGAGAACAAACGTCAGCTGCAAATCGCCATGGGGTTGAAAGTTGACGAGAAGGTGCCGCTGTTCGCCGTCGTCAGCCGCCTCACCAGTCAGAAAGGATTGGATCTGGTGCTGGAAGCGCTGCCGGGCCTGCTTGAGCAGGGCGGGCAACTGGCGCTGCTGGGCGCGGGCGATCCGGTGCTGCAGGAGGGTTTCCTCGCCGCCGCAGCGGAATACCCGGGGCAGGTGGGTGTGCAGATTGGCTATCACGAAGCGTTCTCGCATCGCATCATGGGCGGTTCTGACGTGATTCTGGTGCCGAGCCGCTTTGAGCCCTGCGGCTTAACGCAGCTTTACGGGCTGAAGTACGGCACGCTGCCGCTGGTACGTCGTACCGGTGGACTGGCGGATACCGTTTCTGACTGCTCGCTGGAAAACCTGGCCGACGGTGTCGCCAGTGGTTTTGCTTTTGAGGACAGCAATGCCTGGTCACTGCTGAGGGCGATTCGGCGCGCGTTTGTACTGTGGTCGCGGCCCTCGCTTTGGCGTTACGTCCAACGTCAGGCAATGGGAATGGACTTTAGTTGGCATGTCGCCGCTCACTCGTACCGTGAGCTGTACCAGCGCCTGATGTAATCACAGGAATCATTGCTATGAATGCACCGTTTAGCTATGCATCACCCACCCTCAGCGTCGAAGCGCTGAAGCACTCTATCGCCTATAAGCTGATGTTTACCATTGGCAAGGATCCGGCGATCGCTAACAAGCATGAATGGCTGAACGCCACGCTGTTTGCCGTTCGCGATCGTCTGGTCGAGCGCTGGCTGCGTTCGAATCGCGCACAACTCTCCCAGGAAACCCGCCAGGTGTACTACCTGTCGATGGAGTTCCTGATTGGCCGCACGCTCTCCAATGCGATGCTGTCGTTGGGTATTTATGACGACGTCAAAAGCGCGCTGGAAGAGATGGGGCTTGATCTCGAAGAGCTGATTGATGAAGAAAACGACCCCGGGCTTGGCAACGGCGGGCTGGGCCGACTGGCCGCTTGTTTCCTCGACTCGCTGGCAACGCTTGGCTTACCAGGCCGTGGTTACGGTATTCGTTACGATTACGGCATGTTCCGCCAGAACATTGTCGACGGGCGGCAAAAAGAGTCTCCGGACTACTGGCTGGAGTACGGTAATCCGTGGGAATTCAAGCGCCATAACACCCGTTACAAGGTGCGTTTCGGCGGTCGTATCCAGCAGGAAGGGAAGAAAACCCACTGGATTGAAACCGAAGAGATCCTGGCCGTGGCCTACGACCAGATAATCCCGGGCTATGATACCGACGCCACCAATACCTTGCGTCTGTGGAATGCGCAGGCCAGTAGCGAAATCAACCTCGGGAAATTCAACCAGGGCGACTACTTTGCGGCAGTGGAAGATAAAAACCACTCCGAAAACGTGTCGCGCGTGCTCTACCCGGATGACTCCACCTATTCGGGGCGCGAGTTGCGTCTGCGTCAGGAGTATTTCCTCGTCTCCGCAACGATTCAGGATATCCTGAGCCGCCATTACCAGCTGCATAAAACCTATGACAACCTGGCGGACAAAATTGCCATCCACCTGAACGATACCCACCCGGTGCTGTCGATTCCGGAACTGATGCGCCTGTTGATTGATGATCATAAGTTCACCTGGGACGAAGCGTTTGAAGTGACCTGTCAGGTCTTTTCCTACACCAACCACACGCTGATGAGCGAAGCGCTGGAAACCTGGCCACTGGATATGCTGGGTAAAATTCTGCCGCGCCATCTGCAAATCATCTTTGAAATCAATGACTACTTCATGAAGACGTTGCAGGAGCAGTATCCGAATGATACCGGGCTGCTGAGCCGTACGTCGCTGATTGATGAGTCTAACGGTCGCCGTGTACGTATGGCATGGCTGGCGGTGGTGGTGAGCCACAAGGTTAACGGCGTCTCGGAACTGCACTCAAACCTGATGGTCCAGTCGCTGTTTGCTGATTTCGCCAGCATCTTCCCGATGCGCTTTACCAACGTGACCAACGGTGTCACGCCGCGTCGCTGGCTGGCGCTGGCGAACCCACCGCTCTCCGGCGTGCTGGATGAGAATATCGGCCAGACCTGGCGTACAGATTTAAGCCAGCTCGTCGACCTCGAGCAGCATATTGATTTCCCGGCGGTGAATCAGGCGGTGCAGCATGCCAAGCTGGAGAATAAAAAGCGTCTGGCGTTGTACATCGCCACGCAACTGAACGTGGTGGTGAACCCGAAGGCGCTGTTCGATGTGCAGATCAAACGCATCCATGAATATAAGCGCCAGCTGATGAACGTGCTGCACGTCATCACCCGCTATAATCGCATCAAAGCTGATCCGACGGCACAGTGGGTGCCGCGTGTGATCATCTTTGCGGGTAAAGCGGCGTCGGCGTATTACATGGCGAAGCACATTATTCATCTGATCAACGATGCGGCGAAGGTGATCAACAACGATCCGCAGATTGGTGACAAGCTGAAAGTGGTGTTTATCCCGAACTACAGCGTGAGTCTGGCGCAGCTGATCATCCCGGCGGCCGATCTCTCCGAGCAGATCTCCCTGGCCGGTACGGAAGCCTCCGGCACCAGCAACATGAAGTTTGGTCTGAACGGTGCGCTGACCATCGGTACGCTCGACGGCGCGAACGTGGAGATGCTGGAGCATGTCGGCGCGGATAACATCTTTATCTTTGGTAATACCGCGGAAGAGGTGGAAGCGTTGCGTCGCAGCGGCTATAAACCGCGTGACTACTACGAGCAGGACGACGAACTGCACCAGGTGCTGACGCAGATTGGCACTGGCGTCTTCAGCCCGGACGATCCAAACCGTTACCGCGACCTGCTGGATTCGCTGATTAACTTTGGCGACCATTATCAGGTGCTGGCCGATTACCGCAGTTATGTGGATTGTCAGGATAAGGTGGATGAGCTGTATCGTCATCCGGAAGAGTGGACCAACAAAGCGATGCACAACATCGCTAACATGGGCTATTTCTCTTCAGACCGTACCATCAAGGAATATGCCGAAAGCATCTGGCATATCGATCCGGTCAGACTGTAATACAACATGGCCCGGCAGTTGCCGGGCCATTTTTTTCAGGTTCATGATGCCAGCGGCATCTCACGCTTTCCCGCGTGTTGCGTCAGCCATTGAGCGACGCGGGACTGCTCTTCCGCATTCAGCCACATGCCGAGTTTGGTACGACGCCACAGCGCATCGTCCATACGGCGCACCCATTCGTGTTCAACCAGGTAGCGCAGTTCCGCTTCATACAACTCGTGACCAAAGTGCTCGCCCAGATCCTCAAGGGAATTTGCTTCTCCTAAGATCCATTGGCTGTTGCTGCCGTAGGTGCGGGCGTAATGGCGCGCCAGCGACTCGCTGATAAATGGATAGCGGCGGCGCAAGCGGGCAGCGTAATCATCACGATCATTGCCGATCTCGCCGCCAGGCAGCACGGCTGTTTTGGTCCAGGCCGGGCCAATGCCCTGATAGTACGGCGTCAGTTTTTCCAGCGCGTGTTCCGCGAGTTTACGGTAGGTAGTCAGCTTACCGCCAAATACCGACAGCAGCGGCGCCTGACCCTGTTCGTCGTGAATATCCAGCGTGTAGTCGCGGGTCACCGCCTGCGGCGAATCAGACTCGTCATCACACAGTGGACGCACACCGGAGTAAGTCCAGACGATGTCGTTGCGGGTGAGCGGTTTCTTAAAGTGCGCGTTATAGACTTTCAGCAGATAGTTGATTTCGCCTTCGTCGATTTCAACCTGCTTCGGATCACCGTGGTATTCCACATCGGTGGTGCCAATGATAGAAAACTCATCCATCCACGGGATCACAAAGACAATGCGTTTATCTTCGTTCTGCAGGATGTAAGCCTGTTTTTGCGTATGTACGCGCGGCACCACAATGTGGCTGCCCTTGATCAGGCGAATGCCGTACGGCGACGGCAGATGCATGCCTTCGTCAAAGAATTGTTTCACCCACGGGCCAGTGGCGTTAACCAGACCGCGCGCCTGCCAGCTGTATTTCTCGCCAGTATCAATGTCTTCGGCTTCGACAATCCACATCCCGTTTTCACGTTTTGCGGAGGTCGCGCGGGTGCGGGTCATCACTTCTCCCCCTTTGCGCGTCACCATCTGGGCGTTAGCCAGTACCAGACGGGCATCGTCGACCCAGCAGTCAGAATATTCGAAACCGCGCACAATTTCCGGTTTCAGTACCGATTCTGCGCCAAAACGCAAACCGGTAGAGCCAGGCAGGCTGGTGCGTTTACCGAGGTGATCGTATAAAAAGAGGCCGGTACGGATCATCCAGGCCGGACGCAGATGCGGGCGGTGGGGCAGACGAAAACGCATCGGAAAGGCGATGTGCGGCGCCATTTTCAGCAGTACTTCACGCTCGGCCAGCGCTTCGCTGACCAGGCGGAATTCGTAGTGTTCAAGGTAGCGTAGCCCGCCGTGGATCAGTTTCGAGCTGGCGCTTGATGTCGCGGAGGCTAAATCCTGGGCTTCCAGCATCAGCACGGATAAACCACGCCCTGCGGCGTCTGCCGCGATACCGGCACCGTTAATGCCTCCACCTATCACAATCAGATCTTTGGTTTCCATGCTGCAACCTCACGTGCTTTCGTTAAAGCTCACAAATGTTCGATATCGCTCATCATAGCAAATAAACGCGCTTTTGGTAACATCGAAAAAACATTTTGGAGTGATGCGTATAACAAATTAGTATTTCTCTGCCGTCTTACGGTATAGCTGACGGTAAAATCTATAGACCTGCCATCAATAAAGAGAACACCATGGATCACTTTGAATGTATTAATGTAGAAGAAGCCCATCAGAAACTGCATCAGGGCGCGGCGGTGCTGGTGGATATCCGTGATCCGCAAAGCTACGCATTAGGCCATACCCCTGGCGCGTTCCACCTGACTAACGACACGCTGGGTGCGTTTATGCGCGAGAATGATTTTGAAACGCCGGTGATGGTGATGTGCTATCACGGCAACAGCAGCAAAGGCGCAGCGCAATATTTACTGCAACAGGGCTATGACCATGTTTACAGCGTGGATGGCGGATTCGATGCCTGGCACCGACATTTCCCGTCTGAGGTAGCGCACGACGCCTGAGACGGTATACTGTCTCCCTTTGTGTGGAAAAAGCGGCCCTCCGTATGTTGATGATTACTTCGTTTACCAATCCGCGTGTTGCCCAGGCGTTTGTTGACTACATGGCAACGCAGGGGATTATTCTTACTATTCAGCAACATACGCAAACGGATGTCTGGCTGGCGGATGAAAGCCAGGCTGATCGCGTTCAGCGCGAACTGGCGCAGTTTCTGGAAAACCCTGCCGATCCTCGCTATCTTGCCGCCAGCTGGCAGGCCGGGCATACCCACAGTGGGCTGCAGTATCGCCGTTTTCCGTTTCTCGCGACGCTGCGTGGAAACGCTGGCCCTGTCACGCTGGTCATCATGATCCTGTGTATCGCGATTTTTCTTATCATGAATGCCGTGGGTGACAGAACGGTGATGGTGTGGCTCGCCTGGCCGTTTGATCCCTCTCTTAAATTTGAACTCTGGCGTTACTTTACTCACGCTTTCATGCACTTCTCTGTTCTGCATATTCTCTTCAACCTGCTATGGTGGTGGTATCTTGGCGGAGCGGTTGAGAAGCGTCTTGGCAGCGGAAAACTGATCGTGATTACGGTCGTGAGCGCGCTGCTGAGCGGGTTTATTCAGCAGAAATTCAGTGGTCCGTGGTTTGGCGGGTTATCTGGCGTGGTTTACGCGCTGATGGGCTACGCCTGGCTGCGCGGCGAACGCGATCCACAAAGCGGAATTTATCTGCAACGCGGACTGATAATCTTCTCATTAATCTGGCTGGTTGCCGGGTGGTTTGATCTTTTCGGCATGGCGATGGCGAATGGCGCTCACGCTGCGGGTCTGGCGGTGGGACTGGCCATGGCGTTTGCCGATACGGTGAATGTGCGAAAACGAACATAAAATTTCCAGGGAATTTCCATGAAGCAGACACAACGTCATGACGCGATAATCGAGCTGGTAAAAAAACAGGGTTATGTCAGTACCGAAGAGCTTGTCGAACAGTTTGCTGTCAGCCCGCAGACCATCCGCCGCGATCTGAATGATCTGGCCGAGCAGAAAATGATTTTGCGTCACCACGGCGGCGCGGCGCTGCCGTCGAGTTCCGTTAACACTCCCTGGCATGACCTCAAGGCCACCCAGACCGGTGAAAAAGAACGTATCGCCCGCAAAGTCGCCAGTCAGATCCCCAATGGCGCAACGCTGTTCATCGACATCGGCACCACGCCGGAGGCGGTGGCGCATGCGCTGCTTGAGCACAGTGATTTACGCGTGGTGACCAACAACCTGAACGTGGCCAACACGCTGATGGCGAAAGACGATTTCCGCGTCATACTGGCGGGCGGCGAGCTGCGCAGCCGCGACGGTGGCATCATTGGCGAAGCCACCCTCGACTTCATCTCTCAGTTCCGCCTGGATTTCGGCATTCTTGGCATCAGTGGCATCGATACCGACGGCTCGTTGCTGGAATTTGACTACCACGAAGTGCGCACCAAGCGGGCGATCATTGAAAACTCGCGCCATGTGATGCTGGTGGTGGATCACTCTAAATTCGGTCGTAACGCGATGGTTAACATGGGCAGCATCAGCATGGTGGATGCGGTCTATACCGACGCGATGCCGCCCAATGGCATTATGAAAGTGATTGTGGATAACAACATCCAGCTGGAACTGTGCTGACACTTTCGCCCTCTCCCGTCCGGGAGAGGGTTAAACCCCGTAACCCATCATTTTCAACAACTGCTGTGCGTGCTGAACGGCATCCTGACGGTGCGCGACGCCCAGTTTCTGATACAGATTACGAATATGCGTTTTGATGGTGGTGGCCGCCACGTCAAGCTCACCGGCAATCTGCTCGTTGCTGTAACCGGAATAGATCAGCCCCAGTACCTGCCATTCGCGCTGCGTTAACGGGCTGGTGCGGATAAGTTCCGGCACTTCCGGGTGATTCAGCAGACGTTCAACGAAGTTCTCATCAAAATGAGCGAACTTGTGGCGGTGATGCTGGTTTATCTCACGCAGAATGCGCTGGGCGCGGTGCTGTTCCAGTTCCGGTAACGTATTGAGCTGAATCAACTGGCGCAACTGCTGCGCCATCGCTTCGCCTTCAATGACGAAATGGCTGATAAACCCGGTGCGGTTGGCGAGCGTGAGCGCTTCCAGCAGCGCGCTCTGCGCTTCTGCTTTACGCCCCGCCTGCCAGTAAAGCTGGTTGAGCAGTAGCAGGTTGCGGTTCAGATCGCTCATCAGACGCAGTGCGCGGGCATTTTCGTTCAGCTCTTCCAGCACCATTTCTGCCGGATCGTAATCGCCGAGCAGGATCTGGGCGCGGGCGATATTACGCCACTGACTTTGCAGGAAGTGGTTGTTGGCAAATTCCGGCTTCGGCGTCTGCCGCAGCCAGAGCGTCGCGGATTTTTTATCGCCCGTCATCTGCCAGTAAATCACGCGCACTTTGTCGGCATTCGACACCCAGTCGCTGTGGTACTGACCGTTGCCGAGCAGGTTTTCCAGACGGTTGAGGTGATTGCGGGCGTTGTCCAGATCGCCACGCGCCAGCGAGCATTGCACCAGCAGCGCCAGGCACTGCAACTGCTGCTGCGGTTGATAAGTGGACAGGACGTCCATCCCGCTGCGGGCCGCCGCTTCGGATTCATCAAGACGCGCCCAGGCCCACAGTAACTGTGAGCGGATGCGTAGCAGGAATTCGTGCATCGGCAGTTGTTCGAGATGCTGTTCGCGGATCAGCTGGAATGCTTTTTCCTGCGATTCCCACGCCGCCTGCAAAAAGCCCTGGGCAAACAGAATTTCGCTCTGCTGGAGCAGGCTCCACAGTGCGTAATGCCAGACTTCATAGCGGCGTGACATCTGTTCGGTCTGTTGCATCACCGCCAGCGATTTGTTCAGCTCGCCTTTGCAGTGCAGCACTTCGCCGTGCACCGAGGTGGCGACGATACGGCTGTAGTAGCTGGCGAGCGGCAGCTCATCAAGGGCCACCATCGCCAGACGCTCAGCCTCTTCCTGATCGCCGTCATTGATGGCGACCTGCGCCCGCAATGCGTTGAAATCGCCGTGCAGAGTGACATCCATCGCGACGGTCATCTCTTGCTCGGCGCGCGCCAGCAAGTTATTGACCTCGCTGTACCGGTGCTGGCTCTGCATCAGCCAGGCCTGCAGCAGCACCAGACGCGGGTTTTCGAGCAGGCTTTCCCACGGCAGCGCCGCGAGCGACTCTTCTAGCAGTGCCAGTTCGCTATGGTTAAATAGCCCCCACGCATGGTTGAGCAGGATATCGCGCAGCATGTTGGCATCACCGGCGGCCAGCGCATGATGGATAGCTTCGGTCGGGAAGCCCTGCGCCATCCAGCTTTCGGCGGCAGCGCGGTGCAGTTCAGGTAATTCTGTCGCCAGTTCCCACTGACAACGTTGACGCAGGAAACTGCCAAACAGCGGGTGATAGCTGAACCATTCACCGGAATCATCCATCCGCTGTAAAAACAGCCCCTGGCGCTCGATCTCTTCCAGTCGCATCTGCCCGTTGTCGACGCCAGTGACGCGGACAATCAGCGCATCGTTCATCGAGCGTAAGACCGCGCTTTTTAACAGGAAGTTGCGCGTGTCGGCTTCCACGTTATTAAGCACTTCATCGACCAGATAATCGGACAAATGGCTGGCGTTAATACCCGCCAGACGGCGTGCGGAATGCTGGGCAGCGCTGTTGCTTTGACGTGCGGAAAGGGCGATAAGCTGTAGCGCGGTGGCCCAGCCAGCGACGTCATCGCACAGGCGGCTGGTTTCGGCGGCTTCGATAGGCGAAGTCAGACGGCAGTCGAAAAACTGCTTCGCTTCCTGATGGGTAAAGGCGAGCTGCTGGCTGCCAATCTCCAGCAGTTGATCGCGCACGCGCAGGTTGGCGATGCCCAACTGCGGTAAATTGCGCGACAGCACCACCAGCGTCATATTTTCAGGCTGGTGACGCAGGAAAAAACGCATCGCATCATGGATAACCGGATTGGTGACCAGGTGGTAATCATCAATCACCAGATAAAGCGGTCGATCCCACTCGGCGAGTTCAATGAACAGCTGTGCGAAGAGTGATGTCAGGCTGGCGTACTGGCGCTTTTGCACCATCATCTCGCTCGCCGGGCAATGCCCGCCGGTGGCCTGTTGCAGCGCCGCGATCAGATAGCTGGCAAAGCGTTCCTGCTGGTTATCGCCCTCATCAAGCGAATACCAGCCCAGTTCATTCTTCCCTGCCGCCCACTGCGAAACGAGCGTTGTTTTTCCATATCCAGCAGGACTTGTGACCAGCGCAAGACGATAATTGTTCGCGCCGGAAAGTTTCGTCAGTAATCGTTCCCGCACCACGGTGTGGTCAAGACGAACCGGACGACTTAATTTAGACGGAATCAACATAGTTAGCACTTCACTGTGGCCAATAAACGGAAAGGATTTTTTTTGCGCCTCGTAATTAATAGCTATAAAGTCGGCGATAACAGAATATATTGCAAGTTATGTCGGGAAATGGATTATCTTAATTTGCACTCTGTCACAAATTCCACACATTACTGAAACAGGTTACAGAAACCGGTGCCAGTGCGCATGGCGACTGGTTTCGTGACGTATTTCAAAAGTGTGATTATTTACATTTGGCATTGAAATTCGCATACCGGGCGCAACACCTTTTGTAGCAAGTGCTTACCAAAGTGGGAGGTTTTGACAAATGTGTATCGTCCTTTCGTTGATCAAACGATAAGGATGGGGGTCTCCGCGATGGCGTTTCAAAAAAAGTCGCTGCGCTTTATTTTTTCACACAATGCGACATCTTTTACGTAATATTTACTCAGATTATCCTGAGGGCAGTTGGTGTAGGAATTTGCCATCAGGATAAAAGGAACGATAATATTCCCAATAAACCCAAAGGGTAGTGGGATAAGAATGAAGAGAATAGCATAACTGTTGCTCATTAATTTGTGTCCGCGATGAAAAGCATCTTTTTGGAAAAGAGCAAAAAGCAAGAATACTAATAAATAAAAAATCGCAGGTATACCGCTAATCAATATGCAGGTTTTGTCATAAGATATAATATCACCCATTTTGATCAAGGAAATAAAATCTTGCAATACTGCACCGAATAACAGAAAAACTAAAAAAATAAATGTAAAGAGAACAGCAAAAATAATGCGTAATTTAAGCATTCGACACACTCCAGAATCAAAACAAATATTGCAGTTCGTATGTATTATTAAACGTACCCACGCCATGTAGATGATAAAACTCCCGGATCTTTGCTTTTAACGTTGCTGATAGGCTAAATTGATCGTCAAGATAATTTAATCCGCTATTAAGTCCAAGCCCAATGAGCACGAGAATCACTATTGTCGCAACAACAGGAGCACTAAGTAGCGTCAGAATCCCACCCACTACCCCAATCACCACGCTCGACACCACAATCTTCGCGGTGTCCATGGTAATATCCACCAGAAAATCCACCAGATGGTAATCCGATTTAAAGATCAGTTCCACCGCCCGCCAGGCAAGCGAAAAATAGATACAATATTTTGTGCCATTGATAATGCTGTAAGACATACCGCGTTGGCCAATGGCCATTTCCAGCATTTGTGGATGGCTGGCACCATACCGAGTACCGGTGAGAATACGTCTGAGACCCGCGTGCCCGGTGATTTTTATGTATGACTTTCCACCTACATTGTATTCAATCGCTTTGATTTTTAGCGCCTTAAAATTGAATACTAACTCCTGCGCGGGGTTGTACCATGTCGTGAGTTTTGACAGATTGCGAAAGGCATCGAGTCCGTCTTTGATATTCCCTGGTGCTGCTTTATAAGAAAAAAACTTATCCACTCCGCCGAGAAGGTCGTCCACCACTTGCTCTGCCTCTTCGAGAGTGAGCAACATAATCACGTGGCTTTGAGTAATAAAATTTCCATTCATGAAAGCCATATCACGTTGTAATGGATTCATTGAAGGCCAGGTTTCAATGCCGAAGGATGAATTGCGTAAAAACATATTCCCCCCTTATATGAATTTGCTGATTAAAAGACGCGCTCATCCCATAAACTGTAGGCGCTGGTACTGGCCATGCAGTGTTCCCAGCTTATTGATTCATACACTAAAGAAATGCGTTCCTGTGCTTCGTTTCCACTTTCAATAATATTGTGGGGGACGATAGTTGAAATGTCAGATATATGAGCTTTGAATAATTTTATTTTGTAATAGGCTTCCTGTAACCCCATCGGGTTGACCCGGTAAAGTTCAATTTCGCATTCCAGCGTTTCATTGTCGTTTATCGCTTTGTTAAGTAAGGGGGATGAGCGATCGATAGGCTTGATGATTTGTACTTCATGGTGTGAGACATTTTGCTCACGCGTCGTTCGATGATTAAGTCCATAAATCATTATTTGATCGAGATGATTTGTCTGCGATTTATTACCAATCGAGTTCCTGGAACCGCAATTTGTCGAAATAACGCCCTGGGATGTGCCTTTTAGTGACATCCATGATAAATGCGCCATCTTATTTCCTTATGACTTATTCATGTGAGATATATATATTTGAAGCGGATATTCAAGTTTGCTCCCGTTTATTTCCCGTTTCAATATTTTGTTTCGTATGAAGCACGCGATAATGCCAGTGGAATGTGAATCAATGCAGTAATACGTGGTCAGAGACAACGCCAGCGGCTAACTTTATAGTGGTTACGATCACACTTTTTGCTCATCCCTGCTACTCCTCCCTGCCTAATCCCTGCCAGGATGAGGACGTTACAGAGTAGGCCAGGCACACTAACGCTAATGTATCTTACAAGGACCCGGATTCATTTATGTCTCAGCCTTCGTTCAACAAAACGCAATTTCAGGCTGCACTGACGCGTCAGTGGCAGCATTTTGGTTTACAGGCCGCCAGCGACATGACGCAACATCAGTGGTGGCAGGCCGTGAGCGGCGCACTGGCAGAAATGCTGGCGGCGCATCCCGTGGTGAAGCCGGTAAAAGGGCAGCGTCACGTGAATTATATTTCGATGGAATTCCTTATCGGTCGTCTGACGGGCAATAACCTGCTCAATCTCGGCTGGTATCAGGAAGTCAGCGACGAGCTGAGCGCCTTTGATGTCAATCTGAGTGACCTGCTTGAAGAAGAGACTGATCCGGCGCTGGGTAACGGCGGTCTGGGGCGTCTTGCGGCCTGTTTCCTGGATTCTATGGCGACGGTCGGTCAGTCGGCGACAGGCTATGGCCTGAACTATCAGTACGGTCTTTTCCGCCAGTCGTTCGACGACGGGCAGCAAAAGGAAGCGCCGGACGACTGGCATCGTGGTAGCTACCCGTGGTTCCGCCACAATGCGCAGCTTGACGTGCAGGTCGGCATCGGCGGTAAAGTGGTTAAAGGGCGCTGGGAGCCGGAATTTACCCTCGTGGGTGAAGCCTGGGATCTGCCGGTGCTGGGTTACCGCAATGGCGTCGCGCAGCCGCTGCGTCTGTGGCAGGCGACGCACGCCCATCCGTTTAACCTGACGAAATTCAACGACGGCGATTTCCTGCGTGCCGAAAAGCAGGGGATCGATGCGGAAAAACTGACCAAAGTCCTCTATCCGAACGACAACCATCAGGCCGGGAAAAAGCTGCGCCTGATGCAGCAGTATTTCCAGTGCGCCTGCTCGGTAGCGGATATCCTGCGCCGTCATCATCTGGCGGGCCGCAAACTGGCGCAATTGCCGGCGTTTGAAGTCATTCAACTGAACGACACGCACCCGACGATTGCCATCCCGGAACTGCTGCGTGTTCTGCTCGATGAACATCAGATGAGCTGGGATGACGCCTGGGCGATCACCAGCAAAACTTTTGCGTACACCAACCACACCCTGATGCCGGAAGCGCTGGAAACCTGGGATGAGAAGCTGGTGAAGGCGCTGCTGCCGCGGCACATGCAGATCATCAATGAGATTAACACCCGCTTTAAGAAACTGGTGGAGAAAACCTGGCCTGGCGACAAGGCGGTATGGGCGAAACTGGCGGTGGTGCATGACAAACAGGTGCGGATGGCGAATATGTGCGTGGTGAGCGGCTTTGCCGTCAACGGCGTGGCGGCATTGCACTCTGATCTGGTGGTGAAGGATCTGTTCCCGGAATATCACCAGTTATGGCCGAACAAGTTCCACAACGTCACCAACGGCATTACCCCGCGCCGCTGGATCAAGCAGTGCAACCCGGCGCTGGCAGCGCTGCTGGATAAGACGCTGAAAAAAGAGTGGGCGAACGATCTCGACAAGCTGATTACGCTGGAAAAACACGCCGATAACGCGAGTTTCCGCAAGCAGTACCGCGAGATTAAGCAGGCCAACAAAGTGCGCCTCGCTGAATTTGTGAAAGCGCGTACCGGCATTGAGATCAATCCGCAGGCGATCTTTGATATTCAAATCAAACGACTGCATGAATACAAACGCCAGCACCTGAACCTGCTGCATATTCTGGCGCTGTACAAAGAGATCCGCGAGAACCCGAAAGCTGACCGCGTGCCGCGCGTGTTCCTGTTTGGCGCAAAAGCCGCGCCAGGCTACTACCTGGCGAAGAACATTATCTTTGCGATCAACAAGGTCGCGGAAGCGATCAATCACGATCCGCTGGTGGGCGATAAGCTGAAAGTGGTATTCCTGCCGGATTACTGTGTCTCGGCGGCGGAAATGCTGATCCCGGCGGCGGATGTGTCCGAGCAGATCTCCACGGCAGGCAAAGAGGCCTCCGGTACCGGCAACATGAAGCTGGCGCTGAACGGCGCGCTGACCGTCGGCACGCTGGATGGCGCGAATGTCGAAATCGCTGAGGTGGTGGGTGAGGAGAATATCTTTATCTTCGGTCACACGGTGGAAGAGGTAAAAGCGCTGAAGGCCAAAGGGTACGATCCGCTGAAATGGCGTAAGAAAGACAAGCTGCTTGATGCCGTACTCAAAGAACTGGAAAGCGGCAAGTACAGCGGCGGCGACAAGCACGCGTTTGATCAGATGCTGCACAGCCTCGGTAAACAGGGCCATGACCCGTACCTTGTGCTGGCGGACTTTGAGGCGTATGTGAAAGCGCAGCGCCAGGTCGATGAGCTTTATCGTGACCAGGAAGCCTGGACCCGAGCGGCGATCCTGAACACCGCGCGCTGCGGCATGTTCAGTTCTGACCGTTCGATCCGCGATTATCAGCAACGTATCTGGCAGGCAAAACGCTAAGGACAGGCCTATGGAGAGTAAACGCCTTGATAAAGCCGCGCTGGCGGCGGGTATCAGCCCCAGCTATATCAATGCGCATGGTAAACCGCAATCTATTGGCGCTGACACCAAGCAGCGCCTGCTGGATGCGATGCATCACACCACCGCCACAGTTGTGGCGGTCACCCCTGTGCCTAATGTTAAAGTCTTTACTTTTGGCAAAAAAGCAGAGTTGATTGTCGAAGGAAAAGGGGAATTCGACTGGCTGCTGACCACCGAATCCGGAAAACAGCATCAGGGGCTGGCGGTGGCCGGGAAAACCTTGACGCTGCCCGGTCGTCTGCCGGAAGGCTACCACACGCTGACGCTGTTGCAGGATAACAATCGCTGGCACTGCCGCATCATCATTGCCCCTGCGCGCTGCTACGAACCGCAGCCACTGAAGGAGGGGAAAAAACTGTGGGGATCGTGCGTACAGCTATACTCCCTGCGCTCAGAGCAAAACTGGGGCATTGGTGATTTTGGCGATCTGAAAGCGATGCTGCCGGAAATTGCCCGCCGGGGCGGGTCGTTCATCGGCCTCAATCCGATTCATGCGCTCTATCCGGCAAACCCGGAAAGCGCCAGCCCCTATAGCCCCTCTTCCCGCCGCTGGTTGAACGTGATTTACATCGACGTTAACGCGGTAGAGGATTTTCACCTCAGCAAAGCCGCACAGGCCTGGTGGAAACGGCCGGCGACGCAAAAGGCGCGTAAAGCGGCCTGTGAGTCGGAATGGGTGGACTACACCGCCGTGACGGCGCTGAAAATGACGGCGCTGCGCATGGCGTGGGAACACTTCTCCACGCGTGACGACGAACAGATGGCGGATTTTCGCCTGTTTGTGGAGCGCGAAGGGGAAAGCCTGTACTGGCAGGCGACGTACGACGCCCTGCATGAACAACAGGCGAAAGCGGATCCGTTGCGCTGGGGCTGGCCTGCATGGCCGGAAACACTGCGGGATATCGACAGCCCGCAGGTGAAAATATTCTGCCAGCAGCATGCTAATGACATCGATTTTTATCTCTGGCTGCAGTGGCTGGCTTACACGCAGTTCGCCGCCTGCTGGGCCGAATGCCAGCGTCACGACATGCCCATCGGGCTGTATCGCGATCTGGCCGTTGGTGTGGCGGAAGGCGGCGCAGAAACCTGGTGCGACCGCGAACTCTACTGTCTGAAGGCATCAGTGGGCGCACCACCGGATATTCTCGGCCCGTTGGGGCAAAACTGGGGTCTGCCGCCGATGGATCCGCATGTCATTGTTGCGCGGGCTTATGAGCCATTTGTCGAGCTGCTGCGGGCGAACATGCAAAACTGCGGTGCGCTGCGTATTGATCACGTGATGTCGGTGCTGCGTCTGTGGTGGATCCCTTACGGCGAGACGGCGGATTACGGTGCTTATGTGCATTATCCGGTCGACGATCTGCTGTCGATTCTGGCGCTGGAGAGCAAACGTCACCAGTGCATGGTGATCGGCGAAGATCTCGGTACGGTGCCGGTGGAGATTGTCGGTAAGCTGCGCAAAAGCGGCGTCTATTCCTACAAAGTGCTCTATTTCGAAAATGACTATCAGAAGGGCTTTCGCGCACCGAAGGCCTATCCGGAACAGTCGATGGCAGTGGCGACAACGCATGATCTGCCGACGCTGCGTGGCTACTGGGAAAGCGGTGATCTGACGCTCGGCAACACGCTGGGTCTCTATCCTGACGAAGTGATCCTGAACGGCCTGTATCTGGATCGCGGGAAGGCGAAGCAAGCCATGCTGGATGCGTTGCATAAGTACGGGTGTTTACCGAAACGTGCCGGGCATAAGGCGTCAATGATGGCGATGACGCCGACGCTCAACCGTGCCATGCAGCGTTATATCGCTGACAGCAACAGCGCGCTACTTGGATTACAGCCAGAAGACTGGCTGGACATGGCGGAGCCGGTCAACATTCCCGGCACCAGCTATCAGTACCGCAACTGGCGGCGCAAATTGTCCACGACGCTGGAAGCGATGTTTGCCGATGGAAAGGTGAACAGGCTGATTAAGGATCTGGATAAACGCCGAAAGGCGGCCAGTAAGAAATGACGAACAGGCCGGGCAGGCGCAAGCGCCGCCCGGCTTTTTTACGCTTACACTACCGTTCCCAGCAGCAGACACCCTACCAGGCCGCAGATGGAAATAATCGTTTCCAGTACCGACCAGGACCTGATCGTCTCACCGATAGTCAGGTTGAAATACTCTTTGAACAGCCAGAAGCCTGGATCGTTCACGTGAGAGAAAATCACGCTACCGGAACCGACCGCGATAACCATCAGTTCCGGGCTGACGCCAGTAGAGGCAATCAGCGGCGCGGCAATCCCACCGGCGGTGATCGCCGCAACGGTTGCCGAACCCAGCGCGATACGCAGGACCGCGGCAATGGACCACGCCATCAGGATCGGAGACACGTTGGATTCGTTCATGATAGAAGCGATGTATTTGTCCACGCCGCTATCGACCAGCACCTGTTTGAAAGCGCCGCCGCCGCCGATGATCAACAGCATCATGGCGATGATTTTGATGGACGCGCCCAACGTGTCGTTGATGTCTTCCATCGAACGACCACGATTCAGACCGAAGGTAAAGACCGCGATCAGCACCGCAATCATGGTCGCCATCACCGGGTCGCCGAAGAACTCAGCGTAAGGCAGAATCGCATGGCCTTTCGGCAGAAGCATTTCCGCGACCGCACGCAGCGCCATCAGTACCACCGGCACCAGCGAGGTCCAGACGCTCACGCCGAAACTCGGCATTTCGTCTTCGCGGAAGGTTTTCGGATTGTGGAAACCTTCCGGGATTGGCTTATCGATACCTTTCAGGAAACGGGCATACACCGGACCTGCCAGAATCACAGTCGGGATCGCCAGCAGCGTACCGTACAGCAGGGTTTTCCCCATATCCGCATGGAAAATCGTTGCGATAGCGGTTGGACCCGGGTGCGGCGGCAGGAAGCCGTGCGTGACGGAGAGCGCAGCAGCCATCGGTACACCAACATACAGCAGAGGAATGCGGGCAGAGGCGGCGATGGTGAACACCAGCGGCAGCATCAGCACGAAGCCGACTTCATAGAACAACGCGAAACCGACGGTAAAACCGGTTAATACCACGGCCCATTGAATGTGTTTTCTACCGAATTTATCAATCAGCGTGGTGGCGATACGCTGAGCGCCGCCACAGTCCGCCAGCAGCTTACCGAGCATAGCGCCGAAGCCCATGATCAGTGCAAGACTACCGAGCGTTCCGCCGACACCGGCCTTGATGGAGCCGATCACTTTATCCAGCGGCATGCCCTGCATTAAACCGACGGCGAGAGCCACCAGCACCAGCGCGATGAATCCGTTCAGCTTGAAGCGGATCATCAGCAGTAATAACAAGACAACACCGATAGCAACGATGACTAATGGCATGATTTACCTGACCTTTAATTTGTTATGGGTAACGTCGTTGTTTCAATGACAATGTCCAATTGTCCCACCGAGAAACAGAGTTGTTCCGGCGCTGCTTCAGATTTCGTTCCATCCGAAAAGGATAGTTGGCTATTTTTCTTTCAGTAGCGCGTGGGGCGAATGATACGGGTAACATCCACCTGTTGAGAATGACCCTGGCGATCAAAATGTGAATTATGCGAAGCAGGTCATATTATGACAGGGAAGAAAACGGGGGCAGGCAGGTGGGAAGTTGCCCGGTAACATCGCGCCACCGGGCAAAAAGCGAGAGAAAACTTAGTAGTAAGAGTGCTCGCCGCGCTGGTGTTCGGTCAGATCACGAACGCCTTTCAGTTCCGGGAATTCATTCAGCAGTTGCTTTTCGATCCCTTCTTTCAGCGTGACGTCGACCATTGAACAGCCGTTACAACCGCCGCCAAACTGCAGGATTGCATAGCCTTCGTCGGTGATTTCCATCAGCGTCACCCGACCACCGTGCCCGGCCAGTTGCGGGTTGATTTGCGATTGCAGCAAATATTCCACGCGCTCCATCAGCGGGGCGTCATCAGAGACTTTACGCATTTTGGCGTTCGGCGCCTTCAGCGTCAGCTGAGAACCTAGCTGATCGGTAACGAAATCGATCTCCGCATCTTCAAGATAAGGAGCACTCAGCTCATCGACATACGCGGTCAGCTGTTCGAATTTAATGGCAGTGTCAGTTGCTTCCACCGCATCCGGCGGGCAGTAAGATACGCCGCATTCAGCGTTAGGAGTGCCGGGATTAATCACAAATACGCGGATTTGTGTCCCTTCTTCCTGATTTGCCAGTAATTTAGCAAAGTGCGCCTGGGCAGCATCGGAAATACGGATCATAGCGTTGGCCTAATAGTTGACTAATTTACCAGGGTATAATACCCCCCTTAGCAGGGGTCTACAAGGTGCGACACAGGCACCATACCTCAACACTCGCTGCGCCGTTTCGCAAAAGCAGGCGGGAAATCTCAGCAACAGTGCTGCCGGTCGTGACGACATCGTCTACCAGAGCGATATGGAGTCCGTTGACGGCGAATTCAAGCTGGAAGGCATTTTTCAGATTTTGTTTCCGTAATCGCGCTGAAAGGTGATGCTGCACTGGTGTGGCACGCCGACGGCGCAGGGCATTCGCCTGCCAGCGGCACTGCAACCACTGCGCCAGCGGCTGGCAGAGCAGATCGCTCTGATTAAATCCGCGCCGCCACTGGCGCCGCTGCCAGAGCGGGACACTCATCAACAGGTCCGGCGCTTTTACCAGGCCCTGCTGCCGGACGCGCAGCAGAAGGAGACGCGCCAGCGCCACGCCGAGCTCCGCTCTGCCGCTGAATTTCAGTCGGTGAATAAGACGGCTCAACGGCGGCGCGTAATCATTCACCGCAATCAACCGTTGCCACGGTGGTGTTTTTTGCAGACAGCGCCCGCAGGGCAGCGCCGCGTTCGCCGCGGGCAGCCCGCACTGGGGGCATAATGGCAGCGAGCAGAACAGCGTCCGGGCGCAGCGCGAGCAGATCCCCCAGTGCGCCAGCGCGAGCGGCATTTGACATAGCCAGCATAAGCTATGGGCTGTTAGCATAGTCCACCTCGTGGTTGTGAAGTGGGAACAGTAACTGATGAACGACATCTGGTGGCAAACCAAAGGCGAAGGAAATTGTCATCTTGTGCTGCTGCACGGATGGGGACTGAATGCCCAGGTCTGGGATTGCATTACGCCGGAACTAAGCACGCATTTCACGCTTCATCTTGTGGATTTGCCCGGCTTCGGGCGCAGCCGGAATGCAGGTGTGATGTCCCTCGATGATATGGCGCAACAGGTGCTTACTATGGCACCGGAAAAGGCGCTGTGGCTCGGCTGGAGTCTGGGCGGGCTGGTGGCAAGCCAGGTAGCGTTAACACACCCGGAGCGCGTGCTGGCGCTGGTTACGGTAGCCTCATCACCCTGTTTTGGTGCACAAGGCGACTGGCCGGGGATCAAACCAGACGTGCTGAGCGGGTTTCAGCAGCAATTGCGGGATGACTTCCAGCGTACTGTTGAGCGTTTCCTCGCCCTGCAGACGATGGGCACCGAAAGCGCCCGCCAGGATGCACGCAAACTGAAAAGCGCGGTGCTTTCGCTGCCGATGCCATCAGAAGCGGTGCTGGACGGCGGTCTGGAGATCCTGAAAACCGTCGATTTACGTGAGCCGCTCGCCGCGCTGTCGCTGCCGTTTCTGCGTCTTTATGGCCGGCTGGACGGGCTGGTACCGCGCAAAATTGTGCCGCTGCTGGATGCGGCGTGGCCGGACAGTCAGTCGTATATTTTTACGAAGGCCGCCCATGCGCCATTTATTTCACACCCGGACGAATTCTGTCATGTGTTACTGAATTTAAAACAAAATATTGCCTGAATGGAAATGTGACCTGGAAAATCTGTCACATTGCATTAATACTTTCCATGACGCTGAGGTGACCCGTTGGGTGATAGCAGGACAGCGGCACAAAAATAACAAACTTTATGGAGAGTAAAAATCTATGAAACTGATTTCAGGTATTGTTGCATCTCTGGTTATTGGCTCACTGTCTTTTGGTGCCTTTGCGGCCCAGGAGATTGAAAAAGATAAAGCGAAAGACACTATCGCCTCGCAGAATCTGACCAAGGTCGGCACGATCTCCACGTCAGATACCACGGCACCGATGGATGCACGCAAAGAGCTGTCTCAGAAAGCGGATGAGCTGGGTGGCAAATATTACGTGATTACTTCTGCGGATAAAGGCGAGAAAAATGTTCGCGCCACGGCGGATGTGTATAAGTAATTAAAAAAATGCGGGTCCTGAGACCCGCACGTTTGCTAGCGCAGCGCCCACCATTCCCGCAGGCAGGCTTTCCCTTCCGGGCAGCTTTTACAACTCCCCGTTAAACACCCGTCAGGCTCTTCCTGAATGCGCTGAGCTTTGCCCATCGCTTCCAGTCGGCCCAGCATCGCATCGATCATCGCCCGTGGCGTGTGCAGGCGGTCGCTGAGCTGTGAGGCTTCCATCCGCCCCTGTAATGCCAGCATGTTACGAACCTCGATTAACGATGCCATACAATCTCCTTAATGGCAGTCGCCCGCCGGGCTTTCACAGCAGGACGCTACCGTCTTACGGGTCGCCAGCAGGTTGACATCCACCCGGCTGCGTGCGCGGCGCAGGCCGCCAAGCACCAGAATATTAAACAGGATCACTGCCAGAATGCAGACCAGGCTGTATTGCGGATGCTGGCTGAAACTGCTGACCTGATAAAACAGCGTCGACAGCGAGTACGCAATGTTCAACCCCCACATGATGGAGAAGCCCATCCAGCCGCGGCTCGATTCACGTGCGATAGCACCCATCACCGAAATACATGGGATGTAGAGCAGAACGAAAATCAGGTAGCTGTAAGCCGCCGCCGCGCTGCCAAACTTGTTGCTCATCACGCCCATCGCGCCGGTCGCCATTTCGCCGTCGCCTTTGCTGGCTTCGATCGGGTTGGCCAGCACGCTCAGGCTGAAGGTGTCTTTCAGGCTCTGCCAGGTTTCGCCTACTGCGCCGCCCAGCTCGTCGATCAGGTTAAACTCAGCAGGGTTAAACGCTTCTTCCTGAATGTTTTCGGCGGTGTAGAGCGTGTTCAGCGTCCCCACGACCACTTCTTTCGCCATGGCACCTGTGAACAGACCCACGGTGGCTTGCCAGTTGTCTTCATGAACGCCAATCGGTTTGAACAGCGGCGTGATCACCCGGCTGACGGACGCGAGGGCGGAGTCGTTGATGTTGTCCGCCGCTTTACCGCTCAGCGTAAAGCTGTTGAGCGCGCTGAGGAAAATACTGACCACAATAATGACTTTACCGGCGCGCACCACGAAGCCTTTCAGGCGTTGCCAGGTCTGAATGACCAGGCTCTTCAGATGTGGCACGTGGTACACCGGCAGTTCCATCACAAACGGCGACGCTTCGCCGCGCATAATGGTGTGTTTCAGCATCAGGCCGGTGAGGATCGCCATGACAATCCCCAGCACGTACAGCGAGAACACCACCAGTGCGCCCTGCTGCCCAAAGAAAGCCGCCGCGAAGACAGCGAAAATCGCCAGTCGCGCACCGCAGGACATAAACGGCGCCATCATGATGGTCATCAGACGCTCACGCGGCGCATCGAGCGTGCGTGCGCCCATTACCGACGGCACGTTGCACCCGAAGCCGACGATCAGCGGCACGAACGATTTGCCGGGCAGCCCTAACGACTGCATCAGGCGGTCCATCACGAATGCTGCGCGCGCCATGTAACCGGAGTCTTCAAGGAAAGAGAGGAACAGATACATCATGCCGATTTGCGGCACCAGCGGCAGGACGGTATTGATACCGCCGCCCAGACCCTGCGCCAGGAAAATGGTCAGCCAATCCGGGAAATGCAGGGTGGCGCCGACCCACTGAATACCGTGAATAAATATCGCCACCGAGCCCACGTCAAAGAGCGGTTGCAACGCGCCGCCGATGTTGATGGCGAGCAGGAACATCAGGTACATGACGAACAGGAAAACCGGCAAACCAAGGAAACGATTGAGGACAATGTTATCGACGGCGGCGGTGAAACGGCTCGGCTCGGCAGTCAGCGTGTTGCTCACGCTGTCGCATACTGCGGCGATGGTCTGGTAACGCGCATCGGCGATGTGCAGTGCCGGATCATCCATTGAATCCTGCAGATGGGCGAGGGCGACAGGCAGTTTTTCTGCCGCATCACCGGCATACACCCGGCTGTAGATATCGCCTTCCAGCATTTGTAGCGCCAGCCAGTGGCGCTGTTTTTCCGGCATATCCACCGCCATTTCCAGCGCCAGCTTGTTCGCTTCGCGTATCAGCGGCTCGGCATAATGCACCAGTTCCAGATCGGCATTACCCTGATGGCGGTCGATGGCCATTTTCAGCGCATCAATACCGCGACCGCGGGTGGAGACCAGCGGGACGACCGGACAGCCGAGACGGGCAGAGAGCGCATCGACATCAATGCGGACCTTTTGCTTTTCCGCGATATCGAGCATGTTCAGCGCCACGACGCAGGGAATGCCGAGTTCCAGCAGTTGCAGCGTCAGGTAGAGGTTGCGTTCGAGATTAGAGGCGTCGACCACGTTGATCAGCAGGTCGGCATCGCCGCTGAGAATGTAGTGGCAGGCGATCTGCTCGTCGAGTGAGGTCTGTGAAGAGATAGTCGTCAGCGAATAAGTGCCCGGCAGGTCAACCAGCGTGACCTGGTGGTCGGTGGTGGAGAAGGAGCCTTCTTTACGTTCGACGGTGACGCCGGCCCAGTTGCCCACGCGCTGGCGCGCACCGGTCAACTGATTAAACAGGGTGGTTTTACCCGAATTTGGGTTACCAATTAAGCCAATCGTGAGTTTTTTCATTCGCGAACTCGTTGTTTTTACAAACCGAATTAACGGGAAACCGCTTCCACTTCGAGGAAAGCTAAATCTTTTTTACGTAAAACTAAATTAACGCGGCGCGTTTCGATATGAATGGGGTCGCCTAAAGGGGCGACGCGAACCACATTAAACGAAGAACCGGGCAGCATACCGAGTGAGAGTAATTTCTGACGATAAGCCGGGCTGATATCACGAGCGAAACCGGTAATTTTCCACGCACTGTCTGGGATGTATCGCATAGGGCCTACTTATATTCGCAAACCAATAACCATGGCGGTCATTTTGTCATCAACACAATAATAATGAGAATGATTTTTATCTTCAATCTATAAAATGTAACGGAATGAACTAAAGGGGAATAATTAACGCGAAGTTTGACATCGCTCAATCTTTGCCATGGTTAAGAATTGTTTAAATATTATTGCGGATGTTAACGAAGTGAAAAAAATAATTTGAGAGTGGGCAACTAAGAATATATTACAGCTTTAAACCGCTTTTAAAATAATTAGCCCCCTTATTACTAAGAGGGCGTATTTCTTTTTCCGTTATTTCTTTTTACCCATCGCCGCAGCCAGTGCATCCATCATGGCGCTGTTACCGGCAGGCTGAGTATCACGACCGCGCGGTTTTGTGGGGCGCGCCGCCGGGCGGTTACCCTGATCGCGCGGGTTGTTGCCGCCGCCGCGACGTGCGTTGCTGTCGCCCGGCTGCTCATCAAGACGCATGGTCAATGCGATACGCTTACGCGGCAGATCGACTTCCAGCACCTTCACCTTCACGATATCGCCCGCTTTGACGACGGTATGCGGATCTTCCACAAACTTGTCGGAGAGCGAGGAGATATGCACCAGACCATCCTGGTGAACGCCGATATCAACAAACGCGCCAAAGTTGGTGACGTTGGTGACCGCGCCTTCCAGCACCATGCCCGGCAGCAGATCATTCATAGTTTCCACGCCGTCGGCAAACTTCGCGGTTTTGAACTCCGGACGCGGGTCGCGACCCGGTTTTTCCAGCTCTTTGATGATGTCGGTGACGGTAGGCAGACCAAAACGGTCATCGGTGAAATCCACTGCCTTGATGTTACGCAGCGCATTGCTGTTGCCCATCAGATCTTTCAGCGCCTGTTGGGTGGCCGCCAGAATGCGTTCCACCACCGGATAGGCTTCCGGGTGAACGGTTGAGGCATCCAGCGGGTTATCGCCGTGGTTGATGCGCAGGAAGCCCGCGCACTGCTCAAATGCTTTCGGCCCCAGACGGCTGACTTTCAGCAATTGCTCACGATTCTGGAACTGGCCGTTTTCATCACGCCAGGCGACGATATTCTGCGCCATCATGCGGGTTAAGCCCGCCACACGGGTGAGCAGCGGCACGGAGGCGGTATTGAGATCAACCCCCACGGCGTTCACGCAGTCTTCGACTACCGCATCCAGCTTGCGTGCCAGTTGCGACTGGCTGACGTCATGCTGATACTGGCCGACGCCAATGGATTTCGGATCGATTTTCACCAGCTCGGCCAGCGGATCCTGCAAACGGCGGGCGATAGAAACCGCGCCACGCAGCGACACGTCGAGATCCGGGAACTCCAGCGCCGCCAGTTCGGACGCCGAATAGACGGACGCGCCTGCTTCGCTGACGATCACTTTTTGCCCTTTCACTTTCGGGAACTGTTGTTGAACGTCGAGGTAAAAACGTTCTGTTTCGCGGGAGGCGGTACCATTGCCGATCGCCACCAGCTCAACGTTGTATTTTTCGCACAGCGCCGCAATCACCACTGCCGCTTTCGCTGCCTGACCGGTGTGCGGATAGATGGTATCGGTGGCCACCAGCTTGCCAGTACCATCAACCACAGCGACTTTTACGCCGGTGCGCAAGCCTGGATCAAGGCCCATAGTGGCGCGCAGCCCGGCTGGCGCGGCCATCAGCAGATCATGCAGGTTACGGGCGAAGACGTTGATCGCTTCGTCTTCCGCATGTTCGCGAACCGTTCCCATCAGTTCGGTTTCCAGATGCATCAGCACTTTGATGCGCCACGTCCAGCTCACCACGCCGCGACGCCAGCTGTCTGCCGGAGCGTTGTTGAGACGCAGATCCAGATGGTTAATGATGATTTGTTCGCAGTAGCTCTCTTTCGGTGGCTCGTCGAACTGGGGGTCCGCGTTGAGAGAGAGTTGCAGAATGCCTTCGTTGCGCCCGCGGAACATCGCCAGCGCACGGTGTGACGGCACGGTGGAGATCGGCTCGTGATGATCAAAATAGTCGCGGAATTTCGCGCCTTCTTCTTCTTTCCCGCTCACCACCGTTGACACCAGATGCGCGTTTTTCCACAGGTAGTCACGCACTTTCGCCAGCAGCGCGGCGTCTTCGGCAAAACGTTCCATCAGGATGTAACGCGCGCCATCCAGCGCCGCTTTGGTGTCGGCCACGCCGTTGTCGGCGTTGAGGTATTTTGCCGCTTCGGTTTCAGGATCGTGCGATGGCTCGTTCCACAGCAAGTCGGCCAGTGGCTCAAGGCCGGCTTCAATGGCAATCTGCCCGCGTGTGCGGCGTTTCGGTTTGTACGGCAGGTAGAGATCTTCAAGCTCAGTTTTGCTGAGCGTACCGTTGATGGCGCCCGCCAGTTCCGGCGTCAGTTTCCCCTGCTCATCAATCGATTTAAGAATGGCCTGGCGGCGGTCTTCCAGTTCTCGCAGGTAGCCAAGACGGGTCTCCAGCTGGCGCAACTGCGTGTCATCCAGACCGCCGGTGACTTCCTTACGATAACGTGCAATAAACGGCACGGTGTTCCCTTCATCAAGCAGGCGAACGGCAGATTCTACCTGTTCGGCTCTGGCCTGAAGTTCACCCGCAATAATGCGGCAGAGCGAATCATTCATCATGGCTTTGTCATCTGTAGCAATAAAAAAACAGGGGATAGTTATACGGACTGACACAGCAAAATGCCAGTCGTGGGGGGCGCTCTCGGACTATTTTACGTACTTGATCTCATTCACGTACCAGCTGGCTTCTCCGGCGGGCGTATTGACCACCGCCAGATCGCCCACCTCTTTTTTCAGCAGGGCGCGCGCCATCGGAGAATCGATGGAGATATAGTCCTTTTGTCCAAATATTTCATCGTAGCCCACGATGCGAAAACGCTTGAGGACACCATCGTCATTTTCGATTTCCACCCAGGCGCCAAAGAAGACTTTGCCTTCCTGCTGCGGGGAATAATCGACGATTTTCAGGTTTTCCAGGCACTTAGTCAGATAGCGCACCCGGCGGTCAATTTCACGCAGGCGCTTTTTGTTGTACTGATAATCCGCGTTTTCACTGCGATCGCCGAGGCTTGCAGCCCACGTCACTTTTTTGGTGACTTCAGGGCGCTCTTCACGCCAGAGGTAATCCAACTCTTTCTTCAGTTTTTCGTACCCTTCGCGGGTAATCAGGGGCGTTTTCATGGTCTTGCCTTACAAACGTTCATACTGATGTGGCGCACTTAACGTATCACAAAGCATAACTGACAGTATTAATAATGATTTATGTGATGGAATGTGCAGTTAAGCTACTGTTAAATATGCTTTGTAACAATTTCGACTAGAATTTATACCAGAATTAACTGGTCGTAGACGTGCACTTTTTTAGAATACAGGCTTTAAAGACTATCGAACCTTTGGGAGTAAGAACGATGCAAGAGAATTATAAGATTCTTGTAGTGGATGACGACATGCGCCTGCGCGCATTGCTGGAACGTTATCTGACCGAGCAAGGCTTCCAGGTTCGTAGCGTCGCCAACGCCGAACAGATGGACCGTTTGCTGACGCGTGAGTCCTTTCACCTGATGGTACTGGATTTAATGCTGCCCGGAGAAGATGGCCTCTCTATCTGCCGTCGTCTTCGCAGCCAGAGCAACCCGATGCCGATCATCATGGTCACGGCAAAAGGGGAAGAAGTGGACCGCATCGTCGGGCTGGAAATCGGCGCTGACGATTACATTCCTAAACCGTTTAACCCGCGTGAACTGCTGGCGCGCATCCGTGCGGTGCTGCGTCGTCAGGCTAACGAGCTGCCGGGCGCGCCGTCCCAGGAAGAGGCGGTGATCGCCTTTGGTAAATTTAAGCTCAATCTCGGTACCCGCGAAATGTTCCGCGAAGACGAGCCGATGCCGCTGACCAGCGGTGAATTTGCGGTGCTGAAAGCGCTGGTGAGCCACCCGCGAGAGCCGCTCTCCCGCGATAAGCTGATGAACCTGGCGCGCGGTCGTGAATACTCGGCGATGGAACGCTCCATTGACGTGCAAATCTCCCGCCTGCGCCGCATGGTGGAGGAAGATCCGGCACACCCTCGTTATATTCAGACCGTCTGGGGTCTGGGCTACGTCTTCGTGCCGGACGGTTCTAAAGCATGAGGCGAATGCGCTTCTCGCCGCGAAGTTCCTTTGCCCGCACGCTGTTGCTGATCGTCACGTTGCTGTTCGTCAGCCTCGTGACGACCTACCTTGTGGTGCTGAACTTTGCCATTTTGCCGAGCCTTCAGCAGTTTAATAAGGTTCTGGCGTACGAAGTTCGTATGCTGATGACCGATAAACTGCAACTGGAGGACGGCACGCAGCTTGTGGTGCCTCCCGCTTTCCGGCGTGAGATCTATCGCGAGCTGGGCATCTCCCTTTACTCCGATGAAGCGGCAGAAGACGCAGGTCTGCGCTGGGCGCAACACTATGAGTTTTTAAGCCAGCAGATGGCGCAGCAACTGGGTGGCCCGACGGAAGTGCGCGTCGAGGTCAACAAGAGCTCGCCGGTGGTGTGGCTGAAAACCTGGCTCTCGCCCAATATCTGGGTGCGCGTACCGCTCACTGAAATCCATCAGGGTGATTTCTCACCGCTGTTCCGCTACACGCTGGCGATCATGTTACTGGCGATAGGCGGTGCCTGGCTGTTTATCCGAATACAGAACCGACCCCTGGTCGATCTTGAACATGCGGCGTTACAGGTGGGCAGGGGAATTATTCCGCCACCGTTGCGCGAATATGGCGCCTCTGAAGTGCGCTCTGTGACCCGCGCCTTCAACCATATGGCGGCAGGGGTGAAACAACTGGCGGACGACCGTACGCTGTTGATGGCCGGGGTCAGCCACGACTTACGTACGCCACTGACGCGTATTCGTCTGGCGACAGAAATGATGGGCGAGCAGGATGGCTATCTTGCGGAGTCCATCAATAAAGATATCGAAGAGTGCAACGCGATAATCGAGCAGTTCATCGACTATCTGCGTACCGGCCAGGAGATGCCGATGGAGCAGGCGGATCTCAACGCCGTACTCGGTGAGGTGGTGGCAGCAGAAAGTGGTTATGAGCGCGAAATCGAAACCGAAATGCAGGCCGGTGAGATCCCGGTTCGCATGCATCCTCTCTCCATCAAACGCGCGGTCGCCAATATGGTGGTGAATGCGGCGCGTTACGGCAACGGCTGGATCAAAGTCAGCAGTGGGAGCGAGCTGAATCGAGCGTGGTTCCAGGTGGAAGATGACGGTCCGGGCATTAAGCCTGAGCAGCGTAAGCATCTGTTCCAGCCGTTTGTCCGTGGCGACAGTGCGCGAAGCACCAGTGGCACCGGTCTTGGCCTGGCCATCGTCCAGCGTATCATCGACAACCATAACGGGATGCTGGAGATCGGCTCCAGCGCGCGGGGTGGGCTGTTGATTCGCGCCTGGCTGCCCATTCCGGTGCCCAGAGCGCTCGGCTCAACAAAAGAGAGCTAAAAAAAAACCGGGTGGCGATAACGCAAACCCGGCTTTTTTATTAGCGTGACCCGACTTACAGTTTCGGCCCGGCACTGATCAGTGCTTCGCCTGCTGGGGTATCAGTATATTTCTCGAAGTTCTCAATAAACAGCGTCGCCAGCGTGTCTGCTTTTTCCTGCCACTGCTCCGGTGAACCGTAGGTGTTGCGCGGATCGAGGATATGGGTATCCACACCCGGCAGCTCGGTTGGGATCTGCAGGTCAAACATCGGCAGCGTAAAGGTTTCTGCGTTGTCGAGAGAACCGTCCAGAATTGCATCGATAATCGCACGCGTATCTTTAATGGAGATACGTTTGCCAGTACCGTTCCAGCCGGTATTCACCAGATAAGCCTTCGCACCGGAAGCCTTCATGCGTTTCACCAGCACTTCTGCGTACTGCGTCGGGTGCAGCGACAGGAACGCTGCGCCGAAGCAGGCAGAGAAGGTTGGCGTCGGCTCAGTCACACCACGCTCGGTACCCGCCAGTTTCGCGGTAAAGCCGGAGAGGAAGTGGTACTGGGTCTGGTCGTCGGTCAGACGAGAGACCGGCGGCAGCACACCGAACGCATCCGCCGTCAGGAAGATCACTTTAGTCGCGTGACCGGCTTTTGACACTGGCTTGACGATGTTCTCAATGTGGTAAATCGGATACGAGACACGGGTGTTCTCGGTTTTGGATGCATCGTCAAAATCGATAGCGCCATCCGCAAGAACGGTGACGTTTTCCAGCAGCGCATCGCGACGGATGGCGTGGAAAATATCAGGCTCGGCCTCTTCGGAAAGACGAATGGTTTTAGCGTAGCAACCGCCCTCAAAGTTGAAGACCCCGTCGTCATCCCAGCCGTGTTCGTCATCGCCAATCAGACGGCGTTTCGGATCGGTGGAAAGCGTGGTTTTGCCGGTGCCGGACAGGCCGAAGAAGACCGCAACATCGCCTTTTTCGCCCACGTTGGCAGAGCAGTGCATGGAAGCAATGCCCTTCAGCGGCAGCAGGTAGTTCATAATAGAGAACATGCCTTTCTTCATTTCGCCGCCGTACCAGGTTCCCCCGATGAGCTGAATGCGCTCGGTCAGGTTGAAGGCAACGAAGTTTTCAGAATTGAGGCCCTGCTCTTTCCACTGCGGGTTGGTGCATTTCGCACCGTTCATGACGATAAAGTCAGGCTTGAACGTCGCCAGATCGTCATCGGTGGGGCGGATGAACATGTTCTTCACAAAGTGAGCCTGCCAGGCCACTTCAGTGATAAAGCGAACCGAAAGACGGGTGTCTTCATTCGCACCACAATAAGCATCAACCACGAACAAACGCTTACCGGAAAGCTGATGAGTAACCAGACCTTTCAGGTGCTTCCACGTTTCAGGGGAGAGCGGTTTGTTGTCGTTTTTTCCTTTGCCTTTGTCGGACCACCAGACGGTATCGCGGGTGGTTTCATCACGAACAATATACTTATCTTTCGGCGAACGGCCGGTAAAAATACCCGTGTCGACGGCGATAGCACCAAGATTCGTTAACACTCCACGCTCGTAACCTTCCAGGTTGGGATTGAGCTCTTCCTGATACAACGTATCGTAGTCGGGATTGTAAACGATATCATGAACGTCGTTGATTCCATAAGCCTTGAGATCCTGCGGGGTTAAACCTTTAACGCGCATTTCACTGCTCCTTAGCCAATATTACTGCCAATGATTGTAGGGTTGTAGAGGGTTTTTGACCGCGACCAGGCTCATAGATTTGCGCATCCGGCCCCCAGACTTTATCTGGTTTTTTCTGACGAAAAACCCTGTAACTCCTTTCACAAGGGTTACGCATTATGGCAGGAATCGCTATTTAATTGGGGGAAATGTTCTTAATTGGTTAAAAAACGGTGTAATTATCTAAATTAATGTGAGGGTAATCGCATTCATGAAAGAAATTAACGAAAGACTTTCAGTGAGAATCGATTCACTTCGCGGTGGTGGCGGGGGATTTTGGCAAAAAAAACGAGAATCTCCTTCTCTAAGACGGGAAGAGAAGGAGAGCATGCTGGGGTTTCGGCGATCAGTGTATTTGTGGATCTGCCGGTGCGGAGTTATTCCGAATTTCTGCGATGTCCATGGCGTTAAAGACATAGTGGTTACCGCAGTAATCACAGTGCATGTCGATCTCGCCTTCATCCGCCAGGATGCTGTTAATTTCTTCATCCGGTAACGTTTTCAGCGCGCCAGCACACCGTTCGCGTGAGCAGGTGCATTTGAATTCCACGTCCTGCGGATCGTAGACCGTCACTTCTTCTTCATGGTACAGACGCCACAGCACATCGTTGGCTGGCAGCGAGAAAAGCTCTTCAGCTTTAATGGTGTCGGTCAGCGTCACCAGATGCTCGAAATCTGCCGTCTGCGCGTTCTGCGCTGGCATCACCTGCAGCAACATACCGCCCGCCGCCGGTTTGCCCTCATGTTCGCCGGTACGGATGATCAGGCGCGTTGGCAACTGTTCAGAGCGCAGGAAATAATCTTCCAGGCATTCCGCCAGCGTCTCGCCTTCGAGACCGACGACGCCCTGATAGCGCTCGCCCTCGTCCGGGGAGATGGTGATCACCAGATAACCATTGCCCACCAGCGTTTTCAGCGACGCATCTTCCGGGATCTCGCCCTGCACACGGGCCACGCCGCGCAATTGCTGCTTGTTGTCGCCGTTAATCACCGCCAGCGTCATCGGGCCATCGCCCTGCAACTGAACGGTAATGTCGCCGGCAAACTTCAGCGTGGCGGTCAGCAGACTGGTGGCGACCAACAGCTCAGACAGCACTTTTTTCACCGGCTGTGGGTAATTGTGGTTGGCGAGGATCTGATCCAGCGTTTCAGAGACTGTCACCAGTTCACCGCGTACGGCATAATTTTCAAACAGATAGCGGTGTAGTTGATCGTGTTGCGTCATAATTTTCTCTCTTACGGGTGACAATTATTCATTCTCACCATGCTTAAATCTCATCAGGTCGCGGCGTTCTTTTTTGTCCGGTCGCCTGTCGGGATGCGGCATCGTCAGCGCATTTAGCTTCCGCGCCTGCGCCATTTTCTCGCGCTTTTCGATGCTTTCAGGTGTCTCTTCATATAACGTCACCGCTTCGCTTGCAGGACGTCGTTGCTCAGTAATGCCTTTAATCACCACGGTACGTTCGTCGTTGCCCTGGCGTAGCGTCAGTACGGCGTTGAGTTCCACCACTTTGCTCGGCTTGCTTCGCTGGCCGTTGTAGTGCACTTTGCCGCCATCCACCATCTCCCTGGCCAGCGCGCGCGTTTTGTAAAAGCGGGCCGCCCAGAGCCACTTATCGAGCCTGACAGCTTCGGTGGGTTTCTCTTTCATGGTCACTCCTTTACAGTGAGTGAGGGGATCAACCGACGATAATCATTTAACCCCGGATGGCGCAGATACTGCTTTTCCGCCAGCCCGGAATCGGGGTTCGTTACGCCCAGACAATAACGAATACCAAACCGGGCAGCCGCGTCCAGGATGGGTTCGCTGTCGTCGATAAACAGCGTTTTTTGCGCCGTAAGCCCCGTCTCTTCCGCCACCGCCTGCCACAACCGCTGATCCTCTTTCGGATAACCAAATGTGTGGGTGGAAAGTAATAAATCAAGGTGCGAGGCGAGACCCGTATGTTCCAGCTTCACGGCCAGATTGTGCGGATGCGCATTGGTCAGCAAAATGCGGCGTTTACCGCTGGATTTCAGCGCATCAAGAAACGGCACGGTGTCGTCACGCAGCACCGCTTGTGGTCCCTGTGCGGTGGTCATCGCACAAATGTCCAGACCGAGGCGCTCGCTCCAGTAGTCCAGACAGTACCAGTTTAGCGTATGCTGGACGGCGTGATACTCCTTGCGGATCACCGTCTGGGCTTCATCCGCGCTGATGCCATGCAGGGCGCCATAAGTTTCAGGCACCAGTTTTTGCCAGAAATGATTGTCAAACGCGAGATCGAGCAGGGTGCCGTCCATATCTAACAGAACGGTATCGACCTCCTGCCAGGCGATGTCAAAATGCATGGTGAAACTCCAGCGAAAAGCAATGCGCGACAGGGTATCACAACCTGTCGCGCTCTGGTGCTAGTCGTGCGCTTCCTGAGAAGGGAGGAGAACCGGATTGTGGCAGCTCTCGTAATATTTATGGATCTCTTCCAGTCGCGTGCGGTGGCGCTGGTAACGGCGGATGGCCTGAATACCGCTGTAGCTAGCGCAAGCCAGCATCGCCAGCATCAGTAGCGTGGTGCCGATGTAACGCCACAACCCGGCGCTGTCAGGGATGCGGTGTAAGTTCACGTGGCGGGTGCCGTTGGCGTCGGTGTAAAGATTGGTGACGATCCCTTCGGCTTTGAACGGCGTGTGCATCAGCATTTGCGCCAGACGCTGAAATTCGCCCCACTGCTCGTGGGCGGGATAATCATAAAGCGCGACGGACGGATAGGGCTGAGAGACCAGATCACTGCCTTCGTCGCTGCTGATGAGGAACCCGCCAGGCGCCGGGCTGTTCAACGCCTGCGCCGCGCGTGCGGTTTCACGCATCACAAACGGGGCGGTGGAGGAACTGACCAGGCTGTCCAGCGATTCAGCGCTGACCGGGCGCAGCAGCACATTCACCCCATCCAGCTTGCCGGAGCTGGCGCGGCGAGTTAACGCCTCCCAGTCTTTGGTGTTGCCGAGGTTCACCAGCGCTGTTTTGAGGCGCACGCACTCGTCGTTCGCAGAGCAGAGATCCTGCGTTTTCAGAACGATATCGGCGAAGTCATCCAGCAGCACCATTCCCGACTTTTGAATAGCGGAGCGCAGCGCCGGGCTGACGCGCGAACTGTCATCCGGCGACGGATGCAACTGACGGTTCACCGCCTGCACCAGCGCCGTGGCTTTGGTGACAATTTCCGATTCCGGCAGCGGTAATGGCGGCGCGTCGTTCCAGATGATCTGCGAACAATCAAACGGCATGAACGGTGAGTTTTCCTGCGCCGTCCAACTGCCCGGTGAATGAATATTACACATCCCGGTGCCGCGGAGCCGCAGCGTATCGCCGACGCGCAGGCCAGATTCTTCCAGTTGGTTCACCGTGGTGGCTTCAATCGTCTGCGCGCCTTTCAGCCATGACAGCGTGAACTTAAACGGCATACTGAGCGGAACGCTGACCCATAGCATCACCACCACTAACAGCGCGCCGCCTGCAATGACAGCGCTGCGCAGCCAGTGCTGTAACGGGAAGTTGCGCACTTCGTCGTGCAACGACAAAAACCGCCCCTGACGCGCAACGTTCCGGTCGAGGTAAATATCGATATCGGTTTGCTGCCCGAGGTCGTTGGCAATCCACGGCTGCCAGTGGCGGGGATAGATCAGATCAATAATACCCAGCGAAATGTTGTTGAGCTGTTCCTGGTTGTTTTCGCCAAACAACCCCCAGCGTTTCGGCGTACCGCGCAGGCAGTGTATTTCGCGTAGCGTGGTTTTCGCCGGTGGCGCAAAAAGCCCCCACAGTCCCGCAGCCAGCAGCAGGATAGCGCCACCGAGCAGCCACGGAACGAACACGTCCGGTGCCAGCAGGCAAAAATAGGCAAGCAGAAACGCCCCGACAATCAACACCGCTTCTCGCAGCCCGTCCGGGCGGCTGAGGGCGTGCTCTTCGCGGGTTTCCTGGCGGATATTCAGCAGCTCAATCTGTTCGCTCTCTTCACCGCGAATTGAGGCCTGCGTTGACGAAGTTTTCTCCAGCGCATATTTGTGGGCTTCGTGGCGGTAGTCGCCCAGCGTATGGCCATTGAGCGAAATGACCAGCGGCAGTGAGTCGGTGTAAATCAATTCAACGCTGTTTTCGTCATTGATGTACTGCTCCCAGAACGGGGGCAGGTGGACTTCAACCGCGTCGAGAAAGTAACGCCATTTGTTGGGATCGTCGGTGGTGATGCCATAGCGGGTGATGGACTGGGTGACGGAATAGACCGTGCCACTCTGCGTGTTAAGGGTCATCGCCACTGGCGCGACACTGGCACCCGAGGCCGGAACCTGCTGAACGCGGCTCAATCCGTCGAGGTAATTTTCAACCGCTGTGCGTTCTTCTTCGGTCAGCTTACGCGAGGCCGCGCCGGTAAACGCGTGCAGCCACGGCAGGCGACGGCGCTGTGGTCGATGCAGGAAAAACCATCCCGCCGCCAGAATGCAGGCCAGTAATACGACGAAGAAGATCAAAAAGGTGCCCATGCGTTTCCTATCTTACTTTTCTTACAGGTTTCGTTGGTTGCATAGTTACAGTTAACGTGAGCCCGTAGGTAGCTATCGGCACGTATCGCGTAGATCTTGAAAGGTTAATTGCACTTAATCGCAATTTGCGAGCTTACCAGAGCAATCCCCTGGGGAATATCAGCAAATTCTCAATTCGATTTCAACCTCTTGACTTTTGTGTGTAATTAAGGATTGATAAAATAGGTTACGAAAATGTAAATAAACGGCAATTCGGATTGCCGAAACCGTGTTGCCTGTCGCACAATGATGCCTGTCATCACTGCAAAGACCCATCACAATGAGCAAATCATTACAGAAGCCCACGATCCTTAATGTCGAAACCGTTGCACGCTCGCGTCTTTTTAATGTCGAAAGTGTGGATCTGGAGTTCAGCAATGGTGTGCGCCGCGTTTATGAACGCATGCGTCCATCGAGCCGGGAAGCGGTGATGATTGTGCCGATTGTTGATGATCACCTGATCCTGATCCGCGAATACGCGGTCGGTACCGAATCCTACGAGCTGGGGTTTTCGAAAGGGCTGATCGACCCGGGCGAAACCGTTTTTGAAGCCGCGAACCGCGAGCTGAAAGAAGAAGTGGGTTTTGGCGCGCAGGATCTGACGTTTCTGAAGAAGCTGAGCATGGCGCCGTCCTATTTCTCCAGCAAAATGAATATCGTGGTGGCTGAAAATCTCTACCCGGAATCGCTGCCAGGCGACGAACCCGAGCCGCTGCCACAGGTTCGCTGGCCACTGACGAATGTGATGGATTTGCTGGAAGAGCCGGATTTCAACGAGGCCCGCAACGTCAGCGCGCTGTTCCTTGTTCGGGAATGGCTGAAAGTGCAGGGACGGCTGTAGCAGAGCAAGAAAAAAGGCGCCAGCGGCGCCTTTTTTGATTAGAACAGTTCGTGGGTTTCACCGTTATCGATAATAGTGGTTCCCACTTCACGTACCGCCTGATGCGTCGGCTGCGTTCCCTCGATAAAATATTCTGCACGACTGTTACTGCCGCTGGCCAGTTGCCCGGTGTAACGGTCAATGTTGATCGTCACCACGCCAGGCGGCGGCGTCAGTGGTTGTTCCGGTACCCCTTCCAGCACGACTTTCATGAAATCGTCCCAGGCCGGTTGCGCACTCTTGGCGCCGCCCTCGTAGCCGGAAATCTGATCTTTGATCGCCCCTGACGCCGTGGTGCGCCCAAGATCGCGACGGTGGTCGTCAAAGCCAATCCAAACCGCCGTCACGACATCCGGGCCGTAACCGGAGAACCAGGCATCTTTGGAGCTGTTGGTGGTACCGGTCTTGCCGCCGATATCGTGGCGCTTCAGATCGCGGCCTGCGCGCCAGCCGGTACCCTGCCAGCCTGGCTCGCCAAAGATGTTGGTATTCAGCGCGCTTTTAATCAGGAATGCGAGTGGCGTGCTGATGACGTGCGGGGCGTATTCCTGACTACCGCTCTGCGCCACCAGCGCCTGGTTTGCCTGCTCAAGCTGCGGCATTGGCACTGTGGAATTTTGCGGTTCCTGCGAGGTCGCAACATCTTCAACGTCTTTGTTTTCCAGCACGTCAGATTTGGCGGTATCACCATAAATCACCGGCAGATTACACTCAGCGCAGGCAATTTTCGGTTTCGCTTCAAACAGTACGCCGCCCTGATCGTTTTCGATTTTGGCAATGAAATAGGGATCCACCAGGAACCCGCCGTTCGCCATCACCGAATAGCCGCGCGCGACCTGCAGCGGTGTGAACGAGGCAGAACCCAGCGCCAGCGATTCGGTATGCACGATGTTCTGCGCCGGAAAGCCGAAGCGCTGCAGATATTCAGCCGCATAATCAACGCCCATCGCCCGCATCGCGCGGACCATCACCACGTTTTTCGACTGCCCCAGCCCCTGACGCAGACGAATCGGACCGGCATATTCGGCAGGCGAGTTTTTCGGCCGCCAGTCAGAACCTGCGCCAGCATCCCAGCGGGAAATCGGCACGTCGTTGAGAATGCTCGCCAGCGTCAGCCCTTTATCCATCGCCGCGGTATAGAGGAACGGCTTGATGTTCGAACCCACCTGACGCAGCGCCTGGGTGGCGCGGTTAAACTTGCTCTGGTTGAAGTCGAAGCCGCCTACCAGCGCAATAATCGCGCCGTTTTGCGGATTGATGGAAACCAGTGCGGAGTTGACGTCCGGTACCTGCGCCAGCCACCAGTTGTCGTCTACGCGGCGCACCCAGATCTGTTGCCCCGTCTGCACAGCGTCTGTCACTTTACGCGGCGTTGTGCCCTGCAAAGTATCCGAACGGTACGGACGCGCCCAGCGGATGCCTTCCATTCGTAATGAAATCGAGGTGCCGTCTGCCAGCATCGCTGTGGCTTCCTGCGGATCCGCCGCTGTCACCACCGCAGGCACCAGCGGCCCGTAAGTCGGCAGACCCTTCAGCGAATCGGTGATACGTTTGTTGTCCCACGCGGCTTCGCCCACTTTCCACAACACGTTTGACGGGCCGCGATAGCCGTGGCGCATGTCGTAATCCATCATGTTCTTGCGCAGCGCATCCTGGGCGGCAAGCTGTGTCTTGCGGGTAATGGTGGTGTAGATGCGATAACCGTCTTCATACGCCAGTTCGCCATAACGGCTGACCATCTCCTGGCGCACCATTTCCGTCAGGTACGGCGCAGAGAAGGCAATTTCCGGCGTGTGGTAGCTGGCGTCGATAGGCTCGCGGAGAGCCTGATCGTACTGCGTCTGCGTGATGTAGCCTTCGCTCAGCATGCGCGACAGCACCACGTTGCGACGGGCCGTAGCGCGCTCCATGGAATAGAGCGGGTTAAAGGTTGACGGCGCTTTTGGCAAACCGGCAATCATCGCCATTTCGCTGAGGTTCAACTGCGCCACAGATTTGCCAAAATAGACCTGTGCCGCCGCGCCAACGCCATACGCGCGATAACCCAGATAGATCTTATTCAGGTAGAGCTCAAGGATCTCATCTTTATTCAGCAACTGCTCAATGCGGATGGCCAGGAACACTTCCTTAATTTTACGCATCAGCGTTTTTTCAGGGCTTAAGAAGAAGTTACGCGCCAGCTGCTGCGTGATGGTACTCGCCCCTTGTGAAGCGTGCCCCGAGAATAACGCGACGCTGGCGGCGCGGAAGATCCCCACCGGATCGACGCCGTGATGCTCATAGAAGCGGCTGTCTTCGGTGGCGATAAACGCTCTTACCAGTTGCGGGGGCATTTCACTCAGCGTGACCGGGATACGTCGCTTCTCGCCATACTGGGCAATCAATTCGCCGTCAGCACTGTAGACCTGCATTGGAATTTGCAGGCGCACGTCTTTGAGCGTCGCAACGTCTGGGAGTTGCGGCTCTATATACTTGTAGAGGCCGTAGATCGAGCCTGCTCCCAGCAGAATGCAACAGACTGCAAGGATCAATAAATACTTTACGAACTTCACCGGAGAATTCCCATTAAGTTTCACTTGGGCAGTTTATAAGCAAACGCGCGGTAGTATAAAGGCAAGCCTGATGCATTGATAGCCGTTAAGGTGACGGCGGATAAGGAGATCGCAAATATGACATTCAGGTGCTGGCAGGTGGGTTTGCATATTCAGCACGAGCGAATCGTGATTGTGGCGGTACAGCGCGAGCGTGTGGGCTGGTCGCTGCGCCGCTGGTGGTCGATTCCGTTACCCGACAGCGGAGCGGAGCGGGGCATTGTTATTCAGTCCGATGACATGGTTAACGCACTCCGTTCCTGGCGGCGCGAATTACCGCTTCAGCATCAGGCGGCTCTGGCGTTTCCCGCCAGCCGGACGTTGCAAAAAATCATCCCGCGCCCGGCAATGACACTCCGTGAGCGGGATTCCACCCAGTGGGTGGCGAGTCATATGGCGAAGCGGATGGAAATGGACGCCGCGGCGCTCTGTTTTGATTACGCCCCCGATGAATCGCCGCGCGAATATCGGGTGACAGTGGCGCAGCAGCGTGAGGTTGTCGCGCTGCAACAGGTAGCGCAGAGACTCAATCTGCAGGCGGTCGCCATTACGCCGGATGCCTGCGCGCTGCGCTATTTCCTGCCTTCTCTGGCTGACCCTGAACAGGGCGTGGTCTGGCGTGATGCCGATGCCTGGCTATGGGCGACGAGCAACCGTTGGGGAGCGACGGGATTTTCGCAAGCGGCGACCCTGAGTGACCTTCACCCGCACGTGCAACAGCCGCTGACGCTCTGCACCGCGCAGCCTGTAACGGCGCCGCATCTTGATCCGTGGGATCTGATCATCAAACGCCAGCCACCGTTGCCGCCTGATAGCGACGCGTTCACTGTTGCCATCGCGCTGGCGCTGGGAGCGAACGCATGGTGAGGCATCAGGTGAATTTTCTCCCCTGGCGTGAACGCCGACAGCAGCGCTGTTTGCGTTTCTGGACGCTGATTTTCTTCAGCACCTTTTTCGTCATTACGTTCGTGTGGTTGCTGATCCGAATAACGCTGGAAAACACGCATTACATTGCGGATCTGCGTTCAACGGCAAATCGCGAACTGGGGCAGGCGCTGGCGCAACGCGAAAAACCGCTCCGGCTGGCGCTACAGCAGGCCGGGGCCCGTCAACAGTGGCAAGCGCGGCGCGCCATGACGCAGGCGTGGCAACCCCGGTTACAGGCGATCGCGACGCATTTTCCTGGGCAGGCATGGTTAACCGAACTGTCGTGGCAAAACAACGTGCTGACGTTGAACGGCTACGCCTCTGCTTTTCCGGCTCTCGCCACGCTGAACGACGCACTGCGGGAACTGCCGGGCCTGAAACCGGCGAAGGTTGGAAAAACCGAGCGGGATGCGCAGGGGCGCTGGCAGTTTACTCTGCGGCTGGAGGGCGCTGATGCGGCAACTCCCTGAACACTGGTGTGCTCTCACGCCGTTAGCCCGCTGCGGCTACTGGCTGGGTGCGGTCCTTTTATTGTCCGTCATCGGCGGTTATAGCCTGCCGTGGGCCGGGAGTGTGCTGAGAACGGATTCCATCCCACGTCAGTGGCAAACGCTGCGGGCGCTGCAAATGCAGGCGGAGCAATATCAACAAACGCTACCCGTCAAAGTGCCCTTTTCACCGCTGGATTTTCAGCGCGAAGGCACGCATCTGGCGCGCTGGCAGCCTGCGGAAACGGGCGGGGAAATGGTGCTGGAAACACTGTGGGCGCAGATCCCATCACTGTTCGCACGTCTTGCTGAGCGCAACATGCAGACCGCCGCGTTCAGTATTCGCCCGGTTGATGGCCGATTGCGGCTGACATTACAACTGGAGGTGATCGATGGCGAATAAAATCATCACCACACTGCTGATCGCCCTGTTACCTGCTCAGGCGGGAATGCGCGACCCGTTCGCGCCACCGGTCGATCGCTGCCACACGGCGGAGCTGACGCAGTGGCATTACAGAGGGAGCGTCGGCCATCAGCAGCGACGCATCGGCCTGATAAAAGACAGCGAAGGAAAATGGCATCGGGTGGAGGCGGGCGGGGTGTTCACGACCGGCTGGCGTCTGGTGACGCTCACTGAATCTGACATGACCGTCGACACGGGCGAAGGGTGCGACCCTGCGCGCTGGACCTGGATCAAGGAAAAAGAAAAAGATGAAAGTATGGATAAGCCTGTGGATCTGTCTGCTGGCGCCGCTGGCGCTGGCCGAAAAGAACGTCTCGCTGGTGGTTGATGAGGTTCCTGTCGCGCAGGTGCTGCAAAGCCTTGCGGTGCTGGAGCAGCGCAACCTGGTGGTGGGGCCAGAAGTCAGTGGCGCGATTTCACTGCACCTGACAAACATTCCCTGGAAACAGGCGCTGCACACGGTAGTGAACAGCGCTGGTCTGGTGCTGTCGCAGGAGGGGCGCGTTCTGTATGTGCATTCGCAGTCATGGCAGAAAGAGAAGCAGGCGCAACAGGAGGCGGAAAATGCCAGGCAACAGCTCGCCACGCCGCTGGTGGGGCAGAGCATCGCGTTTGAATTTGCTGATGCGGCAGAACTGGCAAAAGCGGGGGAAAAGCTTCTCTCGCCACGCGGGAATCTGACGGTCGATAAACGCATGAACCGGTTGGTTGTTCGCGACGACAAAAGCCATACCCAGGCGCTGGTGGCGTGGGCGAAAGAGATGGATCTGCCGGTAGGGCAGGTCGAACTGGCGGCGCATATTGTCACTATCAATGAAAAGAGCCTGCGGGAACTGGGGGTGAAGTGGAGCCTGGCAGAGGCGGAAGGCGCCGTGGGCAGCGGAAAGCTAACGACGCTGGGCAGTGATCTGTCTGTTGCTGATGCGCCGACCCGCGCTGGATTCAACATCGGCCATATTAACGGACGGCTGCTCGAGCTGGAGCTCTCCGCGCTGGAGCAAAAACAGAAGGTGGATATCATCGCCAGTCCGCGTTTACTGGCCTCACACCTGCAGCCCGCCAGCATTAAGCAAGGCAGCGAGATCCCCTATCAGGTGTCCAGCGGCGAGAGCGGCGCCACGTCGGTGGAGTTTAAAGAGGCGGTGCTCGGCATGGAAGTGACACCGACAGTGTTGCAGAACAGCCGTGTGCGACTAAAGTTACGCATTAGCGAAAATATGCCGGGTCAGGTTCTTCAGCAGGCCGATGGCGAAGTACTGGCCATTGATAAGCAAGAAATTGAAACACAAGTGGAAGTCAAAAGTGGCGAAACGCTGGCATTGGGTGGAATATTTTCGCAAAAGAATAAAGCCGCCCGCGACAGCATTCCGTTACTCGGTGACATTCCCTGGCTTGGACAGCTCTTTCGCCACGATGGGAAAGATAATGAACGACGCGAGTTAGTGGTCTTCATCACCCCGCGTATTGTTTCTGTTCATTAAGCAGCAAGCCAGACGGCTTTTTTACGCTGAACACGTTTCAGGTGTTTGACGTACGGATGGATTTAGCATACAAGGGGTACCGATTTTGAGCGTCAGTGGCGAGCCCATCCCTGAAGTGGGCATGCCCGTAGCCCGGTGATCTTTACTGTTGCCAAACCCGCCGGAGTATTGAGATAATTTTTAGTCTGACTCTCGCACTATCGCATATGAGGTTTCAGTTCATGTCCCACTGCGCAGGATGTAAGCGACGTGGGTTTACCATTAACGAATAGTCTTAGTAGTACCGAAAAAATGGCAGAGAAACGCAATATCTTTCTGGTTGGGCCTATGGGTGCCGGCAAAAGCACTATTGGGCGCCAGTTAGCTCAACAACTCAACATGGAATTTTACGATTCTGATCAAGAGATTGAGAAACGCACTGGTGCAGATGTAGGCTGGGTCTTCGATGTAGAAGGCGAAGAAGGTTTCCGCGATCGTGAAGAAAAGATCATCAACGAACTCACGGAAAAACAGGGTATTGTGCTGGCCACTGGCGGCGGCTCTGTAAAATCCCGCGAAACCCGTAATCGTCTCTCCGCACGTGGTGTGGTCGTCTACCTGGAAACCACTATCGAAAAGCAACTGGCGCGCACACAGCGCGACAAAAAACGTCCTCTGTTGCAGGTGGAAACGCCGCCGCGCGAGGTGCTTGAAGCGCTGGCCGACGAACGTAATCCGCTGTACGAAGAGATTGCCGACGTGACGATCCGTACTGACGATCAAAGCGCGAAAGTCGTGGCAAACCAGATCGTCCATATGCTGGAAAGCAACTGATTCTGGCAACAGAAATACGCCAGCGAAAAACAAGCAAATAAGGTGGATGCGCGTTATGGAGAGGCTCACTGTCACGCTCGGGGAACGCAGTTACCCGATCACCATCGCGGCTGGTTTGTTCGACGAATCAGCATCGTTCTTGCCACTGAAATCAGGCGACCAGGTGATGCTGGTCACCAATGAAACCCTGGCGCCGCTGTATCTGAATACGCTCCGCTCTGTGCTTGAAAAGGCGGGCGTGAAGGTCGACAGCGTTATCCTTCCTGATGGCGAGCAATACAAAAGCCTGACCGTCCTGGATCAGGTCTTTACCGCTCTCCTGCAAAAACCTCATGGCCGTGACACCACGCTGGTGGCGTTGGGCGGCGGTGTGGTGGGCGATCTGACCGGTTTTGCCGCGGCCAGCTATCAACGTGGCGTGCGTTTCATTCAGGTGCCGACGACGCTGCTGTCGCAGGTTGATTCCTCCGTGGGCGGCAAAACGGCCGTAAACCATCCGCTCGGCAAGAATATGATTGGCGCTTTCTGGCAACCCGCCTCCGTGGTGGTGGATCTGAACTGCCTGAAAACCCTGCCGACGCGTGAACTTTCTTCTGGTCTTGCTGAAGTCATTAAGTACGGCATCATTCTTGATGGCGACTTTTTTAGCTGGCTGGAACAGAATATTGATGCGCTGATGGCGCTGGATGAAAAAGCAATGGCGTACTGTATTCGCCGTTGTTGTGAGCTGAAAGCCGAAGTTGTTGCAGCAGACGAGCGCGAAACCGGCTTACGTGCTTTACTGAATCTTGGGCATACGTTTGGTCACGCCATTGAAGCCGAAATGGGGTATGGCAACTGGCTGCATGGCGAGGCCGTGGCTGCCGGGATGGTAATGGCAGCGCATGCTTCCGAGCGTCTTGGGCAGTTTAATGCTCAGGATACGCAGCGTATCATTGCGTTGCTCAGGCGGGCAGGGCTTCCGGTAACGGGGCCGCGGGAGATGTCTGCACAGGCGTATTTGCCTCACATGATGCGCGATAAGAAAGTACTGGCTGGTGAGCTGCGTTTAGTGCTGCCGCTGGCAATAGGGAAAAGTGAAGTACGCGGCGGAGTGTCGCACCAGGTAGTTCTGGACGCAATTGCTGATACTCAGCAGGAGCTCAAATAAAAAAGTCAGTTTCAGGTGATGTGCAACCGTCTCAGGCACACGCCTTTTAGTGGGGTGTTAAATGGATGAATTCAAACCAGAAGACGAGCTGAAGCCCGATCCCAGCGATCGTCGTGCTGGTCGTTCTCGTCAGTCTTCCGATCGCGATAATGAGCCACAGATCAACTTTGATGATGTGGACTTTGATACGGACGATCGTCGTCCGACGCACGCCCGCCGGGCGCGTGAAGAGGAAGAAGAGTATTACGAATCTGACGACGAATATGAAGAGCAGGACGCTTCGGTTGAGCGCCGCCCACGTAAACGTAAAAAAGCCGCTGCCAGTAAACCGGCGTCTCGCCAGTACATCATGATGGGGCTGGGGATCCTGGTTCTGCTGTTGCTGATTATCGGCATCGGCTCTGCGCTGCAGGCGCCATCCACGCCTTCTTCAAACGAACAAACCGCATCTACCGAACGCAGCATTGATCTTTCCGGTAGCACGGCGACCGATCAAGCGAACGGCGCCCAACCAGCGCCGGGCGACACCGCTGGCGGCCAGACGGCAAACAATGCGCCGCAGGACGTCTCCGTGCCGCCTATTTCCTCTACGCCGACGCAAGGCCAGGTCAACACGGCACCGGAAGGCCAGCAGCGTGTGGAAGTGCAGGGCGACCTGAACAATGCGCTAACCCAACAGCAAGGCCAGATTGACAACGCCGCGGTTGGCTCCACATTACCGACGGAACCGGCAACCGTTGCGCCAGTGCGTAATGGTGCTGCGGGGACGACGAGTACGGCACCGCGCCAGACGGCCACTACCGAACCCGCACCGCGTCAGACGACGCCTGCTCGCCCGGAACGCAAACAAGCGGTGATTGAGGCGAAGCCACAAACAAAACCACAGGCGACCGCGAAAACCACCACCAGCGCGCCGAAACCGGTCGCGCAGCCAAAACCGACCAGCACCCCGGCCAGCACGCCAGCGGCGACCGCGCAGACAAAACCTGCCGCGACAGCCACGACGGCACCGGCCGCGACGTCTGGCGGCAAAACAGCAGGTGATGTGGCTTCGCTGAAGTCTGCACCGTCAAGCCATTACACGCTGCAGCTCAGCAGTTCGTCTAACTACAACAACCTGAATGGTTGGGCGAAGAAAGAAAACCTGAAAAATTACGTTGTCTATGAGACTACCCGTAATGGTCAGCCGTGGTACGTGCTGGTGAGCGGTGTTTATGCCTCGAAAGATGACGCGAAACGCGCGGTTACCACGCTGCCTGCCGATGTTCAGGCAAAAAACCCGTGGGCAAAACCGTTGCACCAGGTCCAGGCCGATCTGAAGTAATGCATGGGCAAAAGCCCGGAGCGCAGGATGCTGTCGGAGCCCTTCTCCACAGCCGGAGAAAGTGTGTAAGTAGCCAGACAGCATGAAAAAAAATCGCGCTTTTTTGAAATGGGCAGGGGGGAAATACCCCCTGCTCGACGACATCAAAAAGCATTTGCCGAAAGGCGAGTGCCTGATTGAGCCTTTTGTGGGTGCCGGATCGGTGTTTCTCAATACCGATTTTTCCCGTTATATCCTTGCGGATATCAACAGCGATCTGATCAGTCTCTATAACATCGTTAAGACGCAAACGGAGACGTACGTCACAGCCGCGCGTGAAATGTTTACGCCTGTGACCAATACTTCCGAGCTGTACTATCAGTTTCGTGATGAGTTCAACCAGTGTCAGGATCCGCTACGACGCGCGGTGCTGTTTTTGTATCTGAACCGGCATGGTTACAATGGTTTGTGCCGTTACAACCTGAAGGGTGAGTTCAACGTACCGTTTGGTCGTTATAAAAAGCCCTACTTCCCGGAAGCTGAGTTGTATCATTTTGCGCAAAAGGCGCAGAATGCTTACTTCTATTGCGAGTCCTACGCTGACAGCCTGGCGCGCGCCGACAACAAAACCGTTGTCTATTGCGATCCGCCGTATGCGCCGCTTTCTGCGACCGCCAATTTTACGGCGTATCACACAAACAGCTTTAGTCTGGAACAGCAGGCGCATCTGGCACGGCTCGCGGAAGGGCTGGTGAATAACCACATTCCGGTGCTGATTTCGAACCATGATACGGCGCTGACGCGCGAATGGTATCAGCTGGCCAAACTGCATGTCGTGAAAGTGCGACGCAGCATCAGCAGTAATGGCGGCACACGTAAAAAGGTGGACGAACTGCTGGCGCTGTACCGCCCAGTCAACGTATCGACCGCTAAAAAATAATGCACGCGCCGGTCTGCCCGGCGCCCAAGGAGATGCGGATGAAACAGTATTTGATTGCCCCCTCAATTCTGTCGGCTGATTTTGCCCGCCTGGGTGAAGAGACGGCGAAAGCACTGGCTGCCGGTGCGGATGTCGTTCATTTCGACGTGATGGATAACCACTACGTTCCGAACCTGACGATTGGCCCGATGGTGCTGAAATCGCTGCGCAAATACGGCATCACAGCGCCGGTGGATGTGCATCTGATGGTCAAACCGGTTGATCGCATCATTCCTGATTTCGCCGCGGCTGGCGCCAGCATTATTACTTTCCATCCGGAAGCCTCCGAGCATGTTGACCGTTCCCTGCAACTGATTAAAGAACACGGCTGTAAAGCGGGACTGGTGTTTAACCCTGCCACCCCGCTGACCTATCTCGATCACGTTATGGACAAACTTGACGTTATTTTGCTGATGTCTGTCAACCCGGGCTTTGGCGGGCAGTCGTTCATTCCACATACGCTGGAAAAGCTGCGTGAAGTGCGCCGCCGCATTGATGAGTCAGGTTATGACATTCGTCTCGAAGTGGATGGCGGTGTTAAGGTAAGTAATATCGCGGAAATCGCGGCGGCAGGCGCAGATATGTTTGTTGCCGGTTCCGCTATTTTTGATCAGCCAGACTACAAGAAAGTGGTCGATGACATGCGTAGTGAACTGGCAAAGGTACGTCATGATTAATATGCAGTTGATAAAAGGCGTTGCGTTCGATCTCGACGGGACGTTGGTTGACAGCGCGCCGGGGCTCACCGCCGCCGTTGACAGCGCGCTGTATGCGCTGGAACTGCCGGTCGCGGGCGAAGAACGCGTCATCACCTGGATCGGTAACGGTGCGGATGTGTTGATGCAGCGCGCGCTGACCTGGGCGCGCCAGGAGCGCGCAACGCTGCGCGCCACGATGGGCAAACCGTCCGCAGATGACAGCGATATTCCCGCAGAAGAGCAGGTTCGTATTCTGCGTAAGCTGTTTGATCGTTACTATGCCGAGCATGCCGAAGCGGGCAGTTTTCTGTTCCCGGCGGTGGCCGAAACGCTCGGTGCGTTGCATGCCGGTGGTTTGCCGCTGGCGCTGGTGACCAACAAACCAACGC